>JBJEAF010000238.1:0-1967 GCA_051868755.1 Alloprevotella sp.
GACGCAGGGCACAGGACAGGGCTGCCGACTGCGGGGCACGGAAATAGCTGTCGAATGTTTCTTCGACCTCCATGTCGGGAAGCAGGCCCCGGCCCACGAAGTGGTTGTCGCCAGGACCAATGTCGTGTTTGGAGCAGATGTTGGCCCACGCCACGCCTTCCTGTAGGGTGAGACGTACACCGTTGCCCGTACTGCCACCCGACGGTTCGCCCACCAGACGCGCACGCCCGTTGCCCTGAAGTATGGCCGCAAAATCCTCCGCTGCGCTGAATGTACCCCGGTTAATGAGCACGACAATGGGGCGGGTGTAGGGCGTGATGCCGTTCTTTCCATACAGCAGGCGGCCTTCCATGCGGTAAGCATCCGGCCTGATTCCCCACGAAGCCAGTGCGGGGACATAGGTAGGGCTGCTCCATGAAGCGCAGCGCAGACTGTCGCCCGTGAGGTGTTGCAGGATATAGTCGCCATGGTTGCTGTTGCCGCCGCCGTTGTTGCGCAGGTCTATGACGAGTGCACGGCTTTGGCATATTTGCGGATACAGGCCGTCAAAGGTCGCGGGGATGTTGCTGTCCATGAAGTTGCGGATGCGCAGGTAGCCGATGCTGTCGTCAAGCACGCGGTAAGTCACCGTGGGTTCGTCTTTTCTCAAGTCCGCCTCTTCACGGCGGGCGGTGCATGTCAGACGGAGCGTTTGGCCGTTCTCTTGCAGTGTCACCTTCACTTTTTCTCCTTCAGGACGTTCCGTCAGGGCCTCTCCGCAGAATGTCCTGTACTGTCTCCACTGCGGCGTGGAGGCTGCCACATACGGCATAATCTGCTCCGAGGCCCAGGAGACCACCTCTTTGCCGTCAATCTCCACCACCTCCATGCCGCGCTTCATGCCGCGCTGCTGCAAGGCTGAAGACAGCACCTCGTCGACATACACCTTGCCGCCGAGCATCACGGTGGTGAACGGAGCTGGTTGCAGACCGAGCGAACCATAAACAAAGGTGTGGCCGTCATTGACCTGTGCCACCATGCGCTGGAGCAGCCGGAGGGCCTCATAGTCATTGCGCGCACGTTCCATGGCAGGGATGTAGGCGGCATAAAGACTGTCCCAATCTACGGTGACACGGTCCATGAACACAAAGTTCCGCCTTACGGCAGCCCACAGCCGCGAGAGGGCCAGCAGGTGCTGGCTACGACCCGGCAGTGAACGGAAGTACCGCGCCGCACTGCGTACAGGGTGGCAGTAGCGGTTGCGCGTGGTCCAATCTACGGGCACACAAATCTCGTTTTCGGTGGTAGCACAGAGCATGTAGAGCGTGCCGTCTGCTTCGACGGTGTAGCCATAAAACGTGCGCGAGTCTTCAAAATAGGTGGCACAGCCGTTGCTCTTCATGTTGGCGTATTGTTCAGCCCGTATGCGTTGGAACTGGTGGTTCAGGCTGTCAATCACGGCAGTGTCGGCAGCTGCCAAACAAAGGCGCTTGCCGCGTGTCCAACCGTCGCCGTCGCCCCGTTGCCAGCAGAATCCGCGAATCTCCTGACTGAAGCCTCCGGTATATTCTACGGCATCTACCCGCGCTCCGGGTGTCTTACACAAGGTTTTGAAATAGCGCCGGAGTGTCTTCTCCAGACCGTTTTCGCGCGCAGCATGGAGTGACGGGCCCCATGCGGCACCGGCAGCAAGAAAGAGAAACAGACAGAACAGTTTGTGCTTCATATAAAAGGGAAAATTGGTTTATAGGTCGTGCAAATGTATATAAAATCGCGCGAGCTTCTTCACCGGCAGAATAAAAAATGCGCGTTCTAAAGCCATTTACGAAAATTCGCGGATAATTCGGGTCAAGCCGAAATCCCGGTGCATGATTTTTGGATAAATGTGTGAATGCAAGCGTTCAAGGCACGCCCCGAAGGGGCAGCAAGCGCTTAGCCCAGGGCATCGCCCTGGGTAGAACGAAGCGATGAAGGTCGCCCTGCAAGGG
>JBJEAF010000239.1:0-7498 GCA_051868755.1 Alloprevotella sp.
TACTTTGCCGATGAAGTATATATTACTTTGCCGATGAAGTATATATTACTTTGCCAATGAAGTATATATTACTTTGCCGATGAAGTATATCTTCTTTTGGAGACCACTTTTCAGCGTGAGGTTGTGCAGTCCAAACGGCAGCCCCGTGCGGTGCCAGTCATACGAAAAATATCCAATCACACTTATGCAAAAGAACTTAGTCATTGTCGAGTCTCCGGCCAAAGCGAAAACGATTGAGAAGTTTTTGGGCGCGGACTTCAAGGTAATGTCCAGCTACGGACATATCCGCGACCTGAAGAAGAAGAACTTTGGCGTCGACCTCGACACGTTCAAGCCGCAATACGAAATACCGGCCGACAAGAAGCACGTGGTGAGCGAACTGCGTGCCCAGGCCAAAAAGTCGGAGGCAGTGTGGCTGGCATCCGATGAGGACCGCGAAGGAGAGGCCATTTCGTGGCACTTGGCCGAGGTGCTGGGGCTTGACCCCAAGCTGACCCGCCGCATTGTGTTTCACGAAATCACCAAGCCGGCCATCATGGCAGCCATCGAACACCCGCGACACATCGACCTCAATCTGGTCGATGCCCAGCAGGCCCGCCGTGTGCTCGACCGACTGGTAGGTTTCAAGCTTTCGCCCGTGTTGTGGCGCAGGGTCAGGCCCAATCTCTCGGCCGGACGCGTGCAGAGCGTGGCCGTGCGCCTTATCGTGGAGCGTGAGCGCGAGATAGAGCACTTCGAGCCTGAAGCTTCCTATCGCGTGACGGCGGTGTTCGACGTGCCTGAGGACGGCAGCACAGTGCCCTTGAAGGCAGAGCTGAACAAGCGTTTCGCCACCGAAGCTGAGGCCCGGGAGTTCCTGTTGCATGGCCGGCAGGCCGAGTTCGTCATCGACAGCGTGGCCACCCGGCCGACCAAGCGCACACCGGCACCTCCCTTCACCACCAGTACGCTCCAGCAGGAGGCGGCCCGCAAGCTGGGTTTCCCCGTAGCACTCACCATGCGCGTGGCCCAAAGCCTCTATGAGTCGGGACTGATCACCTACATGCGTACCGACTCGATGAACCTCTCCGACCTCTGTCTGAACAGCTGCAAGCCCGTGATAGCCGAGCTGATGGGTGAAAACTACCACCAGCGGCGCACGTACCACACCCATTCGAAGGGCGCACAAGAGGCCCACGAGGCCATCCGCCCCACCGACATGCGCCGCCAGCACATCAGCGGCACGTCGCAGGAGCAGCGTCTGTATGAGCTGATATGGAAACGCACGCTGGCTTGCCAAATGGCCGATGCACAGTTGGAGCGCACCACGGTGAACATTGCCGTGAGCGGACGCGAGGAGTGCTTTCAGGCTACGGGCGAGGTGGTGCGCTTCGACGGCTTCCTGCGGGTATACCGCGAGAGCCGGGGCGACGATGAGGCCGCCCAGGCCAATGCGGCCGACAGCGCGCTCTTGCCGCCGCTCGCCGAAGGACAGCAGCTTCAGCGTGCCGAACTCGTGGCGCAGCAGCGGTTCACGCAGCCGCCGGCACGCTACACCGAGGCATCGCTCGTACACAAACTCGAAGAACTGGGCATAGGCCGTCCGTCAACCTACGCCCCCACCATATCGACCATCCAGCAGCGCGAATACGTGGAGCGCGGCGAGCACGACGGCGTTCAGCGCGAGTTTGTGCAGATTTCCCTGCGCGGCGACGAGCTGCTCGACGAAGTCCGCAGCGAGAGTGTGGGCGGAAACCGCGGCAAGCTCGTGCCCACCGACACGGGTCTCGTGGTGAACGACTTCCTGATGGAATGCTTCCCCGAGATTATGGACTACCACTTCACGGCCAACGTGGAGAAGGAGTTCGACGAAGTGGCCGAGGGCAAGAAGGACTGGACGCAGATGCTCAGCGACTTCTACCGCGACTTTGAACCGCAGGTGGAGCGCACCATGAACCAGAAGCTCGAACGCCGCGTGGGCGAGCGCGAACTGGGAACAGACCCGAAGTCGGGCCGTCCCGTGAGCGTCAAGATAGGCCGTTTCGGCCCGGTGGTACAGATAGGTCTGCCCACCGACAGCGAGAAACCGCTCTTTGCCAACCTCGCCGCAGGCCAGCGCATCGAGACGCTGACATTGGAGGAGGCACTCGAACTGTTCAGGCTTCCCCGCACACTGGGCGAGTTCGAAGGCCAGGCCGTCAAGGCCAACACCGGACGCTTCGGGCCTTACGTGCAGCTCGGCAAGCTCTTCGTTTCCATCCCGAAGGGCGAAGACCCGCTCGACATCACCCTCGACCGCGCCGTGGAACTTATCCGCGAAAAGCGCGAGGCCGAAGAGCGCAGCCACCTCAAGCAGTTCGCCGAAGACCCGAAACTCGAAATCCGCGCCGGACGCTGGGGACCCTACATCGCCTACGACGGCAAGAACTACAAGATACCCAAGAAGGATGCCGACCGCGCTGCCGAACTGACCTTGCAGGAATGCATGCAGCTCATTGAGGCCGAGCAGAAGAAGCCGGCCAAGCCCCGGCGGACCTCTTCGCGCAGCTAAGGGCGCGTGGGCCTGACATCTCTCACCATTCTTTATCCCATGCAGAGCATCACCCTGATAGGCTACATGTGTGTGGGCAAGACCACGATAGGCAAGGCCCTAGCCAAGGAGCTGGGCCTTGTGTTCTACGACCTTGACTGGTATATCGAGGAACGCTTCCACACCAAGGTGGCCAAGATCTTTGCCGAAGAGGGCGAAGCGCGCTTCCGCGACCTGGAGCGCCGCATGTTGCACGAGGTGGCCGAGTTTGAGAACATCGTGCTGTCGTGTGGCGGCGGCACGCCCTGTCATTTCGACAACATCGACTACCTCAACACCGTGTCGCAAACCTGCTACCTCCAGGCATCACCCGAGACCATCCTGCAACACCTCAGCATGAGCCGCGGCGAGCGGCCCTTGCTGAAGGACAAAACGCCCGGGGAACTGCGCACCTTCGTCACAGCGCAGCTCGCCGAGCGCCGCCCTTTCTACGAAAAGGCACGTCATACCATCGGGGTCGACGTGCTCGACTCTTTCGACAAGATTCACCTTGTCACCGACCAAATCAAGCAAACCCTAAGTCTCTAACACCCACACATCATCACAACGTTGCCCATGCGTAAATGGAGAATTGAAGATTCCGAGGAACTCTACAACATCAAAGGTTGGGGCGTCAACTACTTTGGCATCAACGACAAAGGACACGTCTACGTGTCGCCCCGCAAGGACGGCGTGCGCGTCGACCTCAAGGAAGTGGTCGACGAACTCAACTCGCGCGACATTACGGCTCCCGTGCTTCTGCGCTTCCCCGACATACTCGACAACAGGATCGAAAAGACCTCCGACTGCTTCACACGCGCAGCCGAAGAATACGACTACAAGGCCGAACACTTTATCATCTATCCCATCAAGGTGAACCAGATGCGCCCTGTGGTAGAGGAAATCATCAGCCACGGCAAGAAGTACAACCTGGGTCTGGAAGCCGGCTCGAAGCCTGAGCTGCACGCCGTGCTGGCCACCAACATGGACTCCGACAGTCTCATCATCTGCAACGGACACAAGGACCAGAACTTCATTGAGCTGGCCCTGCTCGGCCAGAAGATGGGCAAGCGCGTGTTCCTGGTGGTCGAAAAGCTGCCCGAACTCTACACCATCGCCCAGACAGCCGAGAAGCTGGGCGTGCGCCCCAATCTGGGCATACGCATCAAGCTGGCCGCCTCGGGCACCGGCAAGTGGCAGGAGAGCGGCGGCGACGCCTCGAAGTTCGGCCTGAACTCCTCCGAGCTGCTCGACGCGCTCAAGATGCTCGATGAAATGGGCATGCACGACTGTCTCAAGCTCATCCATTTCCACATCGGTTCGCAGATTACCAAGATACGCCGCATCTCAACCGCCCTGCGCGAGGCGGCCCAGTTCTACGTGCAGCTCCACGCCCTGGGCTTCAACATTGAGTTTGTCGACTGCGGCGGCGGTCTGGGCGTGGACTACGACGGCACCCGTTCGAGCAACTCCGAGAGTTCGGTGAACTATTCCATCCAGGAGTATGTCAACGACTGCGTCTACACCTTTGTCGATGCCGCCAACAAAAACGGCATTCCGCATCCCAACCTCATCACCGAGGGCGGACGCTCGCTCACGGCACACCACTCCGTGCTCATCGTCGATGTGATGGAAAGTGTCAGTATGCCCCACATGGACGAGGACTTCCACCCCACCGAGCAGGACCACCAGCTCGTGCATGACCTCACCGAGATCTGGGACAAGCTCTCCACCCGCTCCATGCTCGAAGACTGGCACGATGCACAGGACATTCGCGACGAGGCCCTCGACCTCTTCCGCCACGGCATCATCGACCTCAAGACCCGCGCACAGATCGAGAGCCTGTATTGGAGCATCTCGCACGAGATCAGCGAACTCGTACACCACCAGAAGCACGTGCCCGACGAGCTGCGCAAGCTCGACAAGATGATGTCCGACAAGTACTTCTGCAACTTCTCCCTCTTCCAGTCGCTGCCCGACTCCTGGGGCATCGACCAGCTCTTCCCCATTATGCCCATTGAGCGTTTGGACGAAAAACCCACCCGTTCGGCCACCATTCAGGACATCACCTGTGACTCAGACGGCAAGATTTCGGCCTACGTCAACTACAACCAGCAGACGTCCTACCTGCCCCTGCATCCTATCCGCGAGGGCGAACACTACTATATCGGCGTGTTCTTGGTGGGAGCCTACCAGGAGATTCTGGGCAACATGCACAACCTCTTCGGCGACACCAATGCCGTGCACGTGACGGTCGATGCCGACGGCTACAGCATAGACAAGACCATCGACGGCGAAACCGTGGCCGACGTGCTGGAGTATGTGCAGTACGACCCCAAGCGCCTGGTCCGCCGCCTCGAAACGTGGGTCAGCAAGGCTGTGAAGGAGGAACGCATCACTATAGAAGAGGGCAAGGAGTTCATCTCCAACTACCGTTCCGGCCTCTACGGCTACACCTATTTAGAGTAGCTGCCGCCGGGAGCGCGGGCAGCACTCGGATTGCAGGAAGAACGCTCCTGCGACAGACTTGAAACTATGGGAGTATATATCAACAGAGGCAACAGTGAGTTCAGGGACATTGTCGCTCACGAGTATGTCGACAAGACATCGCTGATACCATTGGTCAATGCCACGCTCAACTCTGAGTCACGCTACAGCTGCGTGACCCGTTGCCGCCGCTTCGGCAAGTCGATGGCGGCCAAGATGCTGTGTGCCTACTACGACAGGTCGTGTGACTCGCGGGCCCTCTTCCGTGGATTGGAGGCGGAACGCGATGCTTCGTTTGAGAAACATCTCAACAAGTATTATGTGATACGCGTAGACATGACCGACTTCACCACGAAATACCGGCGCGATAAGGACATTGTGAACCTTGTCCAGCATGCCGTCATGGACGAAGTGCTGGAAGTGTTCCCCGAAACCAGGGTCAAGGAACGGGACGACCTGATGGATGTGCTCTATCGCATCAGTGAGCACACGGGTGAGCGGTTCGTGATGATTATCGATGAGTGGGATGCCATCTTGCGCGAGATGGGGACGGACGATGCTATCACTACCGCCTACGTTGACCTGTTGCGCCGCCTCTTCAAAGGCTCAGGTTCAGACATCGTCTTTGCCGGCGCATACCTCACAGGTATCCTTCCCATCAAGAAATACAATACCGAGTCGGCGTTGAACAACTTCAGCGAATATTCGATGATTCGTCCGGGCCGGATGGCCAAGCATTTGGGATTCACGCATGACGAGGTGGTCACTCTATGCCGGCAGTATGACATGAGCATCAGCGAGATGGAGCGATGGTATGACGGTTACCGCATAGGACGTGAGTCCCATATATACAATCCCTATTCCGTGATGAAGGCGATAGAGAATGACTGGTATCAAAGTTATTGGGCAACAACCGGTGCCTACGACTCCGTGAAGACCTACATTCAGATGAACTTCGACGGACTGAAGGACGACATCATCCGTATGCTGTCGGGAGAATCGGTATCTGTCACCACTACTGAGTTCCAGAACGACATGCATGTGATAAACAGCAGGAACGACGTGTTGACGGTGTTGATACATCTTGGCTATCTGGCATACGACCGTGAATCGAACAAATGTTATATCCCCAACAGGGAGGTGGCCGATGAGATGAACAATGCGGTAAAGGCCACCGAATGGTCTCAACTGGCTCATACATTAGAGAACTCCCGAACGCTTCTCGATGCCACACTCTCGGGCAACGAGCAGGCCGTGGAGCGCGCCATCGACCTGGCTCACGACGAGCACACCAGCATCCTGTCCTACAACGATGAGAACTCTCTGGCCTGCGTGCTCTCCGTAGCCTATATTTGGGCCAAGAACGAGTATGTCATTCACCGCGAGTATGCCACGGGCAAGGGGTATGCCGACCTGGTGATGATTCCCCGCCGCAACGTCAGCAAACCGGCCCTTGTCATAGAGCTGAAGTTCAACCACTCAGCCGACACCGCCATCGACCAGATCAAGCGCAAGGACTATCCCGCCAAGATAGCGGACTACACCGGCGACATCCTGCTCGTAGGCATCAACTACGACAAGGAGACGAAGCGGCACACTTGCCGGATTGAAAGTTCTGTGTTGTGAGCACATGTGCGGCTCTCATGCCTGCAAGGCCGATTCTATCTTGTCGAGCTGCGCAAAAAGCTCTTCTATCTTGGCCACTATGCGGTGTTGCTCAGCAAGTGGTGGTAAAGGAATATAAGTATTCACTATTATTTCTTTTGAAATATTCGATTGGGCTCCTCCACCACCTTTTTCAATGAATGTATTTCTATGAGACAATAGAAAATAGAATAGAAACATCTGTTCAACAGCATCGTACTCTACACAAGCACAACAAGCTTGGTTTGTTGCTGCGGGAATTGTGAGAATTCCCAGTTTTCCTATAGTCGCTCCATACATCGCAATTAAGACACTTCCTTCGGGATTTAATTTTGCAGAAGTGTTTTCAACGGCCTCTTCTGTAATAGTCTCTGGTATTTCTGTAATTAGCCCATCATTTAAATCTCCTGTTTTAAGCCATGGAATACCTCCACCATAAAACCTCTTGTTGGAGCGACTTGGCGTACCGCCAGACTGCCATTTCCCAATCTTCCCAAGCGTCGTCCACACCCACCCTTCAGGCACCTCAAACGGTACGTTCTGCTGATCAGGGGTCATCTCATCAGCCTTAGCAGCCTTCTTCTTGGCCTTTATTTTTCCTTCTTTGTTCAGTTGTTCCTTTTCAGCATGGATGCGTTCGAGGAGCACGGAGGCCGGCTCATCGTTCGGGTCTTGAGGTACGAGTTTGCCATGAATAGCGAGGTCAAGAATCTTCTTCTTGGCTTGCTTGATAGCGGTTTGCAGCTCGGCCTTGCCTTGCTCGATTTGGTCAATCAAGGCAAACCAACGCTCTATCTCTGCTACGATACGATGTTGCTC
>JBJEAF010000240.1:0-7396 GCA_051868755.1 Alloprevotella sp.
TGGTGGAGAACGTCAACTACTTCCGCGACAAGATGATGGCCGCAGGCTTCGACATCAAGCCCACGCAGAGCGCCATCTGCGCCGTGATGCTCTACGATGCCAAGCTCTCGCAGGTCTACGCCCAGAAGATGCAGGAAGAAGGCATCTACGTCACGGGCTTCTACTACCCCGTTGTGCCGAAGGACCAGGCCCGCATCCGCGTGCAGATCTCAGCCGGCCACGAGCGCGAACACCTCGACAAGTGTATCGCCGCCTTTATCAAGGTGGGCAAGGAGCTGGGTGTGCTGAAATAAGCGCAGGCAAAACACGCCGCCACCGGTCCATGCTTTGGGCAAGGAGCTGGGTGTGCTGAAGTAAGCGCAGGCCCTCCCCTCCGCCGCTCATCCTTTCACAAGCGTTCAAGGTTCGCCCCCCCGGGGCGCGCCTTGAACGCTTGCTTTTTTCTGCGCCCCACCGATCCGGGCATAGACAAATGCAAGCCGGCGAGGGCCGCGCGCCGCTTACATGCCGTCCAAAAGGCAAGCGGCAGCCCGCAAATTGCGCAAAATCGCCTTTCCCCGATATCAATTTGTCAGCAAGGCAGGAAAATGGTTAAAAAAATCAGACATTTGGGAGCGAAGGCTTTGCCGTTAATTATTTATGCCCTAATTTTGCAGCGGTTAATACTTTTCCCGTGCCCGCCGCCCCGCCTCGCAGGGCAAGGCCCGGGACAGTAAGAGAGGCTTCTCCCGCCAAGTCATACATTGGCACGACGACGCGAACTTCCGCCCGCCCCGAAGCGGCGCAGTCTCCCTCACACCAACTAAACCAGACCCTCCGGCCTGCCCGCCTGCGGGAAGGCCGTGCGGCAGGTCTTGGCGCAGTCTGCGCCATGTCCATCCCCGCGTCCGGCACTGCGTCCCGGCGCGCCGGAACGGCGGCCTGCCCGTCCACCTTGGCATATACCATTACACACATTGTGTCGCCTTTAACCAGAGGGGTGCAATGTGTGGATGAGTGTTATATGTCGCCAACCTATTCCAGCAAGCATTGAAAGAAACGTTTAATTAAATGGTATAAAACATGAAGAAAAAGTTAGTGCTTTTGGGAGCAGTCACCCTGCTCTCGGCAGCCACTGCTTCGGCACAAAGCCGGGTAACCGGCCGCGTCACCGATTCACACGGCGAACCTGTCATGGGTGCCACAGTGCGCATCCCGGGCACAAAAATCGTGACCACCACCGATGCGAAGGGTAACTTCAAATTGCAGAACGTGCCCGCTTCGGCCAAGAAGATTGTGGTGTCGTACATCGGTATGCAGGCCACGACGGTAAGCGTGGCCGGCAACGTCGATGTCGTCCTGAAGGAGAACGAACTCGGCGAGGCTGTAGTGATTGGCTACGGTACGGCCCGTAAGATCGGTACCGTGGTAGGTTCAGTCAAGAAGGTAGGCAGCGAGCAGGTATCTGACAAGCCCGTGGCCAACGTGGCCGACGCCCTCCAGGGCAAGGTGGCCGGTCTGCAGATCGCCTCTAACTCGGGTGATGCCGGCGAAATGGGCGACATGAGCATCCGCTTGCGCGGTGTCGGTTCGCTCGGCGCAGGCAACGAACCCCTGGTTGTTATCGACGGCGCCCCCGCTTCGTCCAGCGCACTGGCCATGCTCAACGACCGCGATATCGAGAGCATCACCACGCTGAAGGACGCCTCGGCTACCTCTATCTACGGTTCGCGTGCCTCCAACGGTGTCATCTATGTGACCACCAAGCGCGGACGTTCCAACGAACAGGCCCGCATCACCGTCGCACAGCGCGTGGGCTGGAGCCAGTTGGCCAACGGCATCGGCAACCCGATGAACGCCTCCGAACTTCTTCAGTTCCAACTCGAAAACGGAATCATCCAGGCCGACAAGTATGAAGAGTACAAGCTCCACGGCGCCAACACCAACTGGCAGAAGTACTTCTTCGACAACTCGGCTCCCATGTATGCCACCGACTTCTCCATGCAGGGAGGTTCAGGCAACACCACCTACTTCGTTTCGGCTTCTTACCTGAAGCAGAAGAGCTTGACGCGCGTGTCGCACTTCGACCGCTACACCGTGCGTACCAACCTCGACACGAAGCCCAAGGAATGGCTTACCTTCGGTATCAAGCAGAGCATTGCCTACACCGACCGCCGTTCTGACGAATGGACGAACTCCAGCAACCGCAACACGGCCAACGCCATGATTTCGTCTTACATGTACCCCGCCTACTGGGATCCGTACGACCCTGAATACCGCGAGGAGCACATGATCTACGGCGGCAACATGTACGACTACCAGTACCTGCAGCGTCTCCGCCCGAGCCAGACCAACGACGTGGTCTACAGCGGTGTGGCCTACGCCCAGATTACCCCGCTCAAGGGACTCACCGTGAAGTCGCAGCTCGGCCTCTACGCCACCGACTCGCGCGAGTCGCAGTACATGTATCAGTCGATGCCCGGTGCCGACACGGGTTGGGCCTACGAAGGACATGGCCGCTCGGGACAGTGGACCATTACCAACACGGCTGAGTACAAGTTCGACATCCAGAACGACCACCACGTGATCCTGCTGGCCGGCCAGGAAGGTATCAAGAGCACCTACAAGGGATTCGGCATACAGGGTGTCGGTACCACCGACGACCGTCTGCCGACCATGGGCAACGTGACCGAAGGCAAGGTGCCCAGCTACAGCTCCTACACCAACGAGTACCTCTCGTTCTTCGGCCGTGCCGACTATAACTACAAGGAAAAGTACTACGCCAACTTCACCGTGCGTAACGACCAGTGCTCGCGCTTCGGCCGCAAGAACCGCTCGGCCAACTTCTACAGCGGCGGTTTGATGTGGAACATCACCAGCGAGGACTTCATGGCCGAAACACGCGGCTGGCTCACCGACCTCCAGCTGAAGGTCAGCGTCGGCTCGACGGGTAACTCCTCGATCGGCAACTACGAGAGCCTCGGCCTCATCGGCACCACGCAGTACATGGGCCAGAGCGGCTGGCTCCTCTCTCAGCCCGCCAACGAGGAACTGGGCTGGGAAACCCAGATCCAGACCAACGTCGGCGTGATGGCCCGCTTCTACGACCGCGTGAACCTCGACGTGAACTTCTATCACAAGAAGACGAAGGACATGCTCATGGGTGTGCCCCTCCCCTACACCACCGGCTTCTCCAGCCAGACGATGAACATCGGTTCGATGTCGAACAAGGGTGTTGAAATCGAAGTGAGCGTTGACGCCCTCCGCACCCGCGACGCCTACATCACCGTCTACGCCAACTACGCCTACAACACGAACCAGATCGACGAGCTGTTCTATGGCTACCAGGAGTGGCCCATGCTCAACTACCTGCTCAACTACGTGGTAGGCGAGAGCCTCAACTACTACATGCCCATCTACGCCGGTGTCGACAAGAACGACGGTGCCCCGATGTGGTACAAAGTAGGCTACAACGGCAAGGTTGGCCATGAGTACAACCCCGAGACGATGACCAAGACCTACAGCGACGACCTTTACCAGAACACGGGCAAGCAGCGCTTCACCCCCCACTCGGGCGGTTTCGGCCTCGCTGCCAGCTGGAAGGGCTTCACGCTGAACGCCGACTTCTCGTTCATGCTCGGCAAGTACATGGTCAACAACGACTACTTCTTCGCCGCCTCCTCGGCCAACGCCAAGAACGGCTACAACCAGGACCGCGACATGCTCAACATCTGGAAGAAGCCGGGCGACCTGGCCGAACTTCCCGGATTCCAGTATGACACGCAGTTCGACACCCACGTGCTCGAAAACGCGTCTTACATGCGTCTGAAGAACCTGTCGCTCTCCTACGACCTGCCCAAGAGCTGGATGCGCGCCACGAACTTCTTCCAGAACGTTCGCCTCAACGCCACGGCCCGCAACCTCTGGACCGTTACCAACTATCGCGGTGCAGACCCCGAACTCGACTCCAACCTGGCCTTGGGTAACTATCCCTCGACCCGTCAGTTCACCCTGGGCGTAGAAGTGACCTTCTAACCAGACTTAGTCGACAGCCGCCGCTCCCAACGCGCCGCCGCCCTGCGGCCGCCACCCTGCGGCGCGGCCCCTGCAACTATTCACCCTTAACAAACAAAAGCAATGAACAAATATATATTGAAAACCCTGTTGTGCTCGGCACTGGCCGCCACCGCGCTGACCTCGTGCGAGCTCGATCAGTACCCCGAGACTTCGCTGCCGGCCGAAAAGTCTTGGAAGTATGTTTCGGATGCCACCAACTACCATGTGGGCATCCTGGCCTACCTGCGCAGTGCCAGCACGGCCGGACGCACGGTGTCTGAAGTGCAGAGCGACCTCTTCAACCTCCGCACCACCGGCACCACCTACAGCGAGTACCACAACTGGCGCTTCACCTCGTCGACCACCGACGGCGACGGCTGCTGGTCAACCAACTACGGCATGATCTCCAACGCCAACCACGTCATCAACAACATCGACAAAATCGAAGTGGAGGAAGGCTCCGACGACGAGGCCCTGCTGAAGATGTACAAGGCTACGGCCTACTTCGCCCGTGCCTATGGCTATGCCAACATGGTGACCCGCTACTGCAAGGAGTATGACCCCGCCACGGCTGACGAGACCCTGGGTCTGCCCCTCGTGACCACGGTCGACGTGAACGCCCGCCCCGCCCGCGCCTCGCTGGCCGACACCTACAAGCTCATCTGCGATGACCTGGCCCAGGCCGAAGCCCTGTTCGAGGACAAGGACAATGTGGACTACTCGGCCCCCAACTACAACGTGGCCAAGGCCCTCGAAGCCCGCGTGAGCCTCCAAATGAAGAACTACGAGAACGCCGTGGCTGCCGCCAAAGAACTCTTTGCCAAGTATCCCCTCTCGGCCGACAAGAACGAGTTCAAGTCGCTCTGGATGGAGGACTTCGGCACCGAGCTGATCTACGAGCCGCAGCAGACGGTCGACGAGCGCGGCTCGATGTACGGCTTGTACATCAGCTACAGCACGCAGCTCGACACCTACAGCCCCGAGTACCTGCCCACGCAGGGCCTGATAGACCTCTATGAAAAGGGTGACATGCGCAAGTCGTACTTCTTCGCCAAGACGGGTGCTGCTGCCGGCGACATCGTTGACGAGAACGCCTACATCCTGACCAAGTTCCCGGGCAACGAGGAGCTGAAGGAGACGGGCCAGTATGAGTACTACAACATGACCAAGGCCTTCCGCATTGCCGAGATGTACCTCATCGCCGCCGAAGCCCAGTACCGCATCGACGGTACCGGCGCAGACTACCTCAACCAGCTGCGCACCAACCGCAAGGCTTCGGAACTCAACCTGACGGGCACGGCCCTCTTTGCCGAAATCAAGAACGAGTGGGCACGCGAGATGTGCGGCGAAGGCTTCCGTCTGGAATGCCTGAAGCGCTGGGGCGACCCCTGCGTGCGCAAGACTCCGCAGCCGCTGGCTGCCGGCTTCCTCATCACTCTGGCCGGCTACACCGACCAGAATGCAGCCGCCGACAGCTTCCGCTGGGTATGGGAGATTCCCTCCAACGACTTGAAAGCCAACCCCAACCTGGTACGCAACTGGCCGACCGAACAGTAATCTAACTTCAAACCATACAGCAATGACTAAATATATCAAGAACCTGCTGGCCTTCACCGTTGCCGTGCTTGCCACTGCCTCGTGCAACGACAACTTCGAAGAAGGACCCAAACAGATACTGTACCCCAACCGTCCCGATCTGGGCGTGCTGGTGAATGAATACACGGCCGACGGTGCCACCGCCTACACCGTAAACATCACGCTGAACGAGGCCGGCGACACCGTGTGTGACGTGACTACGCTCAACACCGCCAACGGCCGCGCCAACGTGTTCAGCCAAGGCAAGGTGAGCTACAACCCCGAAACGGGCGTGATGAAGGCTGAGTTCGACGAGTCCATGTACGAACAGCCCGCCCTCATCACCATCGCCTACAAGAACAACCTGCAGAAGATGACGGTAAACATCTACTCCGTCGACGGCAACAAGCTGGCCGACAAGGACGTGTTCACCGCCGTGAAGGGCGAAAAGATTTCGTACTTCGGCGACTGGCAGCTGTCGGACGGCCGCATCATCTCGCTGAATTCTGACTACACCGTTACCTACGAAATCGACGAAGAGAACAGCCTGAGCGGCAAGTTCGAAGAGCAGGCCAACGGTGCCAAGGTGACACTGGGCGATGAAGTCATCGTGCTGACCACCGACGCACAGGGCCGCACCTACGACAACCTGTCGTCCGGTGAGAGCAACTATGCTACCCACATCATGACACAACCCAAGAACGACTGGTACGAACTCGCTATCGGTAACTACATCAGCTGGCTCTTCGCCGTTGACAACGCCGGTACGGAATATCCCTACGAGTGTGTGCTGGAATACTCGCCCAGCCGCGAAATGGGCCGCATCAGCGGTTGGCTGGAAGGCCTGCGCCCGCAGGATCTCACCTTCTACTGGACTATTGACGACAGCAAGGTAATTCCTGCCGAGAAGATGTACGACACGGGCTACTACTACAACTACGGGGGTGCTGAAGGCGAAGTATACGCCCAGCCCGTCGCCATTGATGATGCCGGCAACACTGCAGTATATGAAGACGGTATATTCTACTTCGGTCATCAGTACATCATCCCCAACCTGGGTGGATTCGGTGCCGACATCGACCGCTTCGAAATCACGCTGCGCTTGGATGAGTAAATAACAACCCATCCGACGCTATCGCGCCATAATCCCAAGGGGCTGTGCCACAGCGGCACAGCCCCTTTTGTATGCCCGCATTGAGCGGACAGCAGAACGGGCTGAACAACTCGGCACATAGAAAAAACAACTCGGGCACTTAAGAAAGCCAGTCATTGCCAAGGTCCATTTTCGTGGGGAATCAGGGTCTCCTAAGGTTCTATTTCGCGATGGGCCGCTTCCTCAAGCGTTATGTACCCATGTTTCGATTCCATACGGGGGGAAGATGGCGTGGTAAATCTGTCGCTGTATATGGCACCGTTGCTGTAGAGAATCTTCGGTCGCACTCCTATATAATATATATATAAGGTGTTGCTGCAGAGAGGGGTAGGAGAAATGGATATGGTCTGTAGGTTCCTGTAGGATGATGATTCAGGAGTCCGTAAATGATGTCCAAGAGCAGCAAGAGATGCTGTTACAGGGTGCTAGGCAAGGGTGTAAGTAGGATTTTTTGCCAGTGCGGGACAAAAAACTTGGCAAAACATTTGGTGCGAAAAAAATAATGCCTACCTTTGCAGCCGTTTCGAGGGAACATCTTCAAAAACCGAAGTGAAAACGCGGTTGGGGAAACTTGAGACATGGGCAAATACCAGAGTGGCCAAATGGGGCAGACTGTAAATCTGCTGGCTTACG
>JBJEAF010000241.1:0-1931 GCA_051868755.1 Alloprevotella sp.
AACCTTATCCCTCATAATCTTCGAAATATTCAAAGACCTCGTCCTGCCCCATGCTTTCGCTCAGCCGGGCCGTCTCCTTGATAGCCTCGTCGTGTCCTGTCAGGGCGGCAAAGGGGGCGAACTGAGCTGCGCGGGCCGTTAGTGACATCGGTGGATGATGGGCCGAAACAGGGTGGGGTAGGTTGATGATGTCGTCATAGATGTCTGTCATGCCTTGTGTCCTCCTATTTGTTCATTGCGTTGGCGGCCTGTAGCCCCCTCCTGAAAGTTGAGACCCTTCAGAATGGCATTCTTGCCGAAACGCCTTTTCAGTTCCAATATGGTTTCTTGCACCCGCCGCTCCTTATTGAGCGCTTCGCGTTCCTGTTGCCGCTGCCGGAGCTGCTCTTCGTAGTCCGTAAAGAGGTCGAGCTGTACAGGCACAGGCCGTGACAGTATGGCTTCGCCTACCACATGTTCGGCTGTCAGATTGAGCCGCCTCACCAACAGGTCAGCATTGACAATACGGTGAAACAGCTGTACGGTGGCTGTTGTGATTTGCTTGGCCGATGAAGTAGGCCGCTCCAGTCGGATGCTGCCATGGGCAGACTTGGGCACCTGACGGCCATAGCGGTCGGTATGCAGCGGTCCGTCGTAACGTTCGAAGCTTGCCGCATCGTCCAGATTGGCCCTGTCATAACCGACAGACATGGTCAGCCGGTCGGTCACGAGCCTTTTCTCCAGAAGGGCTAACGCCAGCTGGTCGGCCATTTCCATGATGACCACCAGAGCCTTCGCAGTGGTGTAAGGACAGGTGAGCACCTGTCCGCTGCTTAGCGAATGGCTCTCGGGCCGATATGCCTTGATGGCTTCCATGGTGCAGGGTTCCCAGCCCCAGGCGTGGTCGATCAGCAGTTCGGCATTTACCCCAAACAGCCGGTAGAACAGTTCTTCATGCTTCAGGGAGCAGCGGGCAATCTTGCCCATGGTGTCGATGCCGTAGTCAGCCAATCGGGCAGCTATCCCTCGCCCCACACGCCAAAAGTCGGTGATCGGACGGTGATTCCACAATTGGCGGCGGTAACTCATTTCATCGAGCTCAGCAATGCGCACACCGTCGCTGTCGGCAGGCAGGTGCTTGGCCACTATGTCCATGGCCACCTTGGCCAGATAGAGGTTCGTGCCGATGCCGGCTGTGGCTGTGATGCCCGTTTGGTTCAGCACATCGCGAATGATGGTCATGGCCAGTTGGTGGGCCGTGAGCTTATAGGTGGCGAGGTAGGCAGTGACATCCATGAACACCTCGTCGATGCTGTACACGTGTATGTCCTCTGGGGCAATGTATTTGAGATAGATCTGGTAGATGCGCGTGCTGTAGTCTATGTAGAAGGCCATGCGGGGTACTGCCTTGATGTAGTCCACTTCCCAGTCGGGATGTGCTTGCAGCTCGCGGTCGTCGGTCGATATGCCAGCAAACGGCCGCCAGTTCATCAGCCGCCTCCGTTGGTTGTTCACCTCCTTCATGCGCTGTTCCACCTCAAACAGACGGGCACGGCCTCCCAGGCCATACGCCTTGAGCGAGGGTGATATGGCCAGACAAATGGTCTTTGACGTGCGGCTCACGTCTGCCACAACCAAATTGGTGGTGAGCGGGTCAAGCCCTCGTTCCACACACTCCACACTGGCGTAGAACGATTTGAGGTCAATGGCTATGTAACTTCGGTCTGTGGGCATGGAGTATTGCTTAGGTTATGAGGGATTAGGTTATGAGGTTTATAATTACTATTTCAAGTTTCGCAAGTCACTGCCGTTAGTCGGCAAGCGTTCAAGGCACGGGCTGAAAGCCCACCAAGCGCTTAGCCCAGGGCATCGCCCTGGGTAGGTTAACCGCCGTGAATGCGCCCTGCAAGGGCAAAGATTGTGCAAGTGAGAGCAGAGCCAAGCTTGCCCCA
>JBJEAF010000242.1:0-1913 GCA_051868755.1 Alloprevotella sp.
TTCTCCAAATCTATATAAAAGGAGCGGTTCTGGCGGTTGACCGTGATGACCCGGGTGTAATCCTTATAGCCGTTGGCCGTCACCTGAATGGTATGCTGGCCCGTCTTCAGGAAATGGCTGCCCGAAGCGGTGCCGTTGGCATTGCCGTCAACATACAGGTTGGCAGACGACACGTTGCACGTGAACGTCACATCGTAGCCTGCGGCTTCGGGAGCGGGTTGCGGTTGGGGAGTTTGCTTAGCTTTAGACTTGGGCTTAGAAGTGGACTTCTGCTTCTTGTTGCATACGCACTTCGAGAGCACCTTGCCACAGGTCTTGCACTTGTTTCGCGTAACCACCCCCTGCCCCATCGCACCGACTGTGCAGAGGCAGAAAAGGAGTAATAAGAGTTTGGCTTTCATCTGTATGACTGTTTGGTTAGGATGCTAAAGCGCCACGCGCCTCAGGGCAAGGGATAGTTGCAGTCTGGACGGGGGCAATAGCGGTTCTGTTTGAGTATCTTGTAGGGAGTAGGGGGAAGGGGCCTGTGGCAATGCGGACAGACGTAGTCCGACTGCAGCTTGGCATTCAGCTCGGCAATCTTCAGGTTCTTGCGGGCCAGGATCCTGTCGCTGGCCACCATCGAGACGATGAGCACGCCGACCGTCATGCCCGCCGTGATGCCCATGCGGGTGCCGTTGTCAAGGTCCTGCCCCACGAACATGCCCAGCAGCATCATGAGAATGGAGGGCACGACACGCAGGTAGTTCACCAGCATGGCCTTGCGGTCCCACTGCCGCTTCTCCTTTTCGTAGGCGGCCCACACGGCGGCCAAGTCGACCGCCGAAGCGTCCTGCAGGAGCTGCTGCACGCTGGTCTTGAACGTGCCCAACAGGATGGGCGTGGCCTCGTGGACGGTTTTGCGCTTGATGCGCATGCCGAACACCACAATCTTCTGGGCCGCATCCAAGGCTTCAATCTGATAGGTTCTTTCGCCAGTCCTGCGCAGCCGGGCGTGCTGGGGGCTTACGCTGGCATCGGCGATGCGCATGGGCTGCCGGCCCATGCGGCCCACTATGATTTCTTCACCAATTTGCATGGTTTCAAGTCGTTAAGGTTCGTCAACCGCCGGGGCTCAATAGCCGAAGTCGGCAAACGGTTCGTCGGGTAACGCATCGTCGGCCGGCTCGTCGCAGGCGGTGAAAGGTTCAGGAAGGTTCTTAAAAGTGCAATTTCTCGCCATGGCAAAGCTCAAACCAGTTTGGCTTTGCTCATTTGGCTTAACGAAATCGTTCTCTTCGGCGGCAGGCTCTTCGCCGCACAGGGGTTCGGCACAGGCCGCAGGCACGGCTTCGGCACAGGCCACAGCCGCCACCTCCGGCTCTTCGGCGGCCACGTAGTGCAGCGTGACCCCCTCATCGGGTTCGACAGCTACCGGCACCTCGGGCAGCACGAAGTCGTCTTCGGCGGCAAGGGCCTCGGCCATGACCTCGGGTTGGCCGGCATACCAGCCGGCCAGGTCATCGACCTCCATGGCCTTGCCCAGCACGGCGGAACAGGAGGGGTCGGCATCGATGGCGGCAGCGACGGCCTGCATGTCGGCCTCGGGCAGATTGCCGTCGAGGAAGGCGGCGAACCGCTCCAAAGTGAGGTGATTCATATCCATGTTGTTATATTTCATTGCATGTTTGGAAGGTTGGAGGGCTTCGGTTGGGGGTGGAAGGCGTTGGGGGGGCGTTGGAGGGCGTTGGTTAGGGTTGGAGGGGGGCGTTGGAGGGCGTTGGTTAGGGTTGGAGGGCGTTCGGAATGGTCAGAACATTTGTTCCCTCCGGTTGGATTTCTAACGCTTTTGCCCTTTCAGGGCGCACTTTATCGCCTCATTCTACCCAGGGCGATGCCCTGGGCTATGCGCTTGTTGCCCCTTCGGGGCGCGC
>JBJEAF010000243.1:0-1911 GCA_051868755.1 Alloprevotella sp.
GTGCTCAAAGTCGTAGGCCGTCAGGCTGCGCAGGGTGTAGTAGAGGTTCCAGTAGGTACTCAGCGTACGGACATAGCCCAGTTTGGCTGCGTTCTTCTCGCTCACCGCCGCATTGAGGTCAAGCATACTGCCGCGCCCCAGGATGTAGAGGCGTTGGGCAATGCGGTGGCGTTGTTCGGCCCGTTGGTCGGTGAGCGAGGCCACCCGGACCTTGCGGGCCTGCATGTTGAACTGAAGAACCAGCTCCTGCACCGTTTGCCGGAAGCCCGCCATGCCCTGCTCCACTTCGGTCTGCGTGAGAGCCAATTGCGATTGGGCCGTTTTTACCCTGCCCTTCCCACGTCCCCAGTCAAGAATCGGGAGGGAGAGCGTGATGCCCGCATACTCCTGATTCATAAGGTTGCGGTACACGCCGCGCAACTCGTTGCCCGTTTGGGACAGTCCGAACTGCACGTAGAGGTCAGCGCGGAAGCCACGGTTGGCCTTGGCTTGCGACAGGTTGCTTTCGCTCTCCTTCTGGATGCGCCGGTAGTACTCGGGCACACTGCTGTTTTCGAGCGCGAGCTCCATGGCCTGAGGCAGGGAGACTTGGAACGGTGGCACGCTATCGGGCAGGATGATCCGTAGCTCCGCAGTGGGCGGCAGGGCGAGGAAGGAACGCACGCGCTGCACCGTTTCCTTCAGCGACACCTCGGCATCCATCACATTCGTCTCCTCGTTGAGCCGGTTGATTTCGAGCTGGAGCATTTCGTTCTGCGTGATGGTGCCAATCTCGTAGCGACCCTGTGCCATGCTGTAGAGCGTATCGGCAGCAGCAAAGTTCTGCCGCGCCATGTCGAGGGTGGTCTGCGCCGAGGCGAGTGCGAAGAAGTGGTCGCAGGCGGTGGCCGAAATGGTTTCGAGCGTTCCGGCATACTGCTTCTTGGCCTCACGGAAGCGGATGGGTTCGATGCGCCTGTCCCACTTCAGGGAGTTGTAGCCGAAGAGACTCTGCTCGTAACCGATGAGCAGCGGCTGGCAGCTGTAGGCCGTGGTGCGCTGCCGGTACTCGTCGATGCGGTTGAGCGTGCTCTTCAGGAAGAAGCTGCCACCCGTCCAGCTGACCTGCTGGTTGACCTTCAGCGTGAGGTCCGCGCCAAACTGGTCCTGCTGCAGGAACTGCGCCGTGCCGTCGGGCTGTGCTATCTTGTTCATCTCCTTATTGATATAAGGGGCGGAAGAGAGCGTGACGGACGGCAGCAGGTTGGCGCGGAAGTAGCGGTAGTTCCAGTAGGCCGACAGAAAAGTGTTGCGTGCGCTTTGGGCCGAAGGCGATTGTCGCTGGGCCAGGGCAATGATGTCCTGTAGGCTCAGCACTAACGTGTCGGCCTCTGTGGCCGCCACGCCGTGTGCCCAAAGGGCCGCCATAAGCCATAGTAAAACGCTTTTCTGTTTCATGGGTGATTGGTTTGCTTGCAAATATAGAGGCGGCCTACGAGAGTGCCAAGGTTTTACCCCTTCTCGGGTAACGATTGTATGAAAATCATACACTCCGCTGTATGAAAATCATCCACTCTTCCCCAGCCAGTACCAGAAAACCCCACTTTGTCTTGCGGACCAGACAGAAACGGCCTATTTTTGTCCTTCGAACAAGACAAGTAAGGCATCTTCTGACCCCATAAACAAGAAAGGTATGACAGAAAATACAGTCATTGCGAATAACGGTTCGTCTATCGTGCTCTATACGACGGAAGACGGCAACACCCAACTTGAAGTGAAGTTGGAGCAAGACACCGTGTGGCTCACACAAAGCCAGATGGCCAGCCTATTCGGCAGAGACCGTACGGTCATAGCGCGTCATATAAGAAACATCTTCAAGGAGGGTGAATTGGATGAGACCTTGGTATGTGCAAAAAATGCACAACCCAAGAA
>JBJEAF010000244.1:0-7285 GCA_051868755.1 Alloprevotella sp.
ATAACCTAATAACCTAATAACCTAATAACCTCCCCAAAAACCATGGTATCATGATAACCTACTCCTTCCTTCAACAATATTGGTGGCTGCTCGTCTCGCTGCTGGGCGGCCTGCTCGTGTTCCTACTCTTCGTGCAGGGTGCCAACACGCTGCTCTTCCGCCTGGGCCGCACCGAGGACGAACGCAGCCTCATCGTCAACTCCACCGGACGCAAGTGGGAATTTACCTTCACCACCCTCGTCACCTTCGGCGGTGCCTTCTTCGCCTCCTTCCCGCTGTTCTACAGCACCAGCTTCGGAGGTGCCTACTGGGTGTGGATGCTCATTCTGGTCAGCTTCGTGCTCCAAGCCGTGGCCTACGAATATCAGTCGAAGCCGGGCAACGTGATGGGCCGCAACACCTACCGCCGCTTCTTGGTGTTCAACGGCTTTGTCGGTCCCTTCGTGGTCGGTGCTGCCGTAGGCACCTTCTTCACCGGATCGGCCTTCACGGTCAACCGCGCCGCCATGGGCAGTGCCGACGCTGCCTTAGCCTCGCCTGTCATCAGCCAGTGGGCCAACGCCTGGCACGGACTCGACGCGCTGGCCAATCCCTGGAACTGGGTGCTGGGCCTCGCCGTGTTCTTCCTGGCCCGCGTGCTCGGCTCGCTCTATCTGCTCAACAACCTGCACAGCGACACGCTCCAAGCCCGCCTGCGCCGTCAGGTGCTGGTCGATGCCCTTCCCTTCGTGCTGCTCTTCGTCTCCTTTGTGGTGTATGTGCTCACGGCCACGGGGCTGACCTTCGACCCGGCAAGCGGCCAGTTTGCTGCCGAACCCTATAAATACCTGCACAACCTGCTGGCCATGCCCTGCGTGGCAGTGGTATTCGTGCTGGGCGTGGTACTGGTACTGGCTGGCATCGGACGCACCCTGCTCAAGGCGGGCAGCACCTGTGGCATCTGGTACACCGGCATAGGCACAGTGCTCGCCGTACTGGCACTCCTCCTGATAGCTGGCTGGAACAACACCGCCTACTATCCTTCAAGCGTAGACCCGCAAAGCTCGCTCTGCCTGCAGAACAGCTGCTCCAGCGAGTTCACGCTGCGCACCATGGCCTGGGTGAGCCTCCTCATCCCCTTCGTGCTGGCCTACATTGCCTATGCCTGGTACGCCATTGACCGCGGCGGCCTGTCCCACAAGGAACTCGAAGGACCTGGCCACAAGTATTGATCCATCCGCTCAGGTTTCCGCTGCAAGGACTACCTGCACATCCAAAGAATCTCCCAACCAGCCGACACAAGCTGATTGGGAGATTCTTTTTTCCTGCGACAAGACCGCCGAAGGGGGATAGTGAACGTAGCTATCTATAGAAAGCTATAGGAGTCGTCACTTCTTTTCAAATCAGCAACGGTGTTCCTGTCAAATGTCAATTCTTATGGCTGTCCATAGTGCGCATGTCCCCTTTTCAGAGAAGTATATCTTCTACCGCCGAAGAAGATATCTTCTATCGCCGAAGAAGATATCTTCTATGGCCGAAGGAGATATCTTCTATGGCCGAAGGAGATATCTTCTCTTGAAAGGGGCTTCACATAGTCCGAAGACAGGAGGCGACGGGGGCTGTAATCATATAACAAAAAGGGCGGACAATGTTTTTCATCCAATGTTACAAGCGCATTCGACTGGGAGGGCGGGCAAAGGCCCGCCTAAACGAAAAATTGTAAACCTGCGTTCTATACGTGCCCCGGAGGGATTGCGGGTTAACATGCGTTCAAGACGCGCCCCGGAGGGATTGCGGGTTAACCTGCGTTCAAGGAGCGGGCTGAAAGCCCAACAAGCGCATAGCCCAGGGCAACGCCCTGGGTGGAACGAGGCGATGAAGTGCGCCCTGAAAGGGCAAAAGCGTAAGTAAACAACCTGATATTCAACGCTTTTGCCCTTTCAGGGCGCATTGGCGGCGGTCAACCTACCCAGGGCGATGCCCTGGGCTATGCGCTTGTTGGGCTTTCAGCCCGCTCCTTGAACGCATGTTTACCCGCTGCAACGACTCCCATGTTTCATCCAATGTTACAGGCGCATTGGCTGGGAGGGCGGGCTTCCAGCCCGCCTAAAGAAATTCTGGCGGGCTGGAAGCCCGCCCTCCCAGTGCACCATCGCTTGACAATTGGCTTGCAACAAGCCCGCCCTCCCAGTGCAAAGACAAACGAGGGCGTGCCGAAGCACACCCTCGTTTGAGGCTACTCTATAGCAGTTTCATTAGCCGTTCACTGTGATGAGGTAATAGTTCTTCTTGCCGCGCTGCACGAGCAGGTATTTGCCGTTGAGCAAATCCTCCTCGGTGATGACGCGGTCGAAAGCTGCGAGCTTTTCCTTGTTGAGACTGACACCGCCGCCCTGCGTGAGCTTGCGCATTTCGCCCTTGGAAGCGAAGCACTGGGTGTGTTCGGCCATGAGGTCAACAGCCTTGACACCTACTGCCTGTTCGCGGCTCACCTCGAAGCGGGGCACACCGTCGAAGACACTGAGCAGGGTGTCCTCGTCGAGTTTGAGCAGGCTGTCCTTGGTGGCCTTGCCGAAGAGAATGTTCGAAGCCTCCAGCGCCATTTCGTAGTCTTCGCGGCTGTGTACCATGCAGGTCACTTCTTCGCCCAGACGCTTCTGGAGCAGACGGCGGCCGGGATCGGCACGGTGTTCGGCTATCAGTGCGTCGATTTCCTCGTGCGGCAGACTGGTGAAGATCTTGATGTAGCGTTCAGCCTCCTCGTCGCCCACATTGAGCCAGAACTGGTAGAACTTGTAGGGCGTGGTGTAGCGGCGGTCGAGCCATACGTTGCCCTGCTCGGTCTTGCCGAACTTCTTGCCGTCGGCTTTGGTGATGAGCGGACAGGTCAGGGCGTAGGCGTCGGCCTCAGCACCGAGGGTGCGGCGAATGAGTTCGGTGCCCGTAGTGATGTTGCCCCACTGGTCGGAGCCGCCCATCTGGAGCTTGCAGTTCTTCTCCTGATAGAGGTGGAGGAAGTCGTAGCCTTGCAGCAGCTGGTAGGTGAACTCGGTGAACGACAGTCCGTCGCGGGCCTCGCCGTTCAGACGCTTCTTCACGCTGTCCTTGGCCATCATGTAGTTGACGGTGATGTGCTTGCCGATTTCGCGGGCAAAGTCGAGGAAGGTGAAGTCCTTCATCCAGTCGTAGTTGTTGACCAGCTCGGCGGCATTGGGAGCGTCGGAGTCGAAGTCGAGGAAGTGGGACAGCTGGTTCTTGATGCACTCCACATTGTGGCGCAGCACTTCCTCGGTGAGCAGGTTGCGCTCGGCACTCTTGCCCGAGGGGTCGCCAATCATGCCCGTTGCACCGCCCACCACGGCGATAGGCTTGTGGCCGGCACGCTGGAAGTGACGCAGCATCATCACCGAGCAGAGGTGACCGATGTGCAGCGAATCGGCGGTGGGGTCGATGCCCACATAGGCGGTTACCATCTCCTTGTCGAGCAGCTCTTCGGTGCCGGGCATCATCTGGTGGAGCATTCCGCGCCATTTCAGTTCTTCAACAAAATTCATGGAACTATCTGTATTAGTCTGGCGGACGGTTCGGGGGTGGCACCGGGAGGTGCAACAGCCCCATACGGCCCGCACGGAAATGTTTGTTTCTTGCGGGGGCAAAATTACGCTTTTCTTTCTATTCTGCCTGCCGGGCCGCACACATATTTGGTGTGGCGGGCTGACTAAACATCTTTATCTAACAAGAAAGGTTTTCATCCAAGTCAAGTATAGTAAGTTCAATTTGTTTTGGGAAATGAGCGTTCAAGGCCCGCCCTCCCAGTGCGCCATCGCCTCAAGTCAGCTTGACAACGGGCGGGCTGGAAGCCACGCCCTCCCAGTGCACCGTCGCTTCCTATCCCCCGGCTTTTGTTATTTGGGGCTTCGCTTCATTCCATAATCACTTACTTTATATAACAATGTCCGCCGACACAGGGCTGTGCCGGCGGACTGTTTGAGGTTCGTGTGCGGAACGGCTGTCCGCGCGTTTTCGGTCGTTTACTTCACGAGCACCTTCTTGCCGTTCACAATCTGGATGCCCTTGCCCAGCGTGTTGAGCTGGCGGCCATCGAGGCTGTAGATGCTGAGCTTGCCCGTAGCAGGCTGCTCTACGGCGATGATGCCGGTGATGCCGTCGAGGCTGAAGTCGGAAGTGTTCTTCACGCCGGCCATGCTGAAGTAAAGTTCAATGTTGCCGTATACCCATACCACAGCTCCCTGCAGAGAAGGATTGTCCTTGAGGTTCAAGGCTGCGCGCACTTCGCTGCCGGAAGAAAGCTGAACAGGCACATACACTTCGGGCGTACCGATGGCAATGTTCGAGGCCACGGTCTTCTCGGTGTCAGACGAAGGATAGATGGTGTTGCCGTTGATGCTGCCCAGAATTTGACCCTTCACCCAAACCTTTTCGCTGACGCGGCCATTGTAGTACTTCACGTCGGCAGGGCTGTAGGCATCTTCGAAGGTGCCCTGTCCCTCAATGACGTAGAGCGTGAAGCTGGCACGGCTCTCCAAGTAGTTTTCGCTCTCGGCAGTCGTGGCGGTAATCACGGTCACGCCAGGACCAACCACGGTGATATTGCCTTCGGCATCGACAGTAGCCACATTCGTGTCAGACGACTCGAAGCTCTTGGCACCGTCAGAGTTGGTGTTCAGGGCGTTGTCTACCGTCTGCGAACCATTGGGCAGCACAACCACTTCTTCGTTGGCCCAAGAGGTTTCGGGGGCAACGAGGTTGGTGATCATTTCGACATCGCTGGCCGACAGGGCATAGAGCTGGGCTACGTCCTTATAATATACCACCACGCCGCTTACGTTGTAGGTCTTGTCGGTCTTGAAGATGACATCGCCCAGCACGTTGAAGTTGTCGCGCAGCAGCATCTCGTTGTCGCCGCTGTCGTCGACCATGGTGATGTTAGAGCTTTCGAGGGCTTCGGTAGCAAAGTTTACGCCCTGCAGCTGCACATAGCGGCTCTGATAGATGTGTCCGGTATCGTTGCCTACGGTAGACATTTCCAGCACCAAGGGCTCTACGGCATTGTCCGAGCTGACTACGCTCACGCCGTCGAACGAGGTCAGGGTAATCTGAGCCGCACCGCTGTAAATGTTCAGCTGTCCGGCCACCTTGCCGCTGATCTTGTCGCCTTGCTTGAAGGGCACCTCCTGCATACCTGAGGCATAGAACATAAAGCCATCTGCACCCTGCTGCACGTAAACACTGGTGTTTGAACCACGCAGACCAACACCCACCACGAGCAGGTCGCTGAACTCATAGGCTACCTCTACCTTGTCGGAAGTGGCTGCGGCCTTCAGGTCGGTCAGCGAGGTGTAGTTAGGTACTTCAGGAACGACAGGCTCTTCGGGCAGACTTACACTGCCGTTGCCATGCAGGTTGAAATCCTTCACTTCCCACGTACCGGCCACAGCGGCGGTAGAGGTGTAAACAAAGGCTATCTGCACTTGCTTGCCGTCGAATGCCTTGAGGTCGGCGGTAGAGCCAATGAACGTCCAGCTTGACCCTTCGGGCCAGGGTGTCACGTCGAGCGTAGTCCAGTCGGCATCATCAGCAGCCTTGGCCTTTACGCTGACAGCGGCCTTGAGGTTATCCTGATTAGTAAAGAAATTGGCAGCCTGCTGGAAGGAGATGCTGCAATCGGTGGCATTGGCCAGGTCGAGCACAGGCGAAACCAACCAGCTCTCAGAAGCATAATTGGTCTTGTTGGCATAGCCGCTGCCTTTCATATAACCGTATTTAGAGTCATGCGACCAAACGTAGCTCAGCGCCTCATCCTTCGACTTGTCTTCAATGGTGAACGTGCCGATAGACGAACCAAACGATTCACTCCAAAGCACGCCGGGCACTTCAGGCTCATCGGGGGTATCGCCGCCGCCTTCGCCGCCGCCGCCTTCGCCGCCGCCTTCTTCGCCGCCGCCTTCACCGCCACTGGGCACATCACCATTGGTGTAAATCTCAATGTTGTCGAAGCAGAGCTGGCCGGCCTTGGAATTTCCATCAGTTCCGTAATCAGCCTTTTCACCAACAGTAAACTTCACACTGGCAGCATCACCCGTCCAAGTTACCGTCCAATTCGTGTTGTCTACAACCACTGCGCCATTATCAGCAGTGATTTCAGCAAGACGCTTGTGGCCATTGCTTGAAACATTGAAGACAATGGTAGTCATGTTGTCGCCCGTTGTTGACACGGTCACCGTGCCTTTGGCATAAACGCGGGCATCGTTGGCAGTGGTACTGATAAGTGGATTGGTAGTACTTGTCTCCTTCATCATCACCACGGTGTAAGGAGCAACCTCACGAGAAAGACCAACAGCCTTATCGGCTTCGGTCACATCGGTCCAATCACTGGCTGCACTCCAACTGAACACGGTATTGTCGGCAAAGGCCGTCACAGCCATGAGCAGGAAGGCAACGAAAGAGAGTAAAATCTTCTTCATGCTTTTTGCATTTTAAGTATTAGTATGTTTGTAAATGAAATTTGTTTGCTTCTTTCACCTTGCAAAAGTATGCATTCCCGCATTGGCTTCCAAAGGTTTTCGCATTAAGTTTTGGTAAAAAGCACGGCAAAGACCGTTCGCAGCCCAATGCGGGTGGCATCCATTGGCAGAGGAGTGGTACACGGCGAGACGATAAGGGAGTAGCGAAATGACACGGTGCGGAGGGGCAGCGAGCGCATAGCCCAGGGAAATCAGGTTGAACGCAGGTTTCCAAGTTTACGTTTAGGCGAAGCCCGCCCTCTCATCCCCGTTCGTTTCATGCCAATTGTCAAGCGATGGTGCACTGGGAGGGCGGGCTTCCAGCCCGCCTAAAGAAATTCTGGCGGGCTGGAAGCCCGCCCTCCCAGTGCACCATCGCTTGACAATTGGCATGGATTGTGCAAGTGAGCGCAGAGCCAAGCTTGCTTGAGCTATGCCGAACGCAGACAATCTTATGTAACGAGCGCATAGCCCAGAGTAATAAGGTAGGACACAAGCGTTCAAGGCACGCCCCGAAGGGGCAGCGAGCGCATAGCCCAGGGCATCGCCCTGGGTAGAATGAGGCGATAAAGTGCGCCCTGAAAGGGCAAAAGCGTTAGTAATCATGCGTTACGAACATACGCTTTTGCCCTTGCAGGGCGCATTTGCGGCGGTTTACCTACCCAGGGCGTTGCCCTGGGCTATGCGCTCGCTGCCCCTTCGGGGCGTGCCTTGAACGCTTGTATCCTATCTGATTGCCCTGGACTATGCGCTCGCTGCCCCTCCGGGCGTGCCTTGAACGC
>JBJEAF010000245.1:0-7258 GCA_051868755.1 Alloprevotella sp.
GTCCGCACTGCGAGATATTCACCGACATGGAGCATTCCTACATCATCGAGCTGAAATATCTCAGGAGTCAGGCTACCGACACCGAAGTGCAGACTGCTGTCAAGCAGGCGCAGGCCCAGGTGTGCCGCTATGCCGACACGGTGAATGTCAATGATCACATCGGGCACACCACGCTCCACAAAGTTTATGTGGTGTACCAGGGCGTAGAAATGGTGGCCTGCGAGGAAGTAGGGGAGGACAGAAGTTAAGACATGTAGACGTTTGAAAGTTGAAAGGCATACAATATAAAGCAGTAGTGGCCAACATGACCTGTCTGGGCGGTGCCAATCTGCTGTCTGATTCCGCTGGCCAAATCCAAATATACGCATGATGAATACATACAATCTACAGTCGAAAATCAAGCATTTCTTTCACTTCTCTGTCGAGAATGAAGAACAAATCGTTCAGGAAATCAGCGAAGGCGTGAGCTTCCGGGGTGCCACCTTGTGGATTCTCATCTTTGCCATCTTCATTGCCTCGCTCGGCTTGAATGTCAACTCTACCGCAGTTATCATCGGAGCCATGTTGGTGTCTCCCCTCATGGGCCCCATCATCGGCATGGGCTTGGCTGTAGGCATTGGCGACCTGGACCTGCTCAAGCGTGCCGCCCGCAATTTTGGTGTGGCCACCCTTATCAGTGTGCTCACCGCCACGGTCTATTTTCTGCTTACGCCCTTGGGCGAGGCCCGTTCTGAGTTGTTGGCTCGCACGACTCCCACCATCTACGATGTGCTCATCGCCACTTGTGGCGGTGCGGCCGGTTTTATAGCCCTTTGCACCCATGGCAAGAGCAATGTCATTCCGGGTGTGGCAATTGCCACAGCACTGATGCCGCCGCTCTGTACGGCAGGCTACGGCTTGGCCACGGGTCATTTCCTTTACTTCCTGGGGGCTTTCTACCTTTTCTTTATCAACACCGTCTTCATCAGCCTTTCCACCTATGTCGGCGTACGCCTGTTGCACTTCCACCGCAAAAGGCTGGGCACGGCTACGCTCGAAGCCAAGGCCCGCAGAGTCATCATGCTGCTGGCCCTGTTCACCTTGATTCCGTCTGTGTTTGTCACCATCTTCATGGTCAGGCAGAGTATCTTTGAAAACAACGTGGCGCGTTTCGTCAAGAAAGAGCTTGCGCAAAGCGGCACCCAAATCATCTCGAACGAGGTCGATGCCGACAGCCTGCTGCTGAGCGTGGTCGCCGTGGGCCGCGAACTCACTTCGGCCAAGATAGCCGATGCGCAGAACCGCATGGCCGACTACGGTATGAAGTCCTACAGGCTCAATGTCATTCAGGGCGAACAGAGCGACAGTGCCCTGATGTTGCTCAGCCAGATCAACAAGGACAACGAGCAGGTGTCGGAAGAGCGCAAGCGGCTCTTTGAGGTTTCGGCTCGCAATACCGAACTCAGTGCCCGGCTTGACGCCTACACGCGTTATGAAGCCCTGTCGGTCGAAATGGGCAAAGAGCTGAACGCCCTGTATCCACAAATAGAGAAGGTCTGCCTGGCCAATGTGCTCGAAGCGCGCACCGATACCGCAGCCAGTCAGCGCATGGTGGCTGCCATCGTCAATGTAGGTACAGGCAAGAAGCTTTCGCCCGATGAACGCAAGCGTTTCGAAGCCTTCATGAAGGCCCGTGTGTCGGCCGACAGCCTGCTGGTTGTTTGGCGTTAGCCCCCTCCCGTTTTCCCTCCATTTACCCACATCTCATGACCATCTCCCTCATCGGGGCCGGCGCGGCAGGCTGTTTCGCCGCCATACAGCTGGCCCGCCTGATGCCTCATGCCGATATCCGTGTCTACGAACGCCTGCACAAGCCTCTGGCCAAGGTGGCACTGACGGGCGGCGGACGTTGCAACCTCACCAATTCTTTTAGTCAGGTGAACAGCATGGAGGCTGTCTATCCCCGCGGTGCCCGCTTGATGAAGCGGTTGCTCAAGGAATTCAGCCACACCGACACCATGCACTGGTTTGAGCAGGCAGGTGTTCCCCTTGTCACACAGCCCGACCAATGCGTGTTTCCTGTTTCGCAAGATTCCCGTGACATCGTGCACTGCCTGCTTCGGCAAATGCAGCGGTTGGGGGTCAAGCTCCACTGCGGTTGCCGCGTCACAGCTATACAACCCGCCGCAGCAGGCTATCAGATAACGTTCGCAGACCGCCCTTCGGTCCATAGCCAAGTTGTCATCGTGACCACAGGAGGCAGTCCGCGTCCTGCCGGTCTGTCGTTTCTCGATGCGCTCCAACTGCCAACAGTCCATCCCGTGCCTTCCCTGTTCAGCTTCAGCCTGGTGCAGCATCCTCTGGCCAGTCTGTCGGGCACGGTTGTCGAACATGCCGTTGTGCGCCTGGTGGGCACCAAGTTCAAGGCCGCGGGTCCTTTGCTCGTCACCCATTGGGGGCTGAGTGGTCCGGCTATACTCCGTCTTTCCTCAGTTGCAGCGCGCCATTTGCACGAAAGCAATTATCAGGCTTCAATTTCCGTAAACTGGTTAGGCGAGACGGGTGAGGCCGAAGCCTTGCAGCTCATAGGCCAAATGGCCGCCGCCCATCCACAGAAGCAGGTGGGCAGCGTGTGGCCTGAGCAGCTCAACCGCAGGCTGTGGCTCCACCTGCTGCACAGCAGTGATGTCGCCTCCGACCACCGTTGGGCAGCTTTGAGCGGCAAGACCGCACGTCGTTTGTCTGCGCGTCTTACCAACCACCACTTCACTATGGGCGGCCGTAATCCCTACAAGGAAGAGTTCGTCACATGCGGTGGCGTGTCGCTTGGCAGTATCAATCCGCGCACCCTCGAATGCCGTGCGCACCCCGGCCTCTATTTTGCCGGCGAGGTACTTGATGTAGATGCCGTCACGGGCGGCTTCAACCTTCAGGCCGCCTGGACTATGGGCCATGTGGTGGCCAAGGCGATTGCCGGGAAGGAGATGCACACAACTTAGGGGAGACGCACATGCATCGGGGCTGGCAGTCTTGGCAAATGCCCTTTCCTCAATAAAATACATGACATGAACCTTATAGCTCAATCCTCTTTTTATTCGCGCCTTATGTTGGTGCTTGTGTTTCTATGTTTCAGTCAATCCTTTCAGTCTGCATTGGCGCAGGGGCTCCAAGACGGGAAACTATCCTGGCTTCTTGGTCAAAGTGCCGAAAGGCTTCACCGGCAGTCCATTAGTTATATCGACCGGAATGAGTCCGATAGTGCCATGATGTGTCTGTCAGTATTGGCCGACCGCATCGATATGCCTAACGTCTCCGCCTTAGACCGCAAGCTGGCTATTAGGGCATTGGGAAACATGGCCTACCTATACTCTATTCATAACTTCGAACAGGCATACCTTTGTTTGGATCAGGCCATTGAGCTTAGCAAACAATATGGTTTTCAGGACAATCTGCCTACCCTCTACAACAATATGGGTTGCCTGATGCAGGCCAACGATAAGATTAGGCATCCCAAAACGCTCAGTGCCGAGACGGCAGTTTACTTTCGGAAGGCATACTACGCTGCCAAGGAGGTTGGCCAATGGGATATTCTCCTTTCAGCCTACAATAACATCGCTGGATTGGCCATTACGAGCCGTCAGACAGGGCAAATCATTGACTTGACGGACGACTTTCAGGCCCTGTCCATTCCTTCATCTCATTCCGGTCTGTCACTGACACAGCTCCATTGTTCAGGTGTAAGGGCTGTGCAACAGCATCGTTATCAAGAGGCACTGCAGCTGTTTCAGCGCATGGAGCAACTCTGTGCTGCGCCTTCGGGAGAATTGCGCATGAGGTTGGTGGCCATTTGCAATCAGGGAGCCGTTTATGACCTGATGAACAATCCGGAACAGGTCATCCGAACATATCAAAGAGGGCTGGCTCTGGCCGAAGAGGGACACGAAAACGACGTTGTGGCTGACTTCTATCGAGACTTGAAGGACTGCTATGAAAAGCAAGGCAACCAGGCGTTGGCCAACGCCTACCACCTGAAATATCTGCTCATCAACGACACACTCTATTACCAAAACAGACTGTTGAACATCGAACACCTGCAGCTCGAAAGCAAGATGCGCACAGCCAACCGCGAAAAACAGCAGCTGCTCTATGAGAAACGGCGACAAACGTTGGTGGCAGTTGCTTCGATTGTCGTGTCATTGCTCACATTGGCCCTGTTGGCCCTGACTTTCGTGCATTACCGGCGCACGCAGCGCACCAACCGCGCCCTCTATCTGCGCTACAGGCAAGTAACAGCCGCCAATGAGGAAAGCATACGCCATATACAGCATTACGAGCAGCGTATCAAGCAGCTTGAAACACAAAGCATCGAGGCTGCTGCCGAAGCAGGGGAGCGTGCTCCGCAGCTGCGAAAGTACCGCAACAGCAACATCGATGACGATACGAAGGACATCATCTTGCTGCGCATTGTCGAGGCCATGGAGCACACCGAAGAGTTCTGTAATGAAAATTTCAGCATTGCGCGTTTGGCAGAGATGGTTGGCTGGAAGCAGAACTATGTGTCGCAGGTTATCAACGAACGCCTGCACAAGTCGTTCAGCCAAATGCTGATGGAGTACCGCGTCAGGGAAGCCTGCAAGCGCATGGACCAGGCTTACGGTGGCATGGCTGCGCGTTATTCCATCGGAGGCATTGCAGCCAGCGTGGGCTATAAGTCGCGCACCACGTTTGCCCAAGTATTCAAGCGTGTTACCGGACTCACACCTTCCGATTACCTGAAAACTGCCCGGCAGAACCCGTGACAGTCTTGATGATAACGCACAGAACAGGTTGACTCCCGCACTGAAACCTCGGTGAAATGGGAGGTTATGCGTATTTTTTTAGAAAGAAAGACACCCTGAAGCCCTGAAACATCGGGGCAAATGCAGCATACGCATACTTTTGCAACCCGTCAGCATGACCTTTCCACATTAGTCCCATGTCCATAGGACTCGTGAGGTATGGTGAGGGCTGACGACTGTTGCAACCAATCAAATCACCATAACAACTATGCGTAAACTTTACTCTCTTTTGTTGTTGGCTGCCATGTGTGCTTCGGCAGCGACCGTTGCGGCACAGGAAGCCTCGCAGCGTTTGGCAACACCCACATTCAAGAACCTGCTTCCTCCAGCTGTGCTGAAAGTGCAGACGGAGGCTGAATTTGCAGCCAGTCATCCCAAGGCTTTTCTGAAGCAGGAAGACATTCTGGTTGAAGAAGACTTCGCGTCCCTGAGCAGCGGCACAGACGAACAGCCCGACACGCTGAACTGTCTGGCGGATGCCGATAACTTGATTGACCCTTCGCTCACCCACGGCCAGGTATGGAATGGCGAAAAGGTGTATGCAGCGGGCGGTGCCATTTGTCTGAGCACATATGAGGTCATGAGACAGGCGACCTTATTAACACCTTTGAATGACTATTCGGGAAAGCTGACTGTGACTCTGCGCTGTAAGGCCCTTCCTGCCAAGACGCTGGCTTACGACGATCGCGGAGAATTGGTATGGGCAACGCTGACTGGTTCCAGTCTGAATGTCTTGGCCTGTGCAGGAGGCTATGATAACGCAACTGAATGCCAGACAGATGATGTCTCAGGGGCCGAGGTGCGTTTGTATGCCGGACAGGGTTGGACGTATGTCACTTACACATTCGACAACTATACCGGCGATGACCAAAGCTATATCGCTTTCTCCACAGAAGGTACGGTGGTGCTGGACGATATCCGCATCACTGCCGAACCTACCGTGATGGGTATGCCGGCCATACGCAACATGACCGACCTGGAGAACGGAAGTTTCACGATGGAGTGGTCGCCTGTGCGAAAGGCATTCAATTACTACATTGACCTTTACAAGAAGGTCTACACTTCAGAGGAATGCTATCACTTGGAGGAAGACTTCGAGAACTACCTGAACGACGGCACCTGGGATGTCAACGAGGCGCAGATTGTGGCCGGAAAGGGTAGGGAAGGAAGCAAAGCCTTGCAGCTGGAAAAGGGCGAAAGCATCACCGTGCCCGGCAATGGCACCAAAATGAAGAACCTGTGTTTGTGGATGAAGGTGGAATTTCCTGAAACAGCTAACGAGGACGACATGTGGAGCGCAGTCATCGATGTTGAGGCCCTTACCGATAAAGGTTGGCAGAGCTGGACTTCGCTGTATGCCTATTACTTTCAGGAGGAATACCCCGAGGAGGGCATAACCAACGACATCGACATGGAGGTAGAGTCATGGAACAACTTTGCCAACCGCTTCTACAGCATCCGCTTCTGCGTCAACGAGGTGCCCGACGGTACGAAGGTGTATTTCGACAACTTTGTCTGCGATGCTGACCGGTCGTTTGAAATGGTGCCAGTAAAGGGAAAAAACTCCTCAGACTATGGTGAGGACAGTAACTATACGAAGTACGACACGACCGAAGAAACATCCTATACCTTCAGCAAGTTGGATGACAATGTGGAATACTACTGTGGAGTGCGGTCGCACTACACAGACTACTTCTCAAAGCGCCAGCTGCACGCCGTTCATGCCGTAGGCGGTCCGTCAGCGGTTTCGGGTATTGTTGAGAGTATGCCGGAAGATGCAGTCCCCGTGGCATTCTACGGACTGGACGGCCGCCAGCAGCAGTCGCTTCAGAAAGGTGTGAATGTGGTGAAGATGAAGAACGGACATACTCGTATCGTTATCAAGTAATAATCTGCTCTCAGAGCCATATATACAGCATCGGCCAAGTCAATACTATTGACTTGGCCGATGCTGTATATATTATAGGGGTGTTCTATAAATTAGGTTTTAAAGAACGCCCCATGAGTGAACTCATTTATTCCGGCTGCCTGCTTTTTTTTAGGCTCAAGCCGAAATCCCGGTGCATTTATAAAAATCGAAAGGATAAAGTGTTAAGGGGTGTTCTATAAATTAGGTTTTAGGGGTGTTCTATAAATTAGGCCGAGCTGGATGCTGGATTTTTAGAGATGACATTTTGTAAGTGGAGGAAATTGCTCTCCCCCGATAACGGGGGAGTCGGAGGGGGTGCATAGCGGGCTATGCGACTGACGAGACTTGCAAAAGGTCGCTCTAAAAAACAGCAGACAGCCGGAATAAGTGAGTTTACTCATGGGGTATTCTATAATACCTAATTTATAGAACACCCCTTTAAAGTTTCGCAGTAGATGCAGGTAGTTAACAAGGGGACAAGGCACGCCCCGAAGGGGCATAAGCGCATAACGCCCAAAGGCCTCGGGATTAT
>JBJEAF010000246.1:0-1883 GCA_051868755.1 Alloprevotella sp.
ATCTCCGGCACGCGCAACTGGACCGACGTGCGCCAGTTCAACCTCATGTTCAAGACCGAAGTCGGCTCCACCGCCGACGGCGCATCGACCATCTACCTGCGTCCCGAAACGGCACAGGGCATCTTCGTGAACTACCTGAACGTGCAGAAGACGGGCCGCATGAAGGTCCCCTTCGGCATCGCACAGATCGGCAAGGCGTTCCGCAACGAAATCGTGGCACGACAGTTCATCTTCCGTATGCGCGAGTTTGAGCAGATGGAGATGCAGTTCTTCGTGAAGCCCGGCACCGAACTCGACTGGTTCAACAAGTGGAAAGCCTACCGCCTGGCCTGGCATGAGGCCCTCGGCTTCGGAGCCGAATGCTACCGCTACCACGACCACGAGAAGCTGGCCCACTACGCCAACGCCGCCACCGACATCGAGTTCCACATGCCCTTCGGGTTCAAGGAAGTCGAAGGCATCCACTCGCGCACCAACTTCGACCTCTCGCAGCACGCCAAGTTCTCGGGACGCAAAATCGAGTACTTCGATCCCGAGACCAACGAGAGCTACACGCCCTACGTCATCGAGACCTCCATCGGTGTCGACCGCATGTTCCTCAGCGTGATGTGCCACGCCTATCAGGAAGAGAAACTCGAAGGCGGCGACAGCCGCGTCGTGCTGAAGCTGCCCGCAGCGCTGGCCCCCGTGAAGCTCGCCGTACTGCCCTTGGTCAAGAAGGACGGACTGCCCGAAAAGGCACACGAAATCATGCAGGAACTGAAATTCCACTTCAACTGCAAGTATGAGGAGAAGGACTCCATCGGCAAGCGTTACCGCCGCCAGGATGCCATCGGCACACCCTTCTGCATCACCGTCGACCACGACACGCTCACCGACAACTGCGTGACGCTGCGCGACCGCGACACCATGGAACAGACGCGCGTGCCCATCGACCAGCTGCGCGCCCTCATCGAGGACAAGGTGAGCATCACCTCGCTGCTTAAGAAGCTGCAATAACTCCCCCACCCTACCCCCACAACCCACCGTGCGCCGCCGCCCGCGCCCCGAAGCCAGGCGGCGGCGCACCATTCTGACACGAACACACAAACACCGCTCAACCGCTTATGAAAAGCCTACTGCCCCTGCTCTGGACAGCCCTGACGCTCCTGGCCTTCACGGCCTGTGAGGACAACGCCGACGAGGTCGACAACTCTGAGTTCACCTACCAATGGGCCGAACGCAACGCCGCCTACTTCGCCGAGCGCATGAACGAGGCCTCCGAGGCTATCGACCAGGCCCGGGCCACATACGGCGACGCATGGGCCGACCACTGCGACTGGCGCATCTACCGCAGCTATGCCAAGATGCCCGGCGGACCGCTCACCGACTCCATCTGCGTGCGCATCACCGAGCGCGGCACGGGCACCGCCACCCCCCTCTACACCGACTCGGTGCGGGTCAACTTCACCGCCCGCCTCATCCCCACCGCCTCCTACCCCGACGGCAAGGTGGTGAGCTACAGCGGCATCTACCCCACCGACGAATATGTGTTCAACCCCGACTTCAGCCGCCCCGTGACCTTTGCCGTGAGCAACCTCGTCGAGGGCTACACCACCGCCCTGCTCTACATGCACGTGGGCGACCGCTGCACGGTCTACATGGCGCAGGAGATGGCCTACGGCACAAGCAGTTCGGGCGACGTGCCGGCCTATTCGGCCATGGTGTTCGACATCCAGCTCAAGGGGATTTACCGCAAGAAGTAGTACCCCTGCTGGAGCTGGTTCAGTAATGCTTTAAAAAAAGACCGGCAGGTTTTGCGTCCAAGGCACGCCCCGAAGGGGCAACGAGCGCATAGCCCAGGGCAACGCCCTGGGTAGGTTGACCGCCGCAAATGCGCCCTG
>JBJEAF010000247.1:0-1869 GCA_051868755.1 Alloprevotella sp.
GCGTTTTTGGTGAAAGAAAGGATTTATTTGACCAGAATCTTCTTGCCGTCCCGTATGTAGATGCCCTTTTGCAGCCGGAGGACAGGACGGCCCGTCAGGTCGTAGCAAAGCCCACCGGGAGCGTGGGCTTCCAGTTCGCCGCCCACACCCGTCAGCATGTCGTCGAAGGCATATCCCATGGCGGACTGCACATCGCTGTCCCTCTCCTTGGCCAACTTGAGGTAAGCCTTGTGTGCGCCGTTGGTGAAGGCTGCGCCGGTCGCGTTCATCCAGTAGAAGCCCACCGAAGCCCAGTCGCCCGACTTGTTCAGGGAGAGCCCGTAGTAATAGTAAGCGTCGTCGTTCGGGATAGCTGTGGCCTCATCGGTGCCTTCAAGGTCGTTCTGCGACTGAAGCTTGTAACTTTCGTTTGTAGTTGTAGTGAACTGCAATCGGTAGGTACCTGCATCGGCCTTGATGACGAGCGGCTCGTTGGCAGGCACGATGTCGTTCTCTCCCGGAACATATTTCGAGACGATGCCTCCCCCGGTCCACACGAAGCCCTCACAGCCCTCGGGCAACACATACGCCCGCTCCGAATTGAAATACGTGGCATAACCCGCCTCCGAAACACTGAGACTGTAACCCGTCTCCTCCGCAGGATTCACGGTGACAGTTGCCACATCCGAGGTCACGCTGCCCGCCTCGTTCGTTGCCACGCAATAATAATAGGCAGTGCCGGCGGCAGCGGTGCCGGGCATAAACTCCGAGGCGGTTTCGCCTTCGAGCGGCGTGCCGCCCGAAGAGCTGTTCTCGGTATGGACATACCACTGGTAGGTGGGAGCCGGCGTGCCCGTTGCCTTCACCGTGAGGGGCGGGGTAGAGGCGTTGAGTTCATAAGTTGCATCTTGCGGCTGGGTGGTAAATGACGGGGCTGTGACAGGGCCATAGAACGTCAGCTTCTCCACATCCATTCCACTGTTGCTCTTTGTAGCTGTGTTCTTCCAAGTAAAGTAGAACTTATAATAGGCGTTCTTCCATGTCTTTCCCTCAGAAGGGGTGAACGTCATGGTCGTGGCGATGCTTTTCTGAGTCATCTCATCAACCACATTCGTAAAATTGGCGTCCAAAGCTACCGTGAGCTTAATCGACTGCATGGTGAAGGATGTAGCCGAGCGTATGTTCAGAGCCTGTAATACGATGCTGGTCACCTCGCCACTGATGGGCGACTTAGACTGGTAATAACTGTAGTTCTGTGTCTGGCCGCCTGTACGGACATAAGCATAACTACCAGCACCATTGGCAGCACCCTTCATGGTCCAGTCAATACCATTCGAAGGGTACGTCCACACATAATTGTCATAGGAAAGCTGGTTGACAGCCTTGGTGGTAAAATCAAGCGTGTAGACTACAGCCTGAGCCTTGATTTTACCCCCCCCCGTTAGGTTGAAAAGTGCTACCATACAGAGAGGAAGCAGGTAGCGAAGTGTAAGTGTTTGTTTCATAAATGTATTTGTTTGGATGATTAGTTCCAGCATGAACGTGCGGGCCGCACAAGAAGTGTAGGTCTGCTTAGTTTAGTACTGCAAAAGTACAGTATTCTTTGCACAGGACTCAAGAAGCCCCACGAAAAGTGCGCCTAAAAAGCCGGCCAGCCATAGTTTCCATTAAGAAAGCTTTTGTTGACATGACAAATCCGCCGGTTTTTCTCCTGCGACTTAATGCCACTTATGAAAATGTAGCGTGAAGGGCGGGGAGGGCGGGGAAAGACCCGCCAACACAGGGAGCAAAACGGCAACAATCTGACAACTCTTCCTCCCTCTATATACGCATATTTACCCGCTGAAAAATCGTTCAACCCTTCAGCCAACCCTTCATTATCGTTGATTC
>JBJEAF010000248.1:0-7041 GCA_051868755.1 Alloprevotella sp.
CTTGTAGTCTTGTCTACATAGCAAAAAAGAATGAGGGTGTATCCGCACAGTGTGATACACCCTCATTCTATGTTTGTGCCTCTGCGGCAAAGCCTTACTGTATGCGCCAGTGTTCACCGTCGAACACCATGGGAAACATGACCTCTTCGTGCGTGCTGTCGTTGTAGGTTACTTTCAGGAACGCGTGTGCCAGGCGGTTGTGGTTGTGCATTTCGGTGCGCAGCAGTTCCACGCGGTTCACCCCTTGCTTTGTCTGGTTCACTTCGAGCTGATGATGCCGCAACAGGCGGATCATTTGCTGCTTGTAGGCCGGCGTGGTGCTGTCGCACGAGTGCATGGCGTTGACGTAGGCTTCGAAGTGTCCCTGTGCCCGCAGGTTATAATAGTAGGGGGCGAGGGTATCGGGCGGCGTGTCCTGTGTGTCAGCCTCATGGCGGCTGTCGGTGTGGCAGCTGCTTGCGGGCAGGCACAGTAGGAGCAGGAGGAAGGCTTGGCGCATGTAGATGGTTTTACGGAGTGGATGGGCGGCAGAAGGCTACTTCTGTCTGATGAAGATGTTGATGGGCGTGCCCGTGAAGTCCCAGCGTTCGCGGATCTTGTTTTCAAGGAAGCGGCGGTAGGGTTCCTTCACATACTGCGGCAGGTTGGCATAGAACACGAACGAGGGTATCTGTGTCTTGGGCAGCTGGGCGCAATACTTGATTTTGATGTATTTGCCCTTGATGGAAGGAGGTGGGTAGGCTTCGATGAGCGGCAGCATCTCTTCGTTCAGCTTAGAGGTTGGCACGCGGCGTTTGCGCGACAGGTAGACCTCCTTGGCCGTTTCGAGCACCTTGAAGATGCGCTGTTTGGTGAGTGCCGAGGCAAAGATGATGGGAAAGTCGACAAAGGGAGCCATGCGGTCGCGGATGGTATTCTCGAAGTGCGTAATGGCTGTGTTTGACTTGTCTTCCACCAAATCCCATTTGTTCACCACCACCACCAAGCTCTTGCTGTTACGCTGGATGATCTGCACGATATTCAGGTCCTGGCTCTCGATACCGCGTGTGGCATCGATCATGAGGATGCATACATCGGAGTTCTCGATAGAGCGGATGGCACGCATCACCGAATAGAATTCGAGGTCCTCAGTCACCTTGTTCTTGCGGCGGATGCCTGCGGTATCGACCAGATAGAAGTCGAATCCGAACTTGGTGTAGCGGGTGAGGATGCTGTCGCGGGTTGTTCCGGCAATGTCGGTCACAATGTTGCGGTCCTCTCCCAGAAAGGCATTGATGATGCTGCTCTTGCCTGCATTGGGGCGGCCCACCACGCTGAAGCGCGGAATCAGCTCTTCTTCATCGTCGTTTTCGGCTTCCGGGCCGAGCTTTTCAAGGATGAGGTCGAGCAAATCGCCTGTTCCGCTGCCCGTTACAGCCGAAACGCAGTAAGGGTCGCCCAGTCCCAAACTGTAGAACTCGGCTGCACTGTAGATGTCCGCATTATTGTCGGCCTTGTTGGCACACAGAATGACGGGGAGTTTGGAGCGGCGCAGGATGGAGGCCACTTCGGCATCGAGGTCGGTGATACCGTTCTTGACATCGACCAGAAAAAGGATGAGGTCGGCCTCGTCGGTGGCCAGAGAGACCTGCTTGCGTATTTCCTCTTCGAAAATGTCATCGGAGTTGACCACCCAGCCACCCGTGTCGACCAGTGAGAACTCACGTTTGCCCCATTCGCACTTGCCATATTGGCGGTCGCGTGTGGTGCCTGCCTGGTCGCTGACAATGGCCTGACGGGTGCCTGTGAGGCGGTTGAAAAGTGTGGATTTGCCCACATTGGGACGGCCCACTATGGCTACTAATTTTGACATGTTTTTGTTGCTTGGTAGGTGTGTGGAGGTGTGAGAGGGTTGGGGGGAGGAGAGTCTGGCCGCTTTGAAACGTGTGCGCGGCAGTATTCAGACGGGTCAGTCGAGCTTGTAGCCGTAGGCTTCAAGCCGTTTGGCGTTGCTGCGCCAGTCCTTGTCGACTTTGACGAACACTTCGAGGAAAATGCTCTTCCCGAAGAATTTTTCGAGAGTCTTGCGTGCCTCGGTCGACACTTTCTTCAGCGCAAAGCCCTTGTGGCCGATGATGATGCCCTTTTGGCTGTCGCGTTCCACGTAGATCACCGCGCTGATGTGGATGCTGCGGTCGGTCTCTTTGAACTGTTCTACAGCCACCTCGACGGCGTAGGGAATTTCCTTGTCGTAGTAGAGCAGGATTTTCTCGCGGATGATTTCGGTGACGAAGAAGCGTGCGGGCTTGTCGGTCCACTGGTCCTTGCCAAAGTAGGCCGGCGACTCGGGCAGCAGCTGTTTGATGCGTGCCAGCACCTGGTCTACATTAAACTTGGCTTTGGCCGAGATGGGAATGATTTCGGCTTGCGGCAGGTTTTCGTGCCACTGTGCCACGAGCTTTTCGAGGTCTTTTTGGTTCGACAGGTCAATCTTGTTGATGAGCACCATTACGGGCACATCCATGCGTTTCACCTTGTCGAGGAAGTCACTGTTCTTGTCGGGCTTCTCCACCACGTCGGTCACATAGAGCAGGATGTCGGCATCCTGCAGGGCTGAAACCGAAAAGGCGAGCATTTCCTCTTGCAGTTTGTAGTTGGGCTTGAGCACACCCGGTGTGTCGGAAAACACAATTTGGGCATCGTCGGTGTTGATGATGCCCATGATGCGGTGGCGGGTGGTCTGAGCCTTGAAGGTGGCAATCGATATGCGTTCGCCCATGAGTTGGTTCATCAGGGTTGACTTGCCTACGTTGGGATTGCCCACGATGTTTACGAAACCGGCCTTATGCTGCACGTTGCTGTTGTGTATAGTGGATAATAAAAAGAGTGGGGGAAAATGAGCCGTCTTGCATCCCGGCACTGGGCAGAGAGCGGTGTTCGGGCTTGCTTTCCTCCACTTTTAGCACTCGTTGTGTGACGACTATTTGGCGTTGTAGCCCCACTTCAGGTAGGCTGCACCCCAAGTGAATCCGGCACCGAAGGCGGTGAGGATCAGGTTGTCGCCCTTCTTGAGCTGCTTTTCGTAGTCCCAGAGGGCCAGAGGCAGTGTGCCGGCCGAAGTGTTGCCATAGCGTTGGATGTTGAGCATCACCTTGTCCATGGGCAGTTCGAGGCGGTGAGCCACTGCCTCGATGATGCGCACGTTGGCCTGGTGGGGCACTACATAGGCAATGTTGTCCTTGTTCAGGCCGTTGCGTTCAGCCATCAGCGCACAGGCGTCGCTCATGTTGGTCACGGCAAACTTGAACACCGTGCGGCCTTCCTGATGCAGGTAGTGCATACGGTGGTCAATGGTGAAGTAAGAGGGGCTGCACACAGAACCGCCGGCCTTCATGCAGAGGAAGGGCAATCCCAGACCGTCGGTGCGCAGATAGCTGTCCTGCCAGCCGAGGCCCTCTTCGGTTGAGGGTTCAACCAGCACGGCAGCGGCACCGTCGCCAAAGATAGGGCAGGTGGCACGGTCGGTATAGTCGACGATTGACGACATCTTGTCGGCACCGCAAACAACGACCTTCTTGTAGCGTCCGCTCTGCACCATGCCGGCAGCCGTGTCCATGGCAAACAGGAAACCGCAGCAGGCAGCCTGCATGTCGATGGCGAAGGCGTTCTTCATGCCCAGACGGCCTATGACAATGCTTGACGTGGAGGGGAAATGGTAGTCAGGGGTAGTGGTGGCTATGATGACGCATTCCACTTCCTGAGGGTCGGTGCCCGTTTTTTCGAGCAGCTGCTTTACAGCCTTGCGGGCCATGTAGCTCGTGCCGAGTCCTTCTTCGTTCAGTATGCGGCGCTCCTTGATGCCGATGCGTGTCATGATCCACTCATCGTTCGTGTCGACCATTCTCGAGAGCTCATCGTTGCTGAGCACGTATTCGGGCACATAGCCGCCCACGCCGGTGATTACTGCATTTATTTTTTCCATGTACGGGGATGTATGTCGGGTTTGTTACGGGGGGAAGTAGTTTCTAAAGTTTTTTCCTTGAGTTATAGGGCTTTTGCGGGCGATAAGGCCGTATAGTCCAAGGTTATGGGCGGAGCTAATGCCGTGGTTTTGAAACCAGCGCGGCGAGCATCACCAATAACCTGAAGGAAATCGACCTTATAACCTCAGAAAGAGCCTTAAAACCCAAGGAAAAACCTCATAACGAAGAGCTTAGAGCCAGTCACCCCTTGTGTCCTTCAGAAACTTTGATGGGGTGGGTCGCATAAGCAGATGCCTGTTTCTTATTCGGCAACTTCCTTCACGATGGCCAGCTTGCCACGGTAGTAGCCGCAAGTGGGGCATACGGTGTGGTAGATGTGCCATGCGCCACAGTTAGGGCAGATGGCCAGTGTGGGGGCAACTGCCTTGTCGTGTGTTCTACGCTTCAGCGTTCTCGTCTTCGATTGTCTTCTTTTAGGATGTGCCATTTTTCTTCTTACTATTTTTATGAATGAGTATTACTGTTGGGTTGTGCCATGCGGCCAGTCGGATTTACATTTCTTCCTCTTCGTCGGTGTCGTAGTCCTCGGGCGAGGTGAGAATATATCCTGTGATGTCCTGGTTGCATTCGTCTTCGGGATGAACGCGCTGAAGGGGCAGGGCCGTTTCAATGATTTCGTACAGGTCCCATGAAAGGTCGTAACAGGGGTCATTCGCTTTCAGGTAGTGCAGTTCGGGGTCATCGGCATCGTCAGGGTCAGCATCTTTTACCCTCACCACGTCTTCCGCCTGCACTTCGAGTGTAAGCGGGTCCAGACACCGGTCGCAGGCCACGGTCACGTGGCCTTGCACCTTGACATATACGTTGAACAGGCTGCAAGCCGAAGCCTTCACCAGTATTTCGGCGTGAATCGCTCCACCGCCTATTTCTTCTTGCTCCAGGTCAGCGAAGAAGCGATCGGTCAGCTCAATATGCAGGCTGCTGGCGGCTTGTGCCGCTTGTGCCAGATTGATGTTCAGGAGGTTTTCACTTTGCATAGCGGGTGCAAAGGTAGTATATTTTGTTAATATGGTGGCTAAAGCCCGTCATTTTTTTATGTCGGGGCTGACAAGCGTAGGGGTGTGTGGCCGCTTGGGGCTGGCCGGTTGGCCTGTTGGGCTGCCGGAACAGTGCGAGACAGGCTCGTTCAGGCTTCTTTGGCGGTTTTCATCTTGGTCTTTACCGCCTTGGCCGCAGGGGCTTTGGGACGGTTGAAGACATCAACCGAGGGACACACGTCGCGCAGTCCGCACTGCTGGCAGTGGGGTGAACGGGCGGTGCAGGTGTACCGTCCGTGCAGCAGCAGGTGGTAGTGGGAGGCGGCCACGCGTGCTTCGGGTATGTATTTCTTCAAGGCCATCTCCACGCTGTAGGGCGTGGTGCAGCTGTCGGGAACGAGCTTCAGGCGGTGGCTCACGCGGAACACATGGGTATCGACCGCCAAGGCTGCCTTGCCGAAGGCCACGGCCTGTACCACGTTGGCCGTCTTGCGACCCACGCCGGGCAGCTGGGTCAGCTCTTCCAAGGTGGAAGGCACTACGCCGTTGAATTTCTCACAGAGAGCCTGAGCCAGACCCACTAAGTGCTTGGCCTTGTTGTTGGGGTAGCTGACCGAACGGATGTAGCTGTAGATTACTTCGGGTGTGGTGGCCGCCATGGCTTCGGGGGTGGGGAAGTCGGCAAACAGTCTGGGCGTTACCTGGTTGATGCGCTTGTCGGTGCATTGCGCTGAGAGCACTACGGCCACGACGAGCTCAAACGGGTTGCTGTAGTGCAGTTCGGTTTCGGTGTCGTCCATGGTCTGCTCAAAGTAGGCCAGTACGTGGGCGAAGCGTTCTTTTGTGCGCATAGTATTCAGCGTGTTGGGGAGTTGTGGGAAGTGGAGGGCGGTGGCCGGTTCCGCAGCGTGAGGGGCGGTGCTGCTTGTTGGCTAAGTGCCGGCCATGCGGTGGGTACAGGCAAAGCCGGTGGCTGCGCAGGCCAGTCCGCACAGCACGGAGGTGAGGGCATAGGCCAGTGCCGTGAGTGTCTGTCCGCTGCGCCACAGGTTGAGTGTCTCGTTTGAGAAGGTGGAGAAGGTGGTGAAGCCGCCACAGAAGCCTGTCACTAACAGCAATGCCCACCACGTGTCGCTGCGCCGGCCTAAGTAGCCTGTCAGCAAGCCGATGAGCAGGCAGCCGGCCAGATTGGCTGTCCAGGTGGCCCATGGCCAGTGGCTGGCGGGCGAGCTGATCAGTTGTGAAAGCAAGTAGCGGCACAGACTTCCTGCGCCGCCACCCAAGAATACGCAAATCCAGTTCATGCCGCAGTGCTTTATTTCAGCTGTGCCAGCCGGCTGATGTATTTGCCCAAGATGTCAAATTCGAGGTTCACCCGACTCCCGACTTGCAAGGCGTGGAAGTTGGTGTGTTCGAAGGTGTAGGGAATGATGCACACCTTGAAGGAGGTGGCAGTAGGTTCGCAGACGGTGAGGCTCACGCCGTTGACCGTCACCGAGCCTTTGTCGACCGTGAAGTAGCCCCTTTCGATCATTTCGGGGCTTGATTCGTGGCTGAAGGTATAGATGAAGCTGCCTTGGTCATCGGTGATGTCGGTACAGGTGGCAGTCATGTCGACGTGTCCCTGTACGATGTGTCCGTCCAAGCGGCCGTTCATAAGCATGGAGCGTTCCACATTCACGAGGTCACCCACTTGCAGCTGTCCCAGGTTAGACCGCTTCAGCGTTTCGTTCATGGCTGTCACCACGTAGCGCTTGCCTTCACGTCGGACCACGGTCAGGCACACGCCGTTGTGTGCCACACTTTGGTCTATGTGCAGTTCGGGAGCAAAGTCGCATTCCAGTGTGAAATGCTTGTTGTCTCGGTCGGTTTCGATAGCCACCACGCGGGCCATGGACTCAACTATTCCAGAAAACATGAGGGGAGAGGAGAGTTTAAGTTTAAAGTTTAGGGGTGTTCTATAAATTAGGTTTTATAGAATGTCCGAGAGTGAACTCACTTATTCCGGCTGTCTGCTGTTTTTTAGAGCGACCTTTTGCAAG
>JBJEAF010000249.1:0-26764 GCA_051868755.1 Alloprevotella sp.
TCATCTCTAAAAATCCAGCATCCAGCTCGGCCTAATTTATAGAACACCCCTTAATTCTTCGTGTATTGCTTGGCCAGTCCGCCCTCCGAGGTTTCGCGGTAGAGCGAAGGCAGGTCGTGGCCCGTCTGCTTCATCACCTCCACGGCCTTGTCGTACGATATGCGGTGTTCGCCTTCGGCATAGGTGGCGTAGAGGTTGGCGTCGAGTGCCCGAGCAGCGGCGTGGGCATTGCGTTCGATACAGGGAATCTGCACTAAGCCGCAGATGGGGTCACACGTCATGCCGAAGTGGTGTTCGAGTCCCATTTCGGCTGCATATTCAGTGGCGGCCAGACTACCGCCGAAGATGTAGTTGGCGGCTGCGGCTGCCATGGCACAGGCCACACCTACCTCGGCCTGACAACCGGCTTCGGCTCCCGAAATAGAGGCACGCGCTTTGGCGATGTTGCCCACCAGTCCGGCAGTAGCTAACGCATGGAGCACACGCTTGTCGCTGAAGCGGCGGCTCTTGGCCACATGGTAGAGCACAGCGGGCACTACGCCGCAGCTTCCGCAGGTAGGTGCTGTCACAATCCTTCCGCCCGAAGCGTTCTCCTCCGACACGGCCAGTGCGTAGGCAAACACCAGACCGCGCGACTGCAGGTTGCTGCTGTAGCCCATGGCCTTGATGAAATAGTGGGGAGCCTTGCGCCGCAGGTTCAGGCCGCCGGGCAGCACGCCCTCCTCTTCGAGTCCGCGCTCCACGGCCGCCTTCATCACCTTCCAAACCTCTTCGAGGTAATCCCAGACTTCCGGTCCTTCACAGTAGTCCACATATTGCCAGTAGGAGCATCCGCGCTCTTCACACCATCGCTTGATGTCGAGCAGGTGGTCCAGTTCGTAGAGGTCTGGCGTTTCCGCCTCGCTGCCACCCTCTTCGGCCAGTGCACCGCCGCCTACACTGTAGACAGTCCAGGCATCATGGGCCTGTCCTTCCTGGTCGACGGCTTCAAACTTCATGCCGTTAGGGTGGAAGGGCAGGACGATTTCGGGCAGCCACACAAAGTCCGTGCGCTCCTTGCCCAGTACGGAATAGATGGCCCAGTCCGTGAGGTGGCCCTTGCCTGTAGCGGCCAGACTGCCGTAGAGCGTCACCTTGAAGCGCGGCGCGTCGCAGTGAGCGGCGAGGTATCGTTCGGCTGCACGGCGCGGCCCCATGGTGTGTGATGACGACGGGCCTTGGCCGATGCGGTAGAGTTCTTTCAGAGATTTCATGTAACAGAGAGATTAGTATGCTTGGATTAGCGTAATATGCGGTATGGAGGGTGTCGGCCCCGGCTTGGGGTTATTCTTTGATGAAGCCCCTGCGGTAAGCCACGAGCAGCTTTTCGAGGTCAGCAATCTGTTCGCGGAGTTCTGCGCCCTTGTCGGTGTCGTTCACCATGGCGCGGTGTCCCATCATTTCGACAATCTGTGTAGTCGATTGGATGTCCGTTCCGTTCAGAATGGCCTCTTCGGTCGAGGTGAACGGCGCGTGCTGTACCAGCTGGAAACCGCGCGAGTGGTAGACCAGGGTGTAGCCCGCGATGCCCGTGGTGTCGTGGTATGCCTTGGCAAAGCCGCCGTCGATGACCATGAGCCGGCCTTCGGCCTTGATGGGGTTCTCGCCCTTACCGGCCCGCACGGGCACGTGGCCGTTGATAATGTGGCGGTGTTTGCCCTTCACGCCAAAGGCATTCATGAGCGAGTCACACACCTCGGCATTGTCGCGCAGGCGGTAGTACCAGCCCTTCTCCTCCCGGTGTGTGGCCTTGTCCTCCACAAAGTAGCGTTCGAAGGTGGCCATTTTAGACTTGTCGAACAGCGGCGAGTCAGGTCCGCACCACAGGTACCAGAAGTAGTCGCGTGTCCGTTCGCGCAGGGCAGCGTCGGCCCCCTCGTCGAAGGTGAGGCGCACCAACTGCTCGGTGCGTTCGAGCAGGTCGCGGCCCTTCACCTCCATGCCTTCCACGATGACAGGCTTCAGCGTGCCGTCCTCGTTCATTGGGACAGAGGCGTGGAACAGCAGGTTGGAGTTGAATATGCCATACATGGAGCCGTGCAGCAGGAGCTGGGCCACATGGGCCTGCAGGCGGTCCGACACCATGAACGAATGCCGTATGCGCTCCATCAGGTCAGCCTCCTCCTCCGTCAGTTCGAAGGGACGGCCGGGTAGCAGTGTAGGCAGGTAGGTGTCCTTCATCTGGTGGACCTGGCCGTCCACCCGACAGGTGCCGGCTTCCAGGTCAATGTCCGCCAGCAAGGCGCGGTTCTGCATGTTCCATTCGGGGTGAGCGGCATACAGCTGCCCTTCGAGCTTGAACTGGATGATCGTGATAGCCTTGTGCATCTGGGCTATCAGCCGGCAGGTCTTCTCATTGGGCCGGCGGTTCGGGTCTTCAATCTTGGGATAGAACAGCGTGCAGGGGTCATCGGCATAGGTCTCCATGGCAAAGGTGGCCAGAGGCACCATGTTGATGCCGTAGCCCTCTTCGAGCGTTTGGGTGTTGGCATAGCGGAACGACAGCCGCAGCACGCTGGCAATGCAGGCCACGTTGCCGGCCGCAGCCCCCATCCACAGCACATCGTGGTTGCCCCACTGGATGTCCCAGTGGTGGTAGGCGCTGAGCGTGTCCATAATGAGGTGCGCCCCAGGACCGCGGTCGAAGATGTCGCCCAAGATGTGCAGCTGGTCGATTGACAGCCGCTGGATCAGCTCACACAGGGCCACAATGAAGCCCGCAGCGCGCCCCGTGCCGATGATGGTCTGGATGATGACCCCCACGTAGGCCTGTTTGTTGCGGTCGTCGGTGCTTTCGTGCAGCAGTTCCTCTATGATGTAGGCAAATTCGCGGGGCAGGCTTTTGCGCACCTTCGAGCGGGTGTACTTCGACGACACATTGCGACACACGGCAATGAGCTGGTTGAGTGTCGTCTGGTAGTAGTCCGACAGGTTGGTGTCTTGCTGCTTCACCAGTTCCAGCTTCTGCTTCGGATAGTAAATCAGCGTACACAGGTCGCGTATCTCCTTTTCGCGCAGCGTGTTGCCGAAGATTTCCTGAACCTTCCGCTTGATGTTGCCCGACGCGTTGTGCAGCACGTGTTCGAAGGCCTCATGTTCACCATGAAGGTCGGCCAGGAAGTGCTCCGTCGGCTTGGGCAGATGCAGGATTGCTTCGAGATTGATGATTTCGGTGGTCACTTGCGAGATGGTGGGGAAGTCGCGGGCCAGCAGTTTCAGGTATCGCAGGTCGGCGCGGACGTTGCCGGCTGAAAGGTCGTTTTTGGGCATAAGATTGTCGGCTTGAATCATTTGGTAAGGTTGAGGCCTTCAAAGCTTGGAAGTCGGTCGGATGCTGCGGCACTCCTTGGGGGGGCTGCCTCCATACTTCTAAACTTGGCAACTCGTGAACTCTTATTTCGCAGCAAATGTATACAAAATCCATGAGCTGCCGCACGGACGGAACAAAAAACCTCGAAAATCTGGCTTCGGCCTCCTATCTGAGCGATGCAGTCCAAGTGGGACCAGAGACGCGAAAATGTACACTCAAAGAGGCTGAATGGGGGGGGTAAATGATAAGATTCTAATAATTTTTTGCAGTTTTCTTCGTCACTCTCGGGAGAAATCTTGCACGTTTATGCGCTTATCCTTACTTTTGCAGGGTCATAATGGTCAGGCAGTGGCCAATCAGGTAAAAAATAGTTTCTTCGACAATCGGTTTCATATATATATATAATGTGTGTCTTTCCCGTCGAGGGAGCTTTTGCGTTGGTGCCGCCAGCCTGCCATCCAAGCAAATATCCAAAATGGAACTTGACCAATCGTTGTTTATTGAAATGCTTGACGCAGCCGCTCAGGATGCGCGCTTGCGCAAGGCCAAAGACCTGCGTACCTCAGCCTGCGACACCAGCCAGCGCATGCTGAACGCCTTGCAGCCCGGTACCGATGTGCCAGTCCACAGGCATCGGCAGAGCAGCGAGACTGTGCTGTGCCTGAAGGGTTGCATGGAGGAAATCCTCTATGAAGAAATACCGTCGGCACAGGGCGGGACGGAGTTGAGGGAAGTGCAGCGAATCAGGCTTACAGCCGAAGGCTCTTGCCGGGGCTGCCAGGTGCCTCAGGGCGTGTGGCACACAGTCCGTGTGCTGCAGCCGACTGTACTGTTCGAGGCTAAGGACGGCCCTTATGCCCCAGCTGACAGTCAGGACCTGTGGACTCCGTCCTGAGCTGTCCCCTTTGAAATTTGAGGCGTGAAGCAGGGGGGAGCTATATCATATATAAAGAAGTCATATATATAAAGGAGTGTTCCGTATACGAGGTTTTGTAGAATCGTCTATGGGAGACCGATGACGCTAAAGATTCGGCATCTGTCTCAGCCTCATTGACAGAACGTCCTTATCACATACAGGCATATGCCTCTGCTGTCCATCTTCGGGGCTTCCCTCATGGACGGCACAGTACTATCAATCTATTCCAATCGAATAAGAGTTTGATGAAAGTTTTTGGAAAGTTATTCAACTGGTATTTCGGTAAGCGCGCCTTGCCCTATTGGTGCATTGTGCTGTTCGACCTGTTCGTATGCTTTGCGGGTGGGTTGTTCATCCTGTGGCTGCGCCACCCCATTACAGAGTTTGTGGAGCACTGGCCGCAACTGCTGCGCACCTATATGGTGTACGCCTGTGCCAATCTGATCGCCTTCAAGGTGTTCCACACCTATTCGGGCGTGTTGCGCTATTCGCAGTTTACCGACCTGTTGCGGGTGATGTATGCCGGCATCCTGTCGTTCGTACTGGCCTATTGGTTCAACTGGTTGGTAATCGAGTTTGGGGCTACCCACCTGTTCTGCGCCATGACGGGCCGTATGCTGTTCATCATCTATTTGGGCACGACTGCCTTTCTCTGCGCCTCGCGTGTGGTGGTGCGCCTCATCTTTGAGAATGTGCTGGTGGCACAGACCGCCCAGGGCGCACTGGTTTATGGCACAGAGATGGGAGCCATTACGCTCACCAACGAAGCCCGCAATACCAAGCCCGTGAAGTTCCTCATTCGCGGTTATGTCGGCGACAGCCCGAAACACTATAATACACGGTTGATGGGTAACCGCATCTATTCTATTCAGGAAGACCTGCGTGCGGTCATCCGCGAAAAGAACATCAAGGCATTCCTGGTCAGTCCCCTTCAGCACAAGGCCTTCCTGAACAACCGGGAGTTGCAGGACTTGTTGATTGGCGAAGGCGTGAAGATATTCATAGCCCAAAACGCTGCGCAGTGGAACCAGCACCCGAGCGAAAAGATGGCCATGCGCGAGGTGAAGATTGAAGACCTGCTCCAACGCGATGAGATACAGGTAGACCTGCAGAGCGTGGCCGCCCTGCTGACTGGCAAGAAGGTGCTTATTACCGGATCGGCCGGCAGTATCGGCTCCGAACTGGTGCGGCAGATAGCCGGCTTCAAACCCTCCGAGATGATGTTGGTTGACCAAGCCGAGACACCGCAGCACGACATCCGCCTGATGATGCAGAAGAACTATCCCGGCTTAGTGGCTCACACGGTGGTGACGAGCATCTGTCGTGAAGACCACATGGAACACATATTCAGCACCTTCCGGCCCGACTACGTGTTCCACGCCGCTGCCTACAAGCACGTGCCCATGATGGAGGACAACCCCAGCGAGAGCGTACAGAACAACGTGTGGGGCACCAAGGTGATAGCAGACCTCAGCGTGAAGTATGGCGTGAAGAGGTTTGTGATGGTCTCGACCGACAAGGCCGTCAACCCCACCAACGTGATGGGCTGCTCGAAGCGCATTTGCGAAATCTATGTGCAGAGCCTCGACAAGGCCGTCAAGGAAGGCAGGGTAAAGGGAGAAACACAGTTTGTGACCACGCGCTTCGGCAATGTGTTAGGCTCGAACGGCTCCGTCATTCCCCTGTTCCGCAAGCAGCTGTCCGAAGGCGGTCCGCTCACAGTGACCCACCCCGACATCATCCGCTATTTCATGCTCATTCCCGAAGCCTGCAAGCTGGTGCTCGAAGCGGGCACGCATGGCAAGGGCGGCGAAATCTTCGTGTTCGATATGGGCGAACCCGTGCGCATAGCCGATTTGGCCAAGCGCATGATTCAGCTGAGTGGCGTGCCAGGCATCGAAATCAAGTACACGGGCCTGCGTGAAGGCGAGAAGCTCTATGAAGAAGTGTTGAGTGCGAACGAAAACACCCTGCCTTCATTCCACGAGAAGATACGTATCGCCCAGGTGCGCAGCTACGCGTATGAAGATGCCGACCGCGACTTGAAGGAGCTGAACGACGTCGCCCTGCGCTTCGACGACATGGCCACCGTGCGCAAGATGAAGGACATCGTGCCCGAGTACGTCAGCAAGCATTCGCGCTACGAATCGCTCGACCGTCCTAAGACTGAGCAACCAGCATCATAGACAACTATGCCTCTATAGAGACTATATGGCAAACATAGAACCCATCCCCAAAGGCTTCGGGCTGCCCTCCACCGTTTGGAAGGCAGCCCGAAGCTTATATGATTCGTATTCCAGACTTGCAGGTTCTGGCGTGTGCCCCGTCTCTGGCGGGCCTTTGCCCGCTCTCCCGGGGCACCCGCTTCCTATCCAGGCTTTTGTTAATTTGAGCCTTTATCTCTGTACCAGCCACAGGGCAAACAGCTTGTCGCTCACGGAGTAGCCGTTCGTCGCACTTCGGCTTACGAGCATCTTGTCTTCCAGTGCATGTAGAGCCGTCTTGATGCTGCTCGTTGCAGGTAGTTGGTGCGTGCGGATAAATTGCTGGGCAAGTGGTGACATGACCGATTGCTCGCGTGCTATGGCTTTGAGCAGGGCAAGCTGATTGTCTGTCAGCCAGGCACAATAGTTTTGGAATGTGGCCGACTGTTCCTCCACCAGTTCTCTTACTACCTCATCAGCAAGCGTCACATCCACCCTGCGGTCTGCATGGTCATATATACCATGCAGTATGGCTTGTACATACCAGGTGATGCCATTTGCAAACTCATATATCCTTTGGAATACCTCTTGCCCGATGCTTCTGTGCTGGGTTTCGAGCATACGGTTTGCAAAACTCCAGTAAGCTTCCCTATCGATACTGCCGAGTGTCATGACCATGGCACTCTGGAAGAAAGGCCGGTTGGCAGCCAGAAACATCTCTTCCATCATGTGCTGCCTGCTACCGGAAAAGATAAAATAGACGTTTGGGAGAAACTGTATGTAAGAGCGCAGCAAGGCTTCAAGCCCTTCCTGTGGATAGTTTTGTATTTGCTGAAACTCGTCAATGGCCACGTAGCATCTTTTGCCCGAAAGATTCATGTAGTCAAAAACGCGCTTCAGACTTTCATTGCCTTCGCTTGGCTTGATATCTAACGTAACAGAAGGGAGACCGGTCAGTGGGTCGAAAGTGACAGCAGGACGCCAGGCACTGAAGAATTCCTGTATCTTTCTGAGTGTCGATTGTGAAAAGCTGTCCAGTTTGCCAAGCACGGCCGAACCTAACGTCTGTACAAACTGCTCCATGTTCTTGGTGGCGAAGATATCGATATAGAAGCACTTGCAATCCTTGTCTTCTGCTTCCATTCTGTGGAACACATGATGTATCAGCCCGGTTTTCCCCATTCTTCTGGGTGAAACGAGGGTTACGTTCCGTTCATTTCTGAGTGTAGTGCAAATCTTATTGCTCTCGGCTATGCGGTCGCAGAAGTATTCCGGACCCTTGTAGCCATATACCACAAAAGGGTTGTTCAGTCTTGCCGTCATATCATTGCGTTAATTGCGTTGCGCAAATTACGCAATAAAGATTGGAAGAACCAAATCTTCGGACAACATTGTGAGTGTTTGTTGGGTGCTGGGAAAAAACTGAAACGCTTGAAAACGCAGGAAGCACCGTATGGGGCTATACAGTTAATGGTAGCAAACCCTAAACGCAAAAGTAGGAGGCAGACACCCGGGATGGGTGTTTGCCTCCTACTTGTTGGGGATAAGCCGCTGTGCGCGGAGCGGTTAGGGAATGAGATACTTGTCGCCCGTTTCCTTGACAATCGTCTGCTTGTAGCTGTCGTTGAAGCCGGGACGTACGGGGCGCGCGCCCAGTCCGTCGGGAGTCAGTTCGAACTTGCCGTCCTTTTCGGGCTTGACGGTCTGGTCGTTGTACTTGACGATGAGGTATTGGCCCAGCTTGATCCAGCGGTCCATCATCTGACGGGCGCAGTCGGCGGAGTAGTCGGTCAGATAGGCTGCGGCTCGGGCGGCATCGTAGCGCAGCAGTTCCATGGCCTGACGTTCGACTTCGGCCTGATGGGCTGCATAGCGGTCTTCGAGTTCCTGACGGGCCTGCTGCAGGCTCGGGAAGAGCTGCGAGTAGCGCGGATAGGTCATGTTTGACACCCAGTTTTGTACCCAGAAGGCGGAGTTCCAAGAGAAGGTCACGCCGTCGGCATCACTGGGGTCGTAGCAGGAGGGAGCCTGTGTGGCCGAGCAATAGACGGGGGTGTAGGGCACCATGTTGGGGTCATCGTTGCCATACCAGAGCACACCGCCCACGGCGTTGGGCAGGAAGTCGCGCACTTGGATGACATAGGTGCCGGCGGTCTGCTGGGTGGAGATGGGGCGCTCGTTGAAGTACTTCTTGCCTTCATATTCCCAAGTGAGCGGGGTAGGGCGGTAGGGTGCGCAGTAAGGGCCTGCTCCTACGTCCTTCGTCACATCAAAGGGGGTGCCTTCGTAGTGGTCGCGCATGGAGTTCATGACATCGTGGAGCGACAGCTTCTGCTTGGGCTTGAAGTAGAGCGGCATGGGTTCGGCCTGGCCGATGTGCCGGCCGTCGGCATAGTCGAGGTAGCGGTCCATGCCCTCGACCCATTTGTTGTAGAAGCTCCACACACGGGTTTCGCAATAGCGGATGGCTCCGAAGTCGGCCGGCGCGTAGGCATCGGCAAAGGAGAACTCGGCATCTTTGCCGTTGAAGTAGCCGCGCCTGCGGGCAAAGCTGACCACGTCCTTGGCGTACATGACATTTTGCTTGTCCTTCATGTCGAAGCGGTGTATGCGGCTTTGGTTGGCGTGGCAGGCGATGCAGTCGTCGGGTATGCGTACGGCTACCCACACTGTGCCCCGCTCTTCGGGACCTTTGCCGATCATTTCGAGCATCCACACTTCGTTGGGGTCAGCAATGGAGAAGCTTTCGCCTTCAGAGGCATAGCCGTAGGTCTGGACCAGTGAGGTCATGACCTGTATGGCCTCGCGCGCCGTCTTGGAACGTTGCAGGGCGATGGTCATGAGGCTGACGTAGTCGATGATGCCATTGGGGTCGGCCAGTTCTTCGCGTCCGCCAAAGGTGGTTTCGGTAATGGCCACCTGATGCTCGTTGATGTAGCCCATCACGGCATAGGTGTAGGGCGCTTCGGGTATTTCGCCGTGATAGGCGTTGGTATCGCCGTCTATGATGCGGCGCATGCTACCCGGTGCGTGGGTGGCAGCAGGCAGGTAGTGGAGGCGGCCGAACATGCCGTAGTCGTCCTGGTTATAGGTGATGAAGGCGGAACCGTCGGCCGATGCCTTCTTGCCTACCAAGAAGCTGGTGCAGGCCCAGGCTGCCGGCGAACCGACGGCCAGGGCCAGAGCCAAGGCCGCCATTTTATGGAGCAGGTGCATAGGGTGTGGGTGTTGGGGTAGTCAGGTGATTGTTTCCTTCGGTTATGGAGGCTTCGGTTGTGAACTCAGACAGATGCGCAGATAGGGGCAAAATACAGTCCTGAAAAAGAATATATACTTCATCGGCCATAGAATATATACTTCATTGGCGATAGAATATATACTTCATTGGCGATAGAAGATATATTGCTTTGAAAAGCAGGAAATCCCGTCGGCAACCAGGCCTGTTTGCCGCGCGAAGGAGGAAGCTGGTTGTAGCCCCAGTCACTTCCATCAAAAGGTCGTCCGTGTAGGCTCCTCGGGGTGACTTAGTTGGTTGCCTTGAACGACATGTCGAGTCCCTTGACCGAGTGGGTGAGTGCGCCGACAGAGATGAAGTCCACTCCGCATTCGGCGTAGTCGCGCAGCGTGTCGAAGGTGATGCCGCCGCTCGACTCGGTCTCAAACTTGTGGTCAATGAGCTGTACCGCCTTGCGCGTGTCTTCGACCGAGAAGTTGTCGAGCATGATGCGGTCTGCGCCGCCGTGGTCCATTACCTGACGGATTTCATCGAAGCTGCGGCATTCGATTTCGACCTTCAGGTTGAGGCCCTTCTCCTGCTGATAGGCTGCGCAGCGGTCGAGGGCTTGGGCGATGCCGCCACAGAAGTCCACGTGGTTGTCCTTAAGCAGAATCATGTCGAAGAGACCGATACGGTGGTTCACACCGCCGCCAATCTTCACCGCCTCCTTTTCGAGCATACGCATGCCCGGTGTGGTCTTGCGGGTGTCGAGCACACGGGTGCCAGTGCCTTTCAGCCGTTCGACATAGCGGTTAGTCATGGTGGCGATGCCACTCATGCGCTGCATGATGTTCAGCATGAGGCGTTCGGTCTGGAGCAGCGAGCGCACCTTGCCCGAAACAATCATGGCCACGTCGCCCGGCTTGACACGGGCACCGTCATCCAGGAATTGTTCTACCTGTAGGGTGGGGTCGAAGCGGTGGAACACCTCTTTGGCGATGCGCATACCGGCCAGTATGCCTTCTTCCTTAATGAGCAGTTTCGATTTGCCTTCGGCATCTTCGGGGATGCAGCAGAGAGTGGTGTGGTCGCCATCGCCGATGTCCTCAGAGAAAGAGAGGTCGATGAGCCTGTCGTTCAGTTCGTCAACAGTATACATGGAGATTGAAGGATTGTAGGCGGCCTCCCGGGTTGTGGGCGGGTCGCCTGAGTTTTACGCTGTGGGGAGTAGGGCAGGGCTTCCGAACTCGTAAGGTCTTACCCTGTTGTGTTGAATCCTTTGATACTTATTGATTTTCGGTGCATTTAAGTTCTTTGTGCAACAAAAGCGCACCGTATGGTTCAAAAATACCGTCTTGAGTGTCGTTGCGCCACTTCGGACGGATTCAACACAATAACCAATGAATGAATCATCATCGAGTGCAAAGGTAATATTTATTGTTCATACCTTTACCCTACCGATGTTTATTTTCCCATTTCCAGATGGATAGGCATAATTGAAATAGCACCGCAAATGTTACAGCCTGAAAATCTGTGCATTTGGGTGCTATTGTATGCTGTTCGCGTGATTTTGACAAAAAACCAAATATGAGCCTAAAATTCGCTGGTAAAGTGGAACTTGATGTGCTCGAAATCTTGCTGGGCCATTTGCAGGACGTAGCCTGAGTCAGCCAGAAACACGTCGCGTCCTTCGCGGTCCTTGGCCATGTATTGGTATTTGCGCTTCTTGAAGTTTTCGAGTTCGGCCTCGTTGTCGCTTTCTATCCAGCAGGCCTTGTAGAGGTGGACGGGTTCCCAGCGGCACTTGGCGTTGTACTCGTTTTCAAGGCGGTATTGTATGACTTCGAATTGCAGCTGTCCGACGGTTCCGATAATCTTTCGGCCGTTGAACTGGTTGACAAAGAGCTGGGCAACACCTTCGTCCATCAGCTGCTCAATGCCCTTGTTCAGCTGTTTGGTCTTCATGGGGTCGGCATTCTCGATGTACTTGAACATTTCGGGCGAGAAGGAGGGCAGCCCGCGGAAGTGCAGCTGTTCGCCTTCGGTCAGTGTGTCGCCAATCTTGAAGGTGCCGTTGTCGGGCAGGCCGACGATGTCGCCGGCCCAGGCCTCGTCGATGGTGCTCTTGCGCTGGGCCATGAACTGTGTGGGCGAGGCAAAGCGCAGTGTCTTGCCGCCCCTAACGTGGAGGTAGGGCTTGTTGCGCTCAAAGCGTCCGGAGCAGACCTTGCAGAAGGCGATGCAGGAGCGGTGGTTGGGGTCGATGTTGGCTGTAATCTTGAAGATGAATCCCGTGAATTTCGGTTCTTCAGGTTCCACCATGCGCTCCTCAGCCAGGGTGGGGCGCGGACAGGGAGCAATCTTCACGAAGCAGTCCAGCAGTTCCTTCACGCCAAAATTGTTGAGTGCCGAGCCGAAGAACACGGGGGCCACATCGGCGTGGAGGTAGGCTTCGTGTTCGAAGGCGGGGTAGACACCGTCCACGAGTTCCAGGTCGTCGCGCAGCTGCTTGGCATCGGCTTCGCCGACCTGTGCTTCGAGTTCTGGGCTGTGAATGTCGACAGCAATCTTTTCGGTTACTTTCTGCTTGTCGGGTACAAAGAGGTTCAGCTCTTCCTCGTAGATGTTGTAGACACCCTTGAAGCGGGCACCTTGGTTGATGGGCCATGAGAGCGGGCGGACCTTGATTTGCAGTTCCTGTTCCAGTTCGTCGAGCAGGTCGAAGGGGTCTTTTCCTTCGCGGTCCATCTTGTTGATGAAGATGATGACCGGGGTTTTGCGCATACGGCACACGGTCATGAGCTTGCGCGTTTGTGCTTCCACGCCCTTGGCGCCGTCTACGACAATGATGGCTGAGTCGACAGCCGTGAGTGTGCGGAAGGTGTCTTCGGCAAAGTCCTGGTGGCCGGGTGTGTCGAGAATGTTGACCTTGTAGTCCTCATAGTCAAACTCCATGACCGAGGTGGTGACCGAGATGCCACGTTGCTTTTCAATCTCCATCCAGTCGGAGGTGGCGGTCTTCTTTATCTTGTTGCTCTTGACGGCACCAGCCACCTGAATCTGACCTCCGAAGAGCAGCAGCTTTTCGGTCAGTGTGGTCTTTCCCGCATCCGGGTGTGAGATGATGGCAAAGGTGCGTCGGCGTGAGATTTCAGCGTTCATGATGATTTTTTAATTTATAATGTATAATGTATAATGAGGGCTGCGCCCGACATACAGTACGATGCAGAACCGCCGACACCATGGTCGCAGGCAATTATACATTATATATTATACATTGTTCATTACATTTCCTTGATGCAGGCTTTCAGAGCATCCTCCCACCAGCGGATATGCAGGCCGTAGGTCTTCTTGATTTTCGACTTGTCGAGCACGGAGAAGTGGGGACGCTTGGCCGGCACGGGGTATTCTTCCGTATGGATTGGCTCGACACGGCAGTCATCGATGCCTTCGAGGCGGTGTATGGCGCGTGTGAAGTCGTACCAGGAGCAGACGCCTTCGTTGGTGAAGTGGTAGACGCCGGGCACGATGCCTCGGTCGATGGCTGTGAGGATGACTTCGGCCAGGTCGCGGGCATAGGTGGGTGAGCCAATCTGGTCGAATACGATGCCCAGCCGGTCGCGTTCCTTGCCCAGCCTGATCATGGTCTTCACATAGTTGTTGCCAAAGGTGGAGTAGAGCCAGGCTGTGCGGATGACCATGGAGCCTGCGCACGAGCGGATGACGCATTCTTCGCCTGCCAGCTTGGTGCGTCCGTACACCGTCTGGGGATTGGTGGCATCCTCTTCGGTATAGGGTCGGCAGGCCGTTCCGTCAAACACGTAGTCAGTCGAAATCTGAATCATCGTGCCGCCCACAGAGGCTACGGCTTCGGCCAGATAGCCCGGAGCGATGTGGTTGAGCAGGTCGCAGCGTTCGGGCTCGCTTTCGGCCTTGTCGACAGCCGTGTAGGCTGCGCAGTTCACTACAATCGAGATGCCGTGCTGTTCGATGAAGTTGTACACCGCCTTGCGGTCGGTGATGTCCAGTTCGGCGACATCGGTGAAGAAGAACTGGCAGTTTTCGTCGTGTTGGTTGGCGAGCAGTCTGAGTTCATTGCCCAGCTGTCCGTTTGCGCCCGTAACCAATATATTCTTCATGTGGTGTTCTCTAAAATTCGATGGGTTCTTGTTTGTCCTTGAAGTAGTAGTCTGAGAGTTGCCCCAGAAGTGTGGAGATGTCCTTCACCGCCTTTTCGGTCTCGGCTGAGACCGGCTTGTGCTGTAACCGGAGCATGAGCACTCCGTAGAGCAGGCCGAAGCAGGTGTAGAGTTCGCTTTCGGTGTCGCTCGGCGCAGGCTTTTGCTTGGCGCGAAGCTCTACGATGTAGGGCAGTACGCGGTAGTACATTTCGCGGTAGTAGGGAAAGCGGGGCGAGTTGAGCAGTTGGGCATGGAGCTCTTCGAGCTGTTGGAGTGCCTGCTGCACAATCTGGAGGTGTCCCTTTTCGCGCAACCCTTCTTGCTGCATCATGCGGCAGAGGTCGGCATACCACTGTTCCGTCTGCGCCCTTTTCTTGTCGGTGAGGTCAAAGCGGCACAGGTATTCGGCGGCCACGCGGTCGGCATCCAGACCGTATGCCCTGAGCAGGTCTTCCACCTGCCACATGTAGAGCAGGTATTCGGCGCGGTTCGTCTTTCTGAGCTGGTCGGCTATCGTCATAGCTTCTAATTAATAAAGGCTAAGGTTGAACAGTGTCATGACGGCATAGATGACAGAGGCGGCGAGCACCACCGAGCCGATGGTGCGGTTCAGTCGCAGAATGCCCCTCACGCCGAAGTTGCTGCGCATCTTGTTGATCACGTAGGTCAGGCCCAGCCACCAGAGCATGGCTCCCGCCACAATCGACAGGTAGCCCACGCATTGCCCCACGAAGTTTCCGGGAATGACAAAGGTGAGCATGTTGTAGAGGGCGATGAAGAGGAAGATGATGAGCGGGTTCGACAGGGTGACCAAGAAAGCCGTGGTGAAGTTATGCAGCAGTGTGCCCTTGTTGTGGCCGGTGGTGGGGCGCAGGCATTTGCGCGGGTCAGTGCGGAACATATACACACCAAAAATGAACAGCATGACACTGCCCACGAGCTTGAGCCAGAAGATGTTCTGCTCTTTGTCGATAAAGTCCATCACGAATGACATGCCCAGTCCCGTCATGAGCGCATAGATGATGTCGCTCAGGGCAGCTCCGGCTCCGGTCACTACGCCGTAGGCGCGCCCCTTCTGCATGGTGCGCTGAATGCACAGAATGCCTACCGGCCCCATGGGGGCCGAAGCGATGATGCCCACCAGCAAGCCTTTCACGATGAGTAGGAGCGGACTGGCAAATTCTGCAAATATACTGTTCATTGAAAGTCAATCTTGTCAAGGATAGCTCTGCAAAATTATGGAAAACTTATGGTATGGGCAAGATTTTACGGCTACATTGCGTTTTTGTCCCGCCTTTTGTGGTGTGGGCGGGTCATGAGGCTTGTCGGGTGTGGCTCGGGCCGTGGCTGTTGGCGTGAGGTGTGTCCTATAAATAAGGTAAATAGAAAGTCCTGTGTGGTTGTCTGCTTGTTGCGGCCTAATTGATAGGAAAAACCTTACAGAAGAAGGCAATCCGACAGAGGCTGGGGAGTCAGTCCGCCTGTCGGATTGCTGAAGTGGGGTGGGGAGCTGTGCCGTCTGGGCGCAGCCCTGCTTGTCAGCTGTGTGGGTGAGCGGGATTTACTCCCAGCCCAGTGCGCTGGCACCGAGCACGGCGGCTTCGCTGCCGTTGAGAGCCGAAATGAGGAGCTTGGCCTTGCCGCGGTACATGCTCAGGCAGTTCTCGTCGTATGCCTTGCGCAGGGGTTCCATCAGGTATTCGCCGGCTTTGGTCAGGCCGCCGAAGAACACGAAGGCTTCGGGCGAGTTGAAGGTGGCGAAGTCGGCGCAGGCCGTACCGAGCACACGTCCGGTGAACTCAAAGATTTCGAGGGCAATGGCATCGCCCTTCTCGGCTGCCTGGAACACGTCGAACGAAGTGATCTTCTCGGGGTCCAGTTCGCGCAGCAAGCTGGGCTCGGTGCGGGTTTCGAGCAGTTCGCGTGCCGTGCGTGCCACACCCGTTGCCGAAGTGTAGGTTTCAAGGCAGCCCTTGCGGCCGCATCCGCAGCTGCGTCCGTTTCCAGAATGGTCGATAATCACATGGCCCAGTTCGCCGGCAAAGCCGTCGCTGCCGTACACGACCTTTCCGTCGCACACGATGCCCGAGCCGACACCTGTGCCCAGGGTAATCATGATGAAGTTCTTCATGCCGCGTGCCACGCCGTAGGTCATTTCGCCCATAGCGGCTGCGTTGGCATCGTTGGTGACGCGACAGGGGATGCCGAGTGCGTCTTCAAACATCTGTGCGCAGGGCACGGAGCCGCGCCAAACCAGGTTGGCAGCATTTTCGATGGTGCCCGTGTAGTAGTTGGCGTTGGGGGCACCAATGCCGATGGCACGCACGTTTTCGATGCCTCCCACTGTGTCGAGTGCGGGCTGCAGGGCTTCGACCGAAGCTTTCACGTAGTCCTTGAAGTCGGGATAGGCGCGGGTAGAGATGACGGTTTGCGACTTGATGGTGCCGCGTTGGTCGACAATGCCGAATACGGAGTTGGTGCCGCCCATGTCAAGACCGATGACATAGGGCTTTTCGATTTCTACTTCCATGATATAGATCTTTGTTGATATAATAATACATTGGTCTTGCAGCCACAGCTGTTTCTCGGGGCGGGGAGTGCGTTGGAAGGGCTATGCCTGCCATGCAGATGCCCGTGAGGCAGCCATGACTGTTTGCGCAGCAAATGTAATATAAAATTATGAAACATGCACATCAGAGCGTTTCAACTTGGCCGTATTATTGAAAAAGTGCGCAGGACAGCACGAAAATATAGGTGGCGGCCAAGCCGGAAAGGAGCAGACGGGCCGACTGGATGCTGTAGCCGGTGGAGGTGAAGCCAGCGCGGTGGGCGTGGCGGGCATCGTAGGCGACTAACTGCGGGAAGAGGCGGCGGCTGAGTTTGTACACGCTCCAGCCCACGCAGATGCCCCAAAGGGTGCCGACCAGCAAATCGCCCACATAGTGAACGCCAAGGTACACTCGGGTCCAGCAGTTGAGCAGTGCCCATGAGTATAGCCACCAGCCCAATGCCCGGTGGCGGATGCACAGGGTGAGATAGGTGGCTGCGGCCATGGTGTTGGCGGCATGGCTGGAGAAGAAACCGTAACGTCCGCCCCGATAGCCGTGCACGACATCGACTGCATACATGATGATGGGGTCGTTGGAGGGGCGGTAGCGGGCTACTAACGGCTTGCAGATGGTCGAGGCCACTTGGTCGGCCAGCACGATGCACAGGGCCAACGAGAGCAGGGTCACGGCTATGCCGGTAAGGTTGTTGTTGCGGATAATGACATACACCACCAGCAGCATGGCAGGCACCCAGGTGAGTGTTTGTGTGGCTGTCCATGCCATACCGTCGGCAAAGAGGGAGTGGCTGCCGTTGAGCCACAGTGTGAGGGCTTGGTCAAGGTTTGTCATGGCGGGGAGTCGGACGCTGCTATGTGCGCCCATCAGGTGAGGGGTGAGGGTTGGAGAAGAAACGGGATGAGCCCGAGAAGGGGGCTTACAGCCCCAGCTGTTCGCAGTGGGCCTCGCACACATAGCCTTCGCTGCCGTCGGGCATGGCCACTTGCAGCCAGCCGCCGGGACAGGTTTCGCGCACTTCGACCGTTGTGCCTTCGTGTAGTTGGCGCAGTGCTTTGGCGGAGCCTGTGGGGCTCGACTGTGCCGGAGTGGCCTGCATGATGACGGCCTGTTTGGTGTTCTGCAGGCGGGCCGTCTGCATCTTGGCAAACACTTCGCACAGCAGGGAGCAGGCCAGCAGCAGCCAGGCGGCTGTCCAGACCGTTCGCTTCAGCCACAAGGTCCAGGGCATGATGCCCACCAAGCCGCCCACCAAGGCCAGTAGCAGGAACAGCAGCGACCAGTTGCCCCACGTGGCGGCGCTTTGCGAGTAGATGAAGTCCTTGGCCCAGCTGATGAAGAACATCTCGGAGGGCGCGTCGAAGCGGTCGGTCAGTTTGGCTTCAGTGAGTTGCAGGTTGAAGGCTGCATCGGCATCGGCCGGGTTGAGGTGCAGGGCGCGGCGGTAGTTGAGCACGGCATGGGCATAATCCTTGAGCCGGTAGTAAGCATTGCCCAGATTATAGTAGAGTGTGGCCCGTTCGTCGGCCGAGGCGTTGCCCGATGCTGTGGCCTGTTTCACACAAGCCTCATAGAGCGAGGCGGCCTGTACATAATTCTTGGCCCGGTAAGCTTTGTCGGCAGCCGCCTTGTCATCGGTCGGCTTTCCGGCAGCGGCGGCAAACGTGAAGCAGGCCGACAGTTGCAGCATCAGGGCGAGTAGGAAGAGCTTCATAAAGCGGAATCGGTTGGGTTGGGAGGAATGATGGAAGGGTGAGGACCGTTGTTTGGGGCGGACTTGGGCTTTGTGGTCTCAGTGTACCTTGCGGCCCAGCTGTCCGGCCAGTTGCCCCACGGTATGGCGTGCCCTTTGCAGGCATTCGTCGGCTTCGGTGTCGGAGGCTGGGGCATACTGTGCATACTGGCAGTCGTCCACCACTTGGAAGAAGGCTTCGGCCGTCGCTGCGTCCGCGCCGCGTTGCAGCAGCAGGGGCAGTGCGTGCTCCTTGTCGGTTTCGGCCGTTTGCAGGTTCAGGGCATCACACAGGAAGCCGCTCAGGGCCGCTCCGATTTCGGCATATCCCTGCCGGGTATCGGCCTGCAGGCTCTTTTCGGCCTTGTCGAGTCGTGCCAGGGCCGTTTTGGCAGCCCGGCTGCGCTTGCGGGTAGTCACGTCGGCGCGTCGGCTCTGCATACGGCGAAGCAGCCAGGCGGCCAGGGCGAAAGCAGCCAGCAGGATGGCTTCGAGCAGGCGGTAGGCCCATGAGCCCCAGACGAAGGATTGCGAAGGGCCGCCCGTGTGCTGGGCGGTGTGAATGTCGCGTATGTCGCTTCGCAGCAGTGCCAGCTGTCGGTCCACGTCATCGTTGGAGCGTTCGCCCTTTTCCACTTGCAGCTCCACGGGCTGCGTGCGCAGTGTCCGGTAGCTGTGGGTTTCGGTGTCGTAGTAGGCAAACTCGATGGCCGGAATGGTATATTTCCCCACGTTGCGCGGCACAAAGGTGTAGTCGAAGGTGAGCTGTCCGTCCAGTCCTTCGGCGGTCACCTTCGTCTGGTCGGTAGTTTTGGCATCGTAGGAGTCGAAGTCCTGCGGGAAGGTCACCACGGGCGGCGTGATGAGTCGCAGGTTGCCCACTCCCTTCACCGTGAGGCGGTAAGTGGCCACGTCATTGGTGCGCAGGGTGGGGTTGAGCACCTTGCCCGAGAGGCTGAAGCGGCCCACCGCTCCGGCAAAGGCTGCCGGCTTGGGTTGGGGGAGCGAGTCGATCTGCAGGTGCGCTTCGGACACCGTGCGCCGAACCTGTACCCCGATGCTGCCGCCACCGTTGAAGAAGGCATCGGCAAGGTCGAGCGTGTGGTCTTGTTGCACGACCGTGCAGTCGAAGGTGATGCTGGGAATGGTGAGCTTGCCCGCCTGCTGCGGGAAAATGACATATTGCAGGATAGTGCCTGTGCGGTAGGTTGTGCCGTTGCGCTGTTCGATGGTCGTCTGAATCTGGTTGCCCGGCAGCGGCAGCTCGTGCGATATCAGTCCCTTGAAGTCGGGCTTGGTGGTGAGTTGGGTGTTGGCCAGCCCCACACCCACGCGCGAGTGTATGCGGTAGGTGAGCAGCACGGCTTCCTGCTCCATGACGCGTGTGCGGCTGGGTGTCACGTCGATAAACAGGTCGCGCTGCGTCACTGCGCTGCCCGCCTGTTGGACCTCTATCGGTTCATCGTCCTCGCTGCGTCCCTGTCGGCCTTGTCCCGACTGCGAGCCGGAACCGGCTGTGCTGCCCGCCGTGGCGTGCAGCGTGACGGGCGCAGAGTGCAGCACCTTGCCGTTCACCTTCACCGAGGCCGCCCCGATGGTCAGGTTGCCGCTCTTTTTGGCAGAGAGGATATAGGTAAACGTGGTCGACGACTCGTGCGAGCTGCGGCCGTTCACCATCTGGTAACTGCTGAAAGTGGAGGTCATGGGTCCGCTCAGTTTCTCAAAGGCACTGAGGTTGGGCGGGGTGAAGCCTTCGGCGTGGTTGGAAGCCACGGTGAATGTCAGCCGGTAGTAGCCGCCTACAGGTTCAATCTTGGCAGTGAACGACTGTGCGGCAGCCAGCAGTGCGGTGAAGGATAGTTTGAGAAATAGGACGATGCGGTGTTTCATGCGGATGTGTATGCTGTTTGTGACATCGGAGTTGCGGGCGTTTCCCGGAGGGGACATCGCAGTCTTACCAGTTCTTGTCCAGACTCTTTTGGCGCGGCTGCTGTGCATTCAGTTTTTCGCGTGCCCGCCGTTCAGCCTGCCGGGCGAGGTTCAGATACTGCTGCGTCTGCCTGCGGTCCTGTTCGTTCGGTTGGGTCTGTTGTTGCTGCTGTTGCTGGTCTTGTTGAGGCTTGTTTTCATTGCCCTGCTGTTGGTCAGGCTTCTCTTCAGGCTGTTCGCCTCCCTGACCTTTCTTCAGTTGGGCCTGACAGAGGGCCAGGTTGTAGCGCGTGTCCTCGTCGTGCGGGTTGAGACGCAGCGCCTGCTTGTAGTGGCCGATGGCCTGCCGGAGCAGTTTTTGTTGTTCCTTCTGGTTCTGCAAGGCCGCCGTCTGGCAGATGTAGCCCCGGTTGTGCCAGGCCATGGATCGCACCTGCCCGTTCTGCTCCAGCTTCGTGACACGGTCGTACAGGCTGTCGGCAGCGTGCGGATTGCCTTTGGCCAGATAGACGTCGGCCAGGTTGAAGGTGGCCCTGCTGCTGTTCGGATTCAGCTTCAGTGCCTGTATGTAATAGTTCTCTGCGCGGTCATAGTTACGTGCGCGGAATTGGGCGTTGCCCTGGTGCATCAGCCGGTATTCGTCGTTCTGTGCGTTCAGAGTCAGGGCGCAGCAGAGTGGGAGCAGCAGGGCGAGGCAGAGCGTGGCGGTGTGACGTGTCATTTGCTGAATAACTTGAAGCGTTTGAATAGAGAGTTGCGTGTTTCGCTCAGGCACACTTCGGCCACGAGCAGCAGCAGGGCCAGCAGGGCCACCGCCTGGAACTGTTCGTCGCGGGCCGTGTAGGAGGTGCTGGTCGAGGTGTGCTTGAGGCGCGACAGCTGTGCCTGCATTTCGTCCTGCGCGCTGTTGGTCTGGTCCAGATGGAGGTAGATGCCCTTGCCCGCCTTGGCCACTTCGCGGCACATCTGTTCGTTGAGGGCAGTGTGTACGGGTTGTCCCGTGGCATCAGTCAGCGCGCCGTAGGGTGTGGGAATCTGCGAACCTTCGGCAGTGCCCACACCGAGCACAAAGACGTTGATGCCCGCTTTGGCGGCAGCCTGTGCGGCCTCGGCGGCTCCTTCCACGTGGTCTTCGCCGTCGGTGATGAGCAGAATGGCCTTGCCCACCTCCTTGTCGCCGCTGAAGCTCTTCTGGGCGAGTTCGACAGCCGCAGCCAGGTTCGTGCCTTGCAGGGTGACCATGCCGGTCGACAGGGCGTCGATGAACATCTTGGCCGAGGCGTAATCGGCTGTGATAGGCAGCTGCGGGTAGGCTTCGCCAGCAAACACGCCCAGGGCAATCTTGTCGTTCTTCATGCGGTCCACCAGGTTTGACACCAGCAGTTTGGCGCGTTCCAGGCGGTTGGGCAGCACGTCGGTGGCCATCATCGAGTTCGACACGTCGACCATCACTACTGCCTCAATGCCCTGGCTCTGTTCGGTCTGCTGCTTCAGGCCGTATTGCGGGCGTGCCAGCGTGGCCACAAGCAGGGCAAAGGCCAGCGTGAGGAGTACGAATTTCACGTGTTGCCTCATGGGCGAGCGGTCCGGCATCAGCGCCTTCAACCGCTCGGGGTCTCCCAGCCGGGCCATGTGCCGCCGGGCCTTCAGACACGCATATATATATATAGCCGTCAGCGGCAGCAGCAGCCAAAGGAGCTGAAAGTATTGGGGATTCTCAAATTGTAGCATAGTCCACAGCTTTGGGGGAGTATATAATGTACAACGTATAGTGAGCCTAAGGCCATGACATCGGCGTAGCCCAATTATACATTATCAGGGCAGCCTGCGCAGCAATGTCTGGCGCACCACCATTTCGAGCAGCAGCAACAGCAGGGCTGCCAGCGCAAAGGGCTGGTAAGCCTCGTAGCGGCGGTTGTAATTGTTTACCTTGAGCTTTGTCTTTTCGAGCTTGTCGATGTCGTCATACACCTCGCGCAGGGCCGTCCGGGTAGTGGCGCGGTAGAAGATGCCCCCAGTGGTGGCGGCAATCTGCTTCAGGGTGGCGGGGTCGGGTGTGGCATCCATTTGCTGCGTATAGACTTCGCCGTTGGGCAGCTGGGTTACGGGCACTGATACCTTGCCTTCGGATCCGAGCAGGATAGTGTAGACACGTACGCCGCAGTCCTTGGCCATGTCGGCTGCCATGAGGGGCGATATGTCGCCCGTATTGTTGGCACCGTCGGTGAGCAGAATCACCACCTTGCTCTTGCCCGGTGCCTTTTCGAGGTGGGCCACCGCGCTGGCAATGCCCATGCCGATAGCTGTGCCCGGCTGTATGATGCCCTGGGCCTGCAGGTCGCAGCTGACCCCCTTGAAGGTGCGCAGCAGCATGCCGTGGTCGGTCGTGAGCGGACATTGCGTGAAGGCTTCGCCGCCGAAGAGCGTCAGGCCGATGTTGTCGTTGCGGCGGTTGGCCACGAACTCCACGGCTACGTCCTTGGCTGCCGAGATGCGGTTGGGCACGATGTCGGGGGTCATCATGCTGGTCGAAATGTCGAGGGCCAACATGATGTGGATGCCCTCGGTTTCGCCTTTCTGCCACGAAGTGGAGGTTTGCGGACGGGCCAGCACCGTGACCACGGCGGCAAAGCAGCACAGGCGCAGAAAGAAGGGCAGGTGAATCAGGCGGGTGCGCCACGAGGAAGGGGCCTTGCGGAACACCTCGGTGCTGGCCAGTGTCAGCGTGCCTTCGTGCCGGCGCTTGAACAGGAAGTACCACAGCACGTAGGGAATGGCCAGCAGCAACAACAGGAAATAGGAAGGAGAGGCAAAGGTCATGGATGGTCGGGAGGTTGCAGGTTGATGATGGGCGTGGCAGTATGCGCGCAGGGACGCAGGGTCGTGGGCATGGCAGCCGAGCAACAAATGATGGGCCGCACTTTTGTGCCGGGTACAGCCCATGGCTGGTTCGCTTCTATCCGAAGCAGCTGTACAGGTCGTACATCACCCAGGCCGCTGTGCCCCATGCTGCCAGTGCGCACACGGCGGCCGTCAGTTTCATGGCCGTGCGTAGTATGCGCTGTTTGCCGTTCGACAGGCCCACATACTCGATGCGCGGTTTGGGCGGCTCGGCCGGCACCAGCTTGGTGGTCTGCACATAGTCGAGCGCCTGTAGCAGGCTGCGGTCCTGCTCCGTCACCGAAGTCTGGTGCTTGGCAAATTTCACGAGGTCAGCAGTGAGCAGAATGTCTTGCAGTTCGCTCAGTGCCTCTGCATGGTCGGTGGCGGTGAGCTGGTCTACGATTTCGGTCGTCGTCATTTCGCGTGCGTTGAAGCCAAACCGCCGTTCGATATACGAGCGCAGCGTTTCGGTGAGCTGCATATAGTAGGCTTTTGCGTCGGTTTCGGGCCGCTGCTTCATGCGTTCCATGTCGTCGAGTGCCGTCACATGGGGCGGCGTGGGTGGCCTGACGACGATGCGGCGCGTAATCAGCCGCGGGTCGCTCAGCCTGACAGCGAGCACAGCGGCGGTCAGGAGCAGGGCCAGTGCCAGCACGGCCCACAGCGTTTGGCGGGCAGTCCACACAAAGGGCAGTTCCACCACATCGTGCGGCCCGTTGAAGTTGTCCACATGGACTGTGTCGACAGGCACCGTGCTCACCCGCAGCCCGAGGTTTCCGCGCGAGGCATACTCCTTGCCGTCAACCTCGACCGTGAAGGGCGGCAGCGTGTAGAGAGCCGAGTCAAATGAGGTGATGGTGTAGCGGCGCGTCAGCGTCATGCGCTGCCCGCCGTCGGCCTGCAGCGTGTCGGTGCGGCCACAGGCCACCACTTCGACACCGGGCGTGAGTTCCTCTGTGGCATTAAAGTTGGGGAACGCCACCTGTGCCCCTCGGGGAGCCGTGCATTTCACTTGTAGCTGCACCTGCTCGCCGATGCGTATGGCCACCGTGTCGAGGTGGGTCTCGACCACCGCTTGGGCCATGCCGCGCAGCCCTGTCACGAAGCAGCCCACGAGAGCTACAAGCAGGGGCAACAGGCCGCGCCAGACAAGGTTGTGGGCGCGGAGGAGGGACAGGTGTGATTCAGAGAACGTCATGGGGGAAAAGGTAAAAGAAAAGGAAATGGGAACATGAGCCGCCGGGTGCGTCTACGCGGGTCAGCCCCTGCGGGCAAACAGGTTCATCAGCGGTTTGACAAAGTCGCCGTTGGTGGCGATGGCTGCATAGCCGGCACCGCTGCGCTTGAAGAGTTCTTCCCAGTGTTTTTGGCTGTCGGTCCACCATTGCCTTACCTGCCGGCGCACGGCGCGGCTGGAAGTGTCGACATACTGTTCGTGGCCCGTTTCGGCATCGGCCACCCTGATCAGTCCCACATCGGGCAGTTCGGCCATACAGGGATCGTAGATGCGCAGGGCGATGAGGTCGTGCTTGCGGCTGGCCACCTGTAGCGGTTTGTCGAAGCTTCGCGTGTCGAGAAAGTCGCTCAGCACGAAGGTGATGCTGCGTTTGGTCATCACGCGCATCAGGTATTCCATGGCCACACCTACGTTTGTGCGCCGTCCCTGCGGCTCGAAGTCCAGCAGCTCGCGCACGATGTAGAGCACGTGGCGCCGGCCCTTGCCCGGCGGAATGAACTTTTCCACCCGGTCGGTGAAGAGTAGTGCGCCGATCTTGTCGTTGTTCTGCATGGCCGAGAAGGCCAGCGTGGCCACAATCTCCGTGGCCAGCTCGCGTTCCGTGCGCCGCATGGTGCCAAACAGGCTGCTGGCGGAGATGTCTACGACGAACATCACGGTGAGCTCGCGTTCCTCCTCAAACACCTTGATGTAAGGGCGGTTCATGCGCGCGCTCACGTTCCAGTCGATGTCGCGCACGTCATCGCCCGGCTGATACTCGCGTACCTCGGCAAACGACATGCCGCGTCCCTTGAAGGCCGAATGATATTCGCCTGCAAACACATTGTTGGTGAGTGCCTTGGTCTTGATTTCCAACCGGCGCACCCGTTTCAGCAGTTCAGCAGTTTCCACACTTTGGTTCCAATGGGCCGGGCGGTTGGTCAGAACCAGCCCGGATAACATCTATGACAAATTTCAAACATTCTGGGGGCTTTCGGGCCGTTAGGGCACCTCAACCTTGTTCAGTATCTCGCGCACCACGTCGTCGGCCTTCACCTCGTCGGCTTCGGCCTCATAGGTCAGGCCGATGCGGTGGCGCAGCACGTCGGGAGCCACGGCGCGCACGTCTTCGGGCACTACATAGCCCCTGCGCTCCACAAAGGCGCGGGCACGGGCTGCGAGTGCCAGGTTGATACTGGCACGGGGTGAACCGCCGAAGGCGATGTATTGCCTCATATCGCCGAGCTTGTAGCGGTCCGGGTAGCGGGTGGCAAACACCAGGTCGGCCACGTACTGCGCAATGCGCTCGTCGACATACACCTGTTTCACCAGCTCGCGGGCTTTCACGATGCGGGCCGTGTCGGTCACGGGCAACGCCGTCTGTGAGCCGCCTTCAATCTGGGCGCGCACGATGCGCTTTTCCTCCTCAATGGTCGGATAGTCCACCAGCACCTTCATCATGAAGCGGTCCACCTGTGCTTCGGGGAGTTCGTAGGTGCCCTCCTGCTCGATCGGGTTCTGGGTGGCTAATACCAAGAAGGGTTCCGGCAGGTCGAATGTGTGTTCGCCAATCGTCACCTGGCGTTCCTGCATGGCCTCAAGCAGTGCACTCTGCACCTTGGCCGGGGCGCGGTTGATTTCGTCGGCCAATACGAAATTGGCAAACACCGGCCCCTTCTTCACCTTGAAGGTCTCTTCCTTCTGACTGTATATCAAGGTGCCCACCACGTCGGCGGGCAGCAGGTCGGGGGTGAACTGGATGCGTCCGAACTGAGCTTCGATCAGTCCGGCCAGCGTTTTGATGGCCAGCGTCTTGGCCAGTCCTGGCACACCTTCGAGCAGGATGTGTCCGTCGGCCAGCAAGCCGATAAGCAACGAGTTGACCAAGTGTTTCTGACCTACGATGTGGCGGTTCATGCCCTCCAACAGGTCCGTGATAAAGCCTGTTTCCGCCTCAATGCGTGCGTTCAGGCTTCGTATGTCCGTTTGTTCTGACATATAGGTGTGTATATATTGATATGACTCAGTTTTGCTGCTCCGTGTGTGGGGGAGTAGGGGAGCACAGCGGCAAAGTCCGTCCTGTCTCTGGAGGCTTGCACTCTACCCAAGCACTGTGCACTTTTCATCCATCGGACGAAGTGCGCCGATGAGTGCCGTCGTGTATCCCGGCGATGCACCTTAGTGGCCAGAAAATGGCGGTCTGGTGCGAAAAATTGCTGCAAAAATACGTCTTTTAGTCCAACGGTGTACGTGCGCAGTGCTTAAAATAAGCTAAGGCCGCCAGTGCCGTGCTTCCGTGCTTTCCGTGTTGCCACGTGTGGGTAGCGGAGCGGGAGCACCAGGGGGGCGGTCATGGTCGGCTTTTGTTGAGGCCTCGTTTATCCCGTGCCGTTTTCCCGACCCTTCACTGCGCGTGTACTCCTATAATATATATAGCGACGGATCTTGCCGGCGAAGGGGCGGAATCTGGCTTGGGCCGCAACCATTCTTTCGCAGATGCCGGCAGCGGGACGTGTAAGAAAACGACCCGGCACTTAGGAAAAACAATTCGGCACTTAGGAAAAACAACTCGG
>JBJEAF010000250.1:0-6997 GCA_051868755.1 Alloprevotella sp.
TAATGTGGGAGTTGTGGAGAGAATCATGATGTTTGATGATTAAGGTTGTTTCATAAGGAGGGTTCAGAACATCTTCCGTACCCGTTCGATGCCTTCAACCAGTGCGTCCACCTCTTGGCGCGTGGTGTAGAGGGCAAAGGAGGCGCGGGCCATACCCTCTACGCCGCAGCGTTCCATGAGGGGTTGTGCGCAGTGGTGGCCTGTGCGTATGGCGATGCCCAGCCTGTCGAGCAGCGTGCCCAAGTCGAGCGGATGAATGTTTCCTACGTTGAAGGCCACCACAGCGTCCTTGCCGGCTGTCGTGCCATACAGGTGCATGTCGGGAATCAAGGCCATCTGCTCCATGGCATAGCGCGTGATCTCCTGCTCGTGGGCGTGAATCTGTTCCATGCCCAGCTTGTCCACATAGTCCAGGGCCGCAGCCAAGCCGTGCGTGCCCACATAGTCAGGCGTGCCGGCCTCGAATCTGAAGGGCGGACGCTCGAAGGTGGTGTGTTCCCACGTGACGCGGCCAATCATCTCGCCGCCGCCCTGGTAGGGGGGCATCTGTTCGAGCAGTTCTTCGCGGCCGTACAGCACGCCGATGCCCGTAGGCCCGTAGACCTTGTGGCCCGAGAAGGCCAGAAAGTCGCAGCCGAGCTGTTGCACGTCGACCTGGAAGTGCGGCACGCTCTGCGCGGCATCGACCAGCATGAGCGCGCCTTGGGCGTGGGCCATTTCGGCCATGCGCTTCACGGGGTTCACCGTGCCCAACACATTGCTCACGTGTGCGCAGCACACCAACTTGGTGCGGGACGAAAGCAGCGCGGCGTATGCCTCCAAGTCGAGTTCGCCGCTGTCGGTCATGGGCACCACCTTCAGCACGATGCCCTTGCGCTCGCGCAGCAACTGCCAGGGCACGATGTCGCTGTGGTGTTCCATCACCGTGAGCAGCACCTCGTCGCCCGCTTGCAGGAAGGCTTCGCCCCACGTGGCAGCCACCAGGTTGATGCTCTCGGTCGTACCGCGCGTAAACACCACCTCGTCAGCCCGGCGGGCATTGATGAAGCGGCGCACCCTCTCGCGGGCAGCCTCGTGCAGGTCGGTGGCTTGTCCCGACAGGTAGTGAACGCCCCGGTGCACGTTGGCGTTCACCGTGTAGTATTCGTGGGTCATGGCCTCGACCACGCAGCGCGGCTTCTGGGTCGTCGCGGCGTTGTCCAAGTAGACCAACGGCCGCTTGTACACCTCGCGGCCCAATATGGGGAAGTCCTCGCGGACAGCAGAAATGTCGTACATGGATGTGGGAGTTCTCACTGCGTTCAAGTTTAAAGTTGAAGAGTCTATAGTTTATAAGGTTACTGCTGCCTGAATAGCGTTTAAGGCACGGGCTGAAAGCCCAACAAGCGCATAGCCCAGGGCAACGCCCTGGGTTAGTTAACCGCCGTCAATGCGCCCTGCAAGGGCAAAAGCGTGAAGTGGCAATGGTATGGATGAATGCTTTTGCCCCTCCGGGGCGTGCCTTGAACGCTTGTTGTCAAGTTTGGTTGAACTTGAGAAACCTGAATAACCTCATACCCTACAGCATAGTCTCATCGCTTTGCGCCGCATCCGCCACAAGTGCGGCAGCGGCCCAGTTCGCCCCTGAAGCGCAGGTCAACCAAGTGGGTGAGCCGTTCATACAGCGGTTCGATGCCCACATGGCGCAGCACCTCGTTGACAAAGGCGTGTTGCAACAGCAGGCAGGCTTCGCGGCGGGGAATGCCGCGCTGTTGCAGGTAGAACAGGGCTGTTTCGTCCAACTTGCCGATGGTTGAGCCGTGGTTGCACTTCACGTCGTCGGCGTAGATCTCCAGCATGGGCTGCGAGTAGGCGCGGGCCGTGGGACTGGCACAGAGGTTGGCATTCGTCTGTTGCGAAGCCGTCTGCTGCGCACCCGGAGCCACATACACCTTGCCGGCAAAGGCCCCTTGGCTCTCGCCGTTCAGTACACACTTGAAGAGCATGTCGCTCGTGCACTGCGGGGCCAGGTGTTCCACCAGGATGTTGTTGTCCACCCGCTGCGAGCCGTCGGCCACCACAGCCCCGAAGAGTTCCGTGTGTGCCCCCTCGCCGCGCAGCCTGATGTCCATGCGGTTGCGTGTCGTGCCGCCCGTGAGCGTCACACCGTCGTAGCTCAGGCGGCTGTGCGCCTGCAGTTCGGCATAGAGCGTGGCGAAGCGCGTGTTCTGCGCGTGGCTCTCCTCCATGCTGTACAGCTCCACTTCCGCTCCCTCTGCGGCAAACACCTCCACCACCTGGGTGGTGAGGTAGCTGTGGGCCTGTTCGGCGTGGTCGCACAGCAGTATCGCACCGTGCGCGCCCTTCTCGGCCACGACCAGCACACGGCGCACACTCATGCACGCCGTGGCGGCCGCCGACACGTGTACCACCTGTACCGGGGCCTTCAGTCCAGTCCCTTCGGGCAGGTAAATCAGCACGCCGTCCTGTGCCAACAGCGTGTTCAGCAGGGTCACGCCGTCGTGTCCCGCCGCAAAGTCGCGGTCGGTCGAGGCGGCCTGGTTATAGTAGCGGCGCAGCAGGTCGGGGTGCTTCACCGCCGCCCGGGCAAACGATTCCACCACCACGCCTTCGGGCAGCGGGGCTGAAGTGGGCGAGAGGCCGAAGGGCACGTCGTTCACCACGTAGAGCAAGGCTGCTCCCAGGTTCGGCACGCGGCAGCCGAAAGCCTTGTAGGGGTCAACCTGCGGCACGATGCGTTGGAGGTTCAGGCCGAAGTCAGGCTCAAAGGCCGCCGCGGCATCGGTATACTTGTAGCGTTCCGTGCTTCGGTCGGGCAGCCCCTGGGCGGCCAGCAGCCGGGCAGCCTCGGCCCGGTGTGCGTTCAGGGCCTCACAGCTGTGGCGTTCGATCAGGTCGCGGTGAGCCTCGTAGAGGTCAATATATTGCTGATGACTGTTGTTCATAGCGTACATCACGAAAGCAGAATCCAATCAAATCCCTTCTCTTCGATTTCATAGCCCAGCTGGGCTGTGCCCTCGCGCACAATCTGCCCCTTCATCAGCACATGTACGAAGTCGGGCTGCAGATAGTCCAGCATACGCTGGTAGTGCGTAATCACCATGGCACTCGTGTGTTCGTTGCGCAGCGAGTTGAAGCCTTCGGCCACCGTGCGCAGGGCATCCACGTCGAGTCCCGAGTCCGTTTCGTCCAGAATGGAGAACGACGGTTCGAGCACCGCCATTTGGAATATCTCGTTGCGCTTGCGTTCGCCTCCCGAGAAGCCCTCGTTCACGCCGCGGCTCATGAAGTGGGCGTCGAGCCCCACCAGTTTGCGTTTCTCCTTCAGCAGTTTCAGAAATTCGCCTGCCGGCATAGGTTCCTGTCCGAAGTACTTACGCTTGGCATTCAGGGCAGCGCGCATAAAGTTCGTCATCGACACTCCGGGAATCTCCGTAGGAGCCTGGAACGACATGAAGATGCCCTCGTGCGAGCGGTCTTCGGGCGACAGGGCCAGCAAGTCTTTGCCGTTGAAGGTGACAGAGCCTTCAGTCACCTCATATTTGGGATTGCCCACCAGCACTTGGCTGAGCGTGCTCTTGCCCGAGCCGTTGGGGCCCATCAGCACATGCACCTCGCCGTCGCGAATGGTCAGGTTCACCCCTCGCAGAATTTCTTTGCCTTCGACCGAGGCGTGCAGATTCTTGATTTCAAGCATGGTTGTGTGAGTATAGTGGAGCGCAGCTGAGGCAGCTCCGATTGTGAGCTGGCAAAGTTAGAAAAAAGATTTTATCTGGAATCTCCGGATAATCTGGAATGTCCGGATTATCCAGAAAGTCCAGAAAGTCCAGAAAGTCCGGAAAGTCCAGATTATCCGGAAAGTCCGGATTATCCGGAAAATCCAGAAAGTCCAGCCCCCGCGCGAACAACCCGGCACTTAGGTTAGACAGCGTGCCGAGTTGTTCGCGCGGAAGCCGCGACTGGCGAGCGCATAAAAGCGTGCGGCGCAGCCGGGTTGGCTGCGCCGCACGGAGCGGGATGTGTGAATGTATGACGTAGGGTAGGGGCGGTTATTCGTCCCAGCCCTCCCAATAGTCCGACTTCTTGTCCGACCAGGCATCGCCCTCATCGGTCACGTCGTTGCCTTCGCCGCTTCCGATGGAAATGGAGACATCGCTGGCATTCAGAATCTGCGTGCCGAAGGCCAGGGCGATGAGGGTGGAAGAAGGCGCGATATAGTGCTTTTTCTCTTGTCGCATATCTTCAGTAGATGTTTATTTTACCAGAATTTTCTTTCGTCCGCTGATGTAGATGCCGCCGGTCTCGGGACGGAGCGTGCGGCGTCCGCTCAGGTCATAGCACGGCAGGTTGTCGCCTTCGGCATCGCTCTCCACGCCGTTCAGGTTCGTCACCTCACCGCCAAAGTCGAAGCTGAAGCCCATGGCGTTGGTGCCGGCCAGCTCCAAGTATGCCTTGTAGGCGGGCAGGTTCGTGGCCGTGTAGCGGTAGAAGCCGATGGTGCCCGTCGTGCGGTTGCCGTTCAGCACGTAGGTCGTGGCTGAGGTGTTGCGTGCCACGCCGCTTTCGCACACACCCTGCAGCAGGTTCGTGCCACTGAGTGTGCCCAACTGCTCGTCGGCAGCGGGAATGAAGCGGGCTTCGGTAACTTCGTCCGCACTGATCAGCACGACAGCCTGGTTAGCGGGTATGCCGCCCGTGAGCGGGCTGAGCGTCATGGTCTCCTGACTGTCATCGACCGACTTGCCCCAGTAAGCCGTCACGCCGTCGGGCACGAGCGCGTTGAAGGGCAGGCAGAGCGAAGCATAGGTGTTGCCGTCGGCAGTCGAGGGAGCGCGGAGCGTTACCAAGTTGGCATAGTCCATGGGGTGGAACTGCAGGGTGGTGGCTGCTGCGACATCTGCAGCGTTGCCCAACGAAGAGGTTGAGGCCGTGAACCAGCTGCTGGCAGCGTTGTTGCCCAAGCGGAGCTGGCCGAAGTCGGAAGCCGTCTTCTGCAACGAGAGCAGGTTGTCGGCGGAGGCATATTCGGCGGTCAGTGCGCCAGAGCCAGTCGGTACGGTGAGGTACTTGCCGGCGTTGTTCACCAACAGCGTACGGTCGCCCACATTGTGGCAGACGAAGGTAGCCGTGGCCGGGATAGCCGTGCCTTCGGGACGCTCGGCCAGTGCCAGGCTTCCGCTTTCGGCGTTGTAGTCCAGGTAGTACTCAGCGTTGCCAATCTTTGTGGTCAGTGCATAGGCATAACCGTCCTGCAAGAGCTGGATTTCGGCAGTGGCAGCCTTGTAAGCGTCGATAGCGTTTTGCAGTGCGGTCAGGTCGTCCTGCGAGGGTGCATAAGCCTGCTGCTGGGCCGTGGTGATAGCGGCGGCCAGCGCGGTGCGGGCAGCAGAACCGGTAGTCACGTCGTCGGTTGCGGCCACGGGATAGCCGATGCCCGTGTGCTCCAGCGCGCGCTTGGCCTCCAAGAGCAGGGCGTTCATGGCGGCAGCGTCGACGGTCGAGGCATTGCTGTCCACGCCGTCAAACACATACACGCTCGATGCGGGGAAGTTGAGGGTCAGCTCCGTGTCGATGTCGATGGCCGTTCCCACAGCCAGACCGTCCAAGTCGGCCTGGTCAGCAAATGCCTTGGTGAAGGTGATGCTGCCCGTGACGTGTGCGGGGATTTCGAGTGCCTTGCGCAGGGTGGTGGTGAAGGTCTGTGCCGAAGCCTGTCCGTTGCGCAGGGCGAGGGTGGCCTTCTTGCCGTTCCACGAAGCCCAGCCGTACACTTCGCTCTTCGCTCCCGTCCAGGGGTCGCCGCCCACCCAGTGAGCGTCGGGCAGCACGTCAGCGTTGCGTTCCTGCCAGTCGATGCAGTCGGCAATCTCCTTCCAGAGCGAGCCGGCGGGGTGCGTCTCGTCGGAGACGGTGTTGGTCAGGTCATAGTCGTTGTAGAGTTCCACCATGCCCGAACCGCAGGCAAAGGCACAGCGCAGTTCACGCACGATGCCGGCGTAGTCGCGGTTCGCAGCACCGCCGTGGGTCGAGAGGATGAAGCCGTGGGTCATCAGCGTGTTGATGGGGCAGAAGGGCGAGTTCGTCACAAAGTTCTGGTGAACCAGGTTGTCGCGGTAGGTAATCCACTTTTCGCGGTCAGTGCCTTGGTTGCCAATCTCGCCGTAGTCGTTCTCCTGTCGCCAAACAGCATCGGTGAACTGGAACCAGAAGGGCGAAGCCCAGGTGCCCACGGTGGTGTTGAGGAATACGTCGGGCTTGATAGCACGGATTTCGCGTTCGATACCGATAATGCCTTCGGCGTTCTCCTCGCCCGTTGTGCCAGCGTCAGGACCGACAGCCGAGAACTGCGCGCTGATGCCGTCGAACTTGAAGAAGTTGAAGCTGTAGTTCTTCAGCATGTAGGTGCAGGCATCGATGAAGGTCTGGTAGTAGGCAGGGTTGGAGAGCTGCATACCACCCTTTCCGGTCCAATAGTTGCGGCGGTAGCCTCCCGAAGTGCCGTAGCCGCCCACCGGGCCGAGCCATGCGCCGATGTTGCTGTTGATCTTTTCAGCCACGGCGTTGGGTTCAGTGAAACCGTTGGGGAAGTTCGGGTTGAAGGTCCAGGTGCCGTAGTTGTCCCAGCCGTCGTCCCAGACGAAGGACTTCACCGTCTTGTCGTACTTGTCGAAGAGGTTCGTCTTCCACTGGTTCACCACGTCGGTACATTGGGCCACGGTCATGTTGCCCGAGTAGTCCTGGCTGTTGTTGCGGTTGATGTTCAGCTCATACCAGGAGATGTAGCAGGGGAAGGCACGCCAAGGCACGGCACGCTCGCGTTCGCTGTAGGCGAGGAAGGAGCGGCGCGACTGGTCGGTGTACTTCGTGTCTGAGCTGCTGCCGCTCTGGGCAATCAGGCCCACCACGGCGCTGACCTTCCAAGTCTTGCCGTCGGCCAGCGTCGTGTTGCGGCTCCACACACCCTGAATGGGCGTGGTGGCATCGGCGTAGAGGTGGA
>JBJEAF010000251.1:0-6880 GCA_051868755.1 Alloprevotella sp.
GCAGTTTTTTCTTTTGCATTGCCGAGCCGCCGCGTAAAACAACTCGGCACTCAGGAAAAACAACTCGGCACTTAGAAAATCCTAAGTGCCGAGTTGTTTTTCCTGAGTGCCGAGTCTTGCATAACGAGACAGATTGAAGCGAAGTTTCATTCGCACATGTAGCGCTAACGGCTGGGAGGGCGGGCTTCCAGTGCACCGCCGCCTCAAGTCTGCTTGACAACGGGCGGGCTGGAAGCCACGCCCTCCCAGTGCACCGTCGCCTCCTATCCCTTCTATCCCGGCTTTTGTTATCAAAAAACTGCGTTGTTTTCTTTTGCACTGCTCTCGCCTTGCACTACCTTTGCACAAATTTTTGAAAAACGACTTTATGTATCACGAAGAGAAACGTGTCGCGCAGGGACGCATAGAGGTAATTTGCGGTTCCATGTTTTCAGGCAAGACTGAGGAACTGATTCGTCGCCTGAAGCGCGCAAGGATAGCCCGGCAACGGGTGGTGGTGTTCAAACCAGTGATTGACGTGCGCTATTCGGCCGATGATGTGGTGTCGCACGATGCCCATTCGCAGGCTGCCATAGCAGTGGATGCTGCTCACAGCATCATGGCACAGGCTGCCGAGGCACAGGTGGTGGGCATTGATGAGGCGCAGTTCTTCGATGAGGGCCTGCCCGAAGTGTGCAACCAGTTGGCCCGCAGCGGCAAGCGCGTCATTGTGGCAGGCTTGGACATGGACTTCAAGGGCATACCCTTCGGACCTATGCCCCAACTCATGGCCATTGCCGACGAAGTGACCAAGGTGCATGCCATCTGTGTGAAGTGCGGCAACCTGGCTTATGTGTCCCACCGCATAGTCAACGACGACGAAAGGGTGCTGCTGGGTGAGCAGCAGGAATACGAACCGCTCTGCCGCCAATGTTATGAGAAAGCACTGAAAGGTTAAGCTGCCGCGCAGGCGCAGTGCGCTGAAACACGAGCAACACGGTTTGAAAGGAAGGCTCGATGCTGTCCTTTCAAACCGTGTTGCTCGTGTTTTCTGTCAGGTCGGGGCGGTGCGGTCAGCCTCGCTTCACGATGCTTGCCGCGCGGTCGAGGGCCACGTTGATGTTGGGGCAGATGTGGTCCTTGCCCAGCAGTTTGCAGAAGCCGTTGTGCTCCAGCACGTTGTAGACGTTCGGCGTAACGCCCGAGAGCACGATGTGCGTGCCTTCGCGGTGGCTCATTTCGCAGAGGTTCTGCAGGTTGTGTATGCCGGTCGAGTCGATGAAGGGCACACGGCGCATACGGATGACGCGCACCTTCGGGTGGTCGTTCATGGCTGCCATGAGTTCCTCAAACTTGTTGGCGATGCCGAAGAAGTAGGGACCGTTGATTTCATATACCTCCACGCCCTTCGGGATGATGAGGTGTTCTTCGTGAACCTCGGCATCGGTCTCCTCGTTCGGGTCAATCTCGTCGGCAATCACCTTGATCTGTGTGGTCTCGGCCATACGGCGCATGAACAGCAGGCAGGCGATGAGCAGGCCCACCTCGATGGCAATGGTGAGGTCGAAGATGACGGTGAGGAAGAAGGTCATGAAGAGCACGATGATGTCGCTCTTGGGGTTCTTCATGAGTTGGAGGAAGGTGCGCCAGCCGCTCATGTTGTAGGAAACGATGACCAGCACACCGGCCAGGCACGACATGGGAATGAAGGCGGCCAACGGCATGAGCAGCAGGAAAATGGCCAACAGTACGGCGGCATGGATGATGCCTGCCACTGGGGTGCGGCCTCCGTTGTTGATGTTGGTCATGGTGCGGGCTATGGCACCGGTACAGGGAATGCCTCCGAACAGCGGGGTGCAGAGGTTGGCCACGCCTTGGCCTATCAGTTCCTGGTTGGAGTTGTGGTGGTCGCCGCACACACCGTCGGCCACCGTGGCCGAAAGCAGCGACTCGATAGCTCCCAGCACGGCAATGACCATGGCTGTGGGCAGCAGGCTCTTCACGCCTTCCCAGGTGATGTCGGGCATTTGGAGTGCGGGAATGCTGGCTTTGATTTCACCGAACTGGTCGCCGATGGTGGTGATGTGGAAGCCCAGTTCGGCCTGGTTCAGGAAGTAGGCGGCTACGGTCATGACGATGATGGCCACGAGTGAGCCGGGAATTTTCTTCGACACCTTGGGCGTGAGGGCTATGACGGCAATGCTGAGCAGGCCCATGGCGGTCGTGATCCAGTCTATAGTGCCAAAGTTCTGGAAGTAGACCACCCATTTCGACAGGAAGTCACCGGGCAGCTTGCCGTCGATAGTCAGGCCAAAGAGGTCCTTGATCTGGGTGGTGAAGATGGTCACGGCGATACCGCTGGTGAAGCCCACCACAATGGGGTAGGGAATGAACTTGATGATGGTGCCCAGCCGGCACACGCCCAGCAGAATCAGGAAGAGTCCGGCCAGCATGGTGGCAATCATCAGGCCCGAAAGACCCAGCTGGGGGTTGCTGACAATGCCGTAGATGATGACAATGAACGCTCCCGTAGGACCGCCAATCTGCACACGGCTGCCACCAAGGGCAGAAACCAAGAAACCGCCGATAATGGCGGTGAGGATGCCTTGCGAGGGCGAAACGCCCGAAGCGATGCCAAAAGCAATGGCCAACGGCAAGGCGACAATGCCGACAATCAGGCCGGCCATGAGGTCAGCAGCCAGTTTCTCCCGATTGTAATGCCGCAGCTCGCTGACGAGGCGCGGTGCAAAAGTGAAGTTGCTCATGCGCGTAAGGATTTATGTGTTTAATGTTTGTTGCAAAAATACAAAAAGCAGCGTGCTGAAGGCGGCCTTAGGCGGGTAAATGTGGCAAGATGTTAATCGTGTTTGTGTTTTTTAGGCAATTCCCTTCGCTTTTTGTAAATCGGCTTGGCATTATCGGGGCATTTAGCTTGGGTTATGAGGGATAACCTTATCCCCTATAACCTGAAAGCACGCTCATGCGTGTGTGAGCAGTGCCACGACCACCAGCACGGCGAAGGTGAGCATGTTGCGCGAGGTGTAGCCCAGTATGCGGTTCAGCTCGCGTCCCTGGTGAATCTGCACCATCTTGCGCCATGTCAGGTAATGCGGAAGCAGGTAGAAGAGCGGCAGAATGGCAGTCCAGATGTGTCCGTAGCCGGCCAGCGCGGCTACGCAGACATAGCCCAGCACGCCTTGGAGCAGATAGAAGAGCGAGCCGAAGTGTTCGCCCCATGCCACGATGAGCGTGCGCTTGCCCGAGGCAGCGTCCTGTTCGCGGTCTCGGTAGTTGTTCAGTACTAACAGCGTGTCGGTCACCAATCCGCAGGCTGCGGCCAACCACCACACGGTGGCGCTGAGATGACCCGCCTGCACATAATAGGTGCCGCACACGGGAACGAAGCCGAAGAAAGTCCACACCAGCACATCGCCGCAGCCGTTGTATGACAGCAGGGTCGTGTAGAGAAAGGCGAACACCACGCAGGCCAAGCCCAGTAACACCAAGGGCCAGCCGCCGTAAGGTAGCAGACACAGGCCGATGCAACAGGCAGGCAGCAACACGCAGGCTATGCCGGCCTTCATGGCGCGGGGCGTTATCCAACCTTGGGCGCAGGCACGTTCCGGGCCTAAACGGTCAGCGCGGTCACTGCCCCGCGTAAAGTCGAAGAGGTCGTTGATGAAGTTCGCTGCCACCTGCATCAGGGCGGCAAACAGGCCGCAGAGCAGTGCGGGCTGCCACTGGCCGCAGCCTTCGGCATAGGCCAGCGCAGTAGCTGTGGCCACGGGGATAAGGGCGGCTGTCAGCGTCTTGGGACGTGCGGCCAACAGCCAGTGTCGGAGCGTTGTCTTTCCCATCTTTGTACAGGCTATTTGGGTAAGAAGTCGAGCAGCATTTTCAGTGATTCGGGGTCTTTCCAACTCCAGAAACGGTTCTCCATGAGCACCTTGAAGGGCTGCTGCTGCTCTTTGGAGATGGCCTTCTTGAATGCAGTCTCGTTGGCCGGGAAGATGAAGCCCTTCGCGCTGAAGAAGTATTTGTCTTGCAGGGGAATGCCCAGGTCATCGTCGCGCCGGTCTTCGTTGAGCGTCATGAAGACATTGAAGTTCTCAAGCTGGAAGTAGTCAAGGTCACTGCCGCCCGATTCCTCTTCGCGGTAGCGGGCCATGTTGACGGTGGTGAGGCAGAGCAGGGCATTGTAGCCGTCGCGGGCTACCACACGGGCCATGACCGAATCGACCTTGACAAATTCGAGCGTGTCGCCAAAGGTCACGCCGAAGATGTTCTTTGTGTAGGCGCGCATGATCTTGTCGCCCTCCATATACATGAGTGAGCCGTCCTTCAGGTAGATGTTGGCCTTGGCCTTGGCATACCGTCCGAAGGACTGCTTGATTTTGGCATCCTGGAACTCAGGGAAAAGGAAGATGCTGCGGCTGCGTCGCAGTTCCTGCACCTGTTGTGCGCGGGCGGTGTGGCCCAGTGCCAGCAGGGCGATGAGGATGATGACAAACTGTTTCATGAGGTGTGCTGAATAGGGTTCTTACTCGTTGTTCAGGTTCAGTTTCTGCTCGATGAAGCTGCGGATGAACTGTGTGGTCCGCTCGATGCCCAGCACCGAAGAGTTGACGCACAGGTGGTAGGTGCTGGCCGCGCCCCATGTGCCAGAACTGTAGAAGTTGTAGAAGGCGGCGCGCTCGCGGTCTCCCTTTTCGATCAGTTCGTGCGCCTTCTTCTCGTCACATCCGCTGAGCTGGCACACGCGGGCCATGCGGTCGGCCATGTCGGCCGTCACAAACACGTTGACACAACGTGGGTGTTCGCGCAGCACATAGTCGGCGCAGCGTCCGATGAAGATGCACGATTCCTTGCGCGCTGCCTGGCGTATGGCCTCGCTCTGGATGCTGAAGAGGTTTTCGTTCGACAGCTCGTGGGTATAGTAGGCACTGCCCCCGCCCACAAAGGGAATGATGTTGCCAAGCGTACGCAGAAAGCGGTTCTTCTCGTCCGAGCGTTCGAACACTTCGGGACAGAGTCCGCTCTGGCGCGCAGCCAACAGCAGGATTTCGCGGTCATAATAGGCAATGCCCAGTTGCTGGGCCAGCAGGCCTCCGATGGCACGGCCGCCACTGCCCAGCGAACGGCCTATGTTCACAACGTAAGGTTCCATGATACAGAGAGATTTAGGGTTTGTCGGGATGCTCCGCGCCGGCATATTGCGCCTTGAACTTGCGCACCTGCTTCACCAGCAGCCACAGGGCAATCAGTGAGGCCAGTGCGTCGGCCGTGGGCGAGGCGTGCCACAAGCCTTCGAGCGGGTCGTCAAACACATGCGGCAGAATGAAGATGGCCGGCACCAGCAGAATGAGCTGGCGCGTGAGCGACAGGAAGATGCTCTTGCCTGCATGGCCGATGCTCTGGAAGAAGGCGGTCGATACGATTTGCATGCCCACAATCGGGAACATCATCACGATGCAGCTCAGGGCGTGTGCGGCCATGCTGATGAGTTCGGGCGAGTCCTTGGCAAAGAGGGTGACAATCGGGGTGGCAAAGAAGGTGCCGATGACGAAGCCCGTAGTGGTAATGCACACGGCTGCCAGCAGGGCGAGTTTCAGTACAGCTATGACGCGGTCGTAGCGTCCGGCACCGAAGTTGTAGCCCGCAATGGGCTGCATGCCTTGGTTCAGGCCGATGGCCACCATGACCACAAACAGTATCAGACGGTTACAAATGCCGAAAGCACCCACGGCCACATCGCCGCCATAGTCGGTGAGGCTGCGCGTCATCAGGGCTGCCACCAAGCAGGCGCAGAGGTTGATGAGAAATTGCGGCAGGCCCACCATGAGCGATTCCTTCACGATTTTCGGGTCGAGCTGGAGCTGCCTGCGTTCCAAGTGGATAAAGTCGGCGCGGTTGCTGAACAGCTTCAGTTGCCACATCAGCATGGTGGCTTGTGCCAGTATGGTGGCCAGAGCCGCTCCGCGGATGCCCCATCCGAACACAAAGATGAAGAGCGGGGCAAACACGCAGTTGAGGAGCACGGTGCCGAAGGTGGCATACATGGCCTTCTGCGGCCGGTTGGTCGAGCGCAGCATTGCGTTGAGCCCCAGATAGAGGTGGGTGAATACGTTGCCCAACAGGATAATGCCCATGAAGTCGCGGGCGTAGGGCAGTGTCACGTCGCTCGCGCCGAAGAAGCGCAGGATAGGGTCTATGAAGGCCAGCAGCACGAGGCCCAGGGTGAGTCCCAGCGTGATGTTCATCACCACGACATTGCCCAGAATGCGCTGTGCCGTGTCGTAGTCGCGTTGTCCCAGTTTGACGCTCATCAGGGTGGCAGCACCAACGCCAACCATAGCCCCGAAGGCAGCAGTGAGCGACATGATGGGTCCTGTCAGCGCAAGGCCCATAATGGCTTCAGCTCCTACGCCCTGACCGATAAACACCCCGTCGATGATGTTGTAGACCGATGAGGCTGCCATGGCCACAATGGCCGGAATGGCATACTGCATGAGCAGTTTGCCTACAGGCTCTTCGGCCAACGCGCTGAATTGGTTTGCTTGTTGTTTCATGTCTGCTTTTGATTCACTAACACTGTGCAAAGGTATACATTTTTCGTGAGTAGCTGTCTGGTGTGCGGGCTTATGGGGGGTGTTTTTGGTTTTTTAGGTGACCAGGGCATGGGCAGCGGGAGCGTAATGGAGAACTTCGGCTTCCAAGCTCCCGTTCTCTTCGACAGAGATGTGATTCACTTTCTGGAGAAATCTTATCCGCTTTTCCGAGTTCCCGAAAAAAAATTGTGCAGGCAACAGCCTTGAGCGTGACTTCAAGGCGTTGCTTGCACAATAATATAGGGGTGTTCTATAAATTAGGTTTTAAAGAACGCCCCATGAGTGAACTCATT
>JBJEAF010000252.1:0-1810 GCA_051868755.1 Alloprevotella sp.
GGGTCAGAAGCGATACATCAGTCCCACACGGGTTTCGAAGGTGTCGAAGTCAAGGTCAGGATGATATTTGTAGTGTGAGCGGCGGAAGTAGAAGGAGGTCTCCCAGCTGATGCGCATGTGCGGACCCAGTGCCAGCTCGGTGACAGGGGTAATGATGGTAAACGAGGTATTGCCCCGGTCGCCCTGCGCGTTGAGGTAGAGGGGATTGACCGTAGCCAGGTCTTTGCCCTCATAGCCCTTCCAAGTGAAGATGCGGTAATGCTGGAAGCCCAGCGAGAACAGCCCTTTATGGCCGAAGTCGAGATTGGTGAGGCTCTTCACACTGTAGCCGCTGCCCAGGTTGTAGTTGCGGTCAATGATGTTGTAGTAGTCGGTGATGCAACCGCCCAGCAGAATGCCGCCGAGGTGCAGGCTCTGGCTGAGCGAGAGCAGGTTGTGCAGTCCCGGAAAGCGGTAGACAATGCCCGGACCGATGGAGGCTGCCTCAGATATTTTATAGGGTATCTTCCCTGTCCCGTCGGCCACTTCTTCGGCATCGAAATAGTTGAAATACTGGAACAGGCCCACGGTCAGTTCCATGTCGGTAGCCGTGGGCAACTGGGTGCCCCACAAACGTCCCATCAGGTTCACGCGGCTCACCAAGGGCTGGTTGCCTGAAAGGCCCAGCGTGAGGCCCAGCGTGAAATGGTCGTAAGGCTGGTTGTTCTCGGTGTCGAACGGCGAACCATAGATGCCGCGCAGCTCCAAATAGGGATTGTGCTCGCCCCTGAACAAGGCTCCGGCATCGGCCAGATAGCGGTTGCCCACTCCTATTTCGAACTTCACGGGCAGACGGTCGTAGTCATGATACAGGTGGTGGGTGGAGCTTACCCGCCAAGCTTCGCCGGTCAGGAGACGGTTGAAAGCGCGCGGCGGACAGAGCAAACCGCCCAACAGTTCACGCAGAAAGCGCGGAATGCCCCGCCTGCTGTCATCGAGCACCAATGAGGACATCCTGAAGGTCATTTCGCCCAAGGCGATGCCGCCCAGCGTAGTGGCCATGAGGTCGTTGATGGCTGGCGGTTCGATTTCGGCACAGGTTTCCCACATGAGGCTGCCGGCAAAGGCATAAGGGGCCGACTCCCAAAAGGTCATGCCGCTGGAACGGGCGGTATTGAAGTAGAGGTTGCCGTGGTAGGGGTGGGCAAACAGGTTGGTCGAGAACTGGTCGTTGTCCCACACGAAGCCGTGCTTGATGTTGTTCTTGATGGTTGACAGACTGATTTTGGCAAAGTCCTCCTGCATCACATACCGGTCGAAGGCCCAGACGCCGACGTTCAGCCCAAAGGTTTCGACGGCAGCACGCCAAGGACGCTTGGGCTGTGGCAGTGCCAGTTTTTCGTTGTCAGATACGGGCAGCACCATGTTACAGGCCGCCTCCTCGTGTAGGTCATCGTCGCAGGCTGCCGTCAGCACCGTCTGGCACGAATCGGCACAAAGGCTGTCGGCGCGCACTTCGTCACAGGCCGACCGTATACTGTCAGGCGGCACTGTCTGCCGGGCCTGAACCGGACGACCGTACATGCTGCCAAGCAGCAAAAGGGAGGACAATATGATACTTTGCATAGATGAACAGGTTGTAAGTTATTCAAGTTTCGCAAGTAGTTGCAGATAGTTGACAAGGGTTCAGGGCACGCCCCGGAGGGGACAAAGATTGTGCAAGTGAGAGCAAAGAGCCAAGCTTGCCCCAAGCTTTTTGCCGAACGCAGCCTATCTTATGAAAAAGCGTCTGATGACAAGCGTTGCAAACATACGCTTTTGCCCTTGCAGG
>JBJEAF010000253.1:0-6780 GCA_051868755.1 Alloprevotella sp.
TTCCCAGAAGATGGAAGAGGGCTTCCAATCCTCGTCGCGGCATTCCTTGATGGTCTTTATCCAGTAGTCAGGCACATTCATGGCCATGCGATAGTCAAAGCCGTAGCCGCCGTCCTTGAAGGGAGCTGCCAGACCGGGCATACCGCTCACCTCTTCGGCAATGGTGATGGCACTGGGCTTCACTTCGTGGATGAGCAGGTTGGCCAGTGTGAGATAGCAGATGGCGTTGTCGTCCTGGTGGCCGTTGAAGTAGTCGCCGTAGCCGCAGAAGGCTTCGCCGAGTCCGTGGCTGTAGTAGAGCATGGAGGTCACGCCGTCAAAGCGGAATCCGTCGAAGTTGTATTCCGTGAGCCAATACTTGCAGTTGGAGAGGAGGAAGTGGATTACCTCGTTCTTGCCGTAGTCGAAGCAGAGGCTGTCCCAGGCGGAGTGTTCGCGCCGTCCTCCGGGATAGAAGAACTGGTTGGGGTCGCCTGCATAGTTGCCGAGACCTTCGATTTCGTTCTTCACGGCATGGCTGTGAACAAGGTCCATGATGACCGTGATGCCGGCCTGGTGTGCCTCGTCAATGAGCTGCTTGAGCTCGTCGGGAGTGCCGAAACGGCTGGAGGGGGCAAAGAAGGAGCTTACGTGATAGCCGAAGCTGCCGTAATAGGGGTGTTCGGCAATGGCCATAATCTGGATGCAGTTGTAGCCGTCAGCAATGACGCGGGGCAGCACCTTCTCGCGGAACTCGTTGTAGGTGCCCACCTTCTCTTCGTCCTGTGCCATACCGATGTGGCACTCATAGATAAAGAGCGGTGCCTTCTTGGGCTTGAAGTTGGGCTTTTTCCATTCGTAGGGATGTTCGGGTGCCCAGACCTGTGCACTGAATATCTTGGTTTCATCGTCCTGCACCACGCGGCGGCACCAAGCCGGCACACGTTCGCCCTGACCGCCCTGCCAGTGCATGGAGAGCTTGTAGAGGTCGAGGTGCTTGAGTGCGCGCAAGGGGAGTTTGAGTTCCCAGTTACCAGTGCCTTCGACACGCTTGAAGGCATACTGTGCCTCTTCCTTCCAGCCGTTGAAGTCGCCGACGAGGTAGATGGCTGTGGCATTGGGGGCCCATTCGCGCATCACCCATTGGCGGGCAGTGCGGTGCAGGCCGAAGTAGAGGTGTCCGTCTGCAAATTCAGAGAGCTTGCCCTTGCCTGCCGACAGCTCGTTGAGCTTGTAGAGGGCATGGTCGTGCCGTCCCTGTATGGCCCCCTCGAAGGGTTCAAGCCAAGGGTCGTTCTTGACCAGATTGATGTGTTTGGGGGCTGCGGCCTTGCGGGGAGCGCGTTTGGCTGCCGGCTTGGAGGCTGCGGCCTTCTTTTCTGCTTTCTGTTTCATGGTGATAGATTTATTTGAGGGGATAGGATTGTTGGATGAAATGGGTCATGCGTGTTTGGAGGCGCTTTGGACTTCGCTGCCCAGGCTGTCATGAACAACAGTGTTTGCCGCCTTACTGCACTACACGGCCATTGGAATATTCGCCCTTCTTCACGACATTGCCGTTGGCGTCATACTCCACATACTTGCCGTGCTTCTGTCCGTTGCTGTAGACACAGTCGATGCGTGTGCCGTCGGCACGCACTTCGACAGACTTGCCGTCGCGCTTGCCTTCACGGAAAGTTCCCTTGAACCGTCCGCCGGCAGCATAGCGCAGCGTACCTTCGCCGTCCATGTGGTTGTTCTTCCATTCGCCGTTGTACTCGTCGCCGTTCTTCCACTTATACACGCCTCGGCCATGCATCATGTTGTTCTTCCATTGTCCGGTGTAGGTGGCCACGCCTTTCCACTGGAAAGTGCCGTGTCCGTTCTGTGCGCCGTTGAGGAACTGGCCCACATAGCTGTCGCCGCTGGCAAAGCGGAAAGTGCCTTCGCCCGTACGTTCGCCCATGACATACTGTCCTTCGTAGACATCGCCGTTGCGGAACTTGTAGATGCCGCGACCGTCCTGCATGTCGTTCTTCCATTCGCCTGTGTAGGAGTCGCCGTCGGCATAGGTGTAGGTGCCGCGCCCGTTGCGCTGGTTGTTCACCCAATTTCCTTCATAGCGCGAACCGTCGTTCCAGTCGAACACGCCTTTTCCGTTCTTCTGGTCATCGGCCCATTCGCCCTTATAGTAGGCACCATTCTTATAGGTATAGGTGCCCTTGCCGTTGCGCTGGTCATCCTTCCAGTTGCCTTCATACACGTCGCCGTTGTAGTAGTACATGGTGCCGAGTCCTTCCTTCTGGTTTCTGAACCACAGTCCGACATAGCGGTTGTTGTTCACGGCATAGAAGGTTCCGCGTCCGTTCCTTTCGTTCTTGGTCCAGTTGCCTTCATAGCGCGAACCGTCGGCTGCGGTAAAGGTGCCTTCGCCCTGACGCATTCCTTTGACAAACGACCCTTCGTAGGTATCACCGTTTTCATACTGCACGCGGCCTTTGCCGCCAGGCTTGCCCGAAACGAGTTCACCGGTATATATGCCGCCGTCTTTGAGGGTGCATGAGCCGACCACCATCTTCTGGGCATGAGCCTGAAGCATTGTAGCGGCGATGAGGGTGGAGATGATATATGTTTTCAGCATGTTGGAGTTTTAAGTGATAATAATAGTTGAGAGTCTATATAGCTTATAAGGCAAGTCACTGAGCGGGTGATTACTGCGCTTCATAGTGATCTTGTGAGCTATAAACTCTAAACTCGACAAAGAGGATAGGAGCGTGCTCAACTGTGCGCTGGCCGTGAAGCGTAGAAGGCTTCGGCGCGCTGCAGGTCGGCAGGCGTGTCGATGCCGATGGTTTCGACTTCCGTGTAACCAACCTTGATATGCAGGCCGGCCTGCAGCCAGCGCAGCTGTTCGAGACTTTCGCACTGTTCGAGCTGTCCTTGCGGCAAACGGGCTATGCGCTGCAAGACACCGGCACGGTAGGCATACAGCCCAATGTGCTTCAGGTAGGTGTGGCGCGCTGTCCACTCCGTTTCGGGTATGCCGCGCAGATAGGGGATGACACTGCGCGAGAAGTAAAGCGCATGGTCGTTCTGGTCAACCACGACCTTAGGGCTGTTCGGATTGCTCAGCTCTTCGAAGGTTGCCTGCGGACCGAATGGCTTGACCAAGGTGGCGATTTCGGTCGAAGGGTCATCGAAGCAGTTCATCACCGCCTGTAGCTGCGAGGCGGCAATGAAGGGTTCGTCGCCCTGTACGTTGACCACCACATCGGCCTTCGACTGAAGCCGCTCGTAGGCTTCGAGGCAACGGTCTGTCCCGCTGCGGTGCGAGGTTGAGGTGAGCACGGCGCGTCCTCCGAAGGCTTCGACGGCTTGTTGTATGCGGGTGTCGTCAGTGGCCACACACACATCAGGAAACACTGCTGCGGTGCGTTCGTACACATGCTGTATGATGGGCTTGCCTGCCAACTTCACCAACGGTTTTCCCGGGAAACGGGTGGAGGCATAGCGTGCGGGAATGAGTGCGATGAATTGCATAAGCGAGAAAAATGCTTGATGTGAATCAGTCAAAGTAGTTTTCGGCAGCGCGGTTGTTCGCCGGCTGCTCGTTCTGAACAGGCTCAGCGCGCTGCGGCTCGTTGGCTTCGGTCTCGGTCTCTTCTGCTTCCGGCTCTTCACCCCCGCCAGACAGTCCGTGCGGCCGCATGGATGCGGGTTGTTCAAAGTCGATGTCGGTGGTGTAGTGCAAGGATTTGTCGGCATAGACCCTGCGCATGTAGAGAGCCCAGATAGGCAGGGCCGATGCCGAACCCTGGCCGGTGGCTGTCGAGTTGAAGTGGATGTCGCGCTCGTCGCCGCCCACCCATACGGCAGTGACTAACTGAGGCACGCAGCCCACGAACCAGCCGTCGGAATTGGTATTCGTCGTACCGGTCTTGCCGGCAATGGGGTGCGTCATGTTATAGGCCGACCGAAGCCTGCGGCCTGTGCCCTGGTCTATCACGGCCTTCATCATGTCAATCATGTTATAGGCCGTTTCCTCGCTGTAGACTTCGTTGGTCCGAGGCGTGAATTCAGCCAATATGTTGCCCTCGCCGTCCTCAATGCGGGTCACGAGCAGCGGTGCGCGGCGAATGCCTTTCTGCACAAAGGCCGTGTAGGCCGATGCCAGCTCGGCGGGCGTAATGTCACAGGTGCCCAGACACAGGGGCAAGGAAGGATACATGTTGTGGTTGGCCACGCCCAGATCCTGCAAGTCACGCACGAGGCCCTGGCCTGAAGGGTCTATCTGGTACATCAGTTCGGCCGTCACCCAGTTGTTCGACTGGCTCAGACCCCACTTCAAGGTGACCATCGAGCCATAACGGGCACGGCTGCCGTTGCGCGGCGACCAGCCTCCGTAGTTGCGCTGCACGTTCAGGATGGTCGTGTTGGGGGTCATGCCACCCTGCAATCCCATGGCATAGACAAAGGGCTTCATGGTCGAACCGATTTGGCGGCGGCCCACCATGGCCATATCATACTGGAAGTGGGCAAAGTCCATGCCTCCCACGTAAGCCTTGACCTGTCCTGTCTGCGGGTCGATCGAAACGAGTGCCGAACGCAGGAACTTCTTGTAGTAAAGGATAGAGTCGATGGGAGTCATCATCGTATCGACATCGCCATGCCAGCTGAACACGGTCATGGGCACCTTGGTGTGGAAGGACTTCCTGATTTCTTCGTCAGTCGCGCCGGCGCGCTTCAGCGCCTTGTAGCGGTCGCTCTGCTTCATCGCTTTCTCTATGCGCCGCTTCACGTCCGAAGGCTTCAGGTCGGCACTGTAGGGAAAGTTGGGCGAGCTGCGGCGTTCTGCCTCGAAGAGTGGCTGCAGCTTCCCCGCCAAGTGGCGGCGCACAGCTTCCTCGGCATAACGCTGCATACGCGTGTCGATCGTGGTGTAAATCTTGAGACCGTCGGTATAGATATCGTAGTTCGAACCGTCGCGCTTGTGGTTCTTCTTGCACCAGCCATAGAGCGGGTCAGTCTCCCACTTCAGCGAATCCTCATAGTACTGCTGCCGCTGCCAGTCGCGGTACTTGCTGCGGTCGGGCTTGCCGGCCATCATGATGCGGCGCAGGTATTCGCGCACATAGGCTCCGATGCCTTCCTTGTGGTCCACACGGTGAAAGTTCAGTTTGAGCGGTTCCTCGCTCAGACGGTTGCATTCCTCCTCACTGAGCGTGCCGGCCTTCACCATCTGTGACAACACCACATTGCGCCGCTGCCTGCACCTTTCAGGTTCACGCACGGGATTATAATAGGAGGGATTCTTCACCATTCCCACCAGCGTGGCACACTCGTTCAGTGTCAGGTCCTTGGGAGCTTTTCCAAAATAAACGTTTGCCGCAGTCTTGATGCCCACAGCATTGTGGAGGAAGTCGAAATAATTGAGGTAGAGTGTCAGGATTTCCTCCTTGGTGTAGTGTCTTTCCAGTTCCACGGCAATGACCCATTCGATCGGCTTCTGCATGAGTCGCTGCATAGTCGTTTCGGCCGTTTCCGAATAGAGCTGCTTGGCCAACTGCTGGGTAATGGTGCTGCCGCCGCCGGCTTCGCGGTGTCCCATAATGCCGCGCTTCACCACCGCACGCATCAGCGCACGCGAGTCGATACCCGAATGCTCATAGAAGCGCACGTCCTCGGTAGCCACCAGCGCATCGAACAGGGCCGGAGCTATACTGTCGTAGCCCACAAACACGCGGTTCTCGTTTCTCGACCACGTGCCCATCAGTCGGCCGTCGGCACTGATCACCTGCGAGGCATACCGGCTGATAGGACTTTGCAGTTCGGAAATGGGAGGCATGTAGCCTATCCACCCCATTTCAATGCCGAGAATCCACGCCAGAATGCAGCAAATCACTGCGGCGTAGGCAGTCCATAGTATTTTTATCAGTCTTTTTCTCATGACTTGTCCGAAGCGTTATTGTATTTTTCGGCTACGCTCATTTGTCCGAAAATGCATCATGCAGCCTGCATGGAGGTTGCGGCTGGCCAATTGGCCCTGCAAACATACGGAAATCTGTTCAAATAGCTACGCTGCAAGTCAAAAAACGCACCGTGGGCACGCATTATTCGGCTCTTGCACGCCGAAAACGCGGCATTTCTTTTGTCGGTTGTCGTGCTTGGCGTAATTTTGCAGCCATAAAGAACAGGCAGAACGGCTTGCCGCGTGTATTCTTTAGTGATGCAGGAGGAAAGTCCGGGCAGCGCAGAGCAATCCGCTTCTTAACGGGAAGTCGTCCGTAAGGGTGAATCAGTGCAGAAGAAAACAACCGCCTTTCTTGGCCTTCGCGCCTCCTTGTCCCTTGGGGCAGGGATTGTCAGAAGGCAGAAGGTAAGGGTGAGAAGGTGAGGCAAGAGCTCACCAGCCGTATGGTGACATGCGGGCTGTGCACATCGGATGCTGAAAGTTCATGTATACCGGCGTCATAAGGGCTGCTCGTCCGAGTTGCCTTGCCACTCTTTGTGCAGGCCACACGCCGGAGGGTAGAACGATACAACGCCGTGGTGACACGGCGTGCGGATAAATGGCAGGCGCAGCGTTCATCGCTGTCACAGAACCCGGCTTATAGTTCGGCCTGTTCTTTTTCTTTTTTTGCCAAAGGGGATGATTGTTCGATAAATCCAAAGCCCCCAATAACAATAATCGCGGACAAGAGGCGGCGGTGCACCGGGAGGGGCGTGGCCTTGAATGCTCATTTCCCAAACTGGATTGAACCTACGAGGCTTGACTTGGATGAAAACCTTTCATGTCATATAAAGCGAAGCCCCCAATAACCG
>JBJEAF010000254.1:0-6765 GCA_051868755.1 Alloprevotella sp.
GAAATAGCCTTCCGGCATTTCCGGCAAAGAGGTTCTTGAGCCATCACGGTGACTGCGCACAGGCAGAAAAGGAGGAGCAAGAGTTTTGCTTTCATCATAGAGATTGATAGTTTGTCTTTCATTTTCATTGTTATTCTGATTCTTACGGTGTTATGCCATGCGCATAGACCATACAAGTATCTGCCCGTGGTACAGCGCAACGCCTCAGCCCAAGCGAACTGACCGCGTACAAAGGTACAAAAGCAAGCCTTCACGGTGCAGGCTTGATGCAACATTTTTTCAACTTCCTTCTTTTTTCTTGCCCTAAGTGCCTCCTGTCTGCGCTATTTTCTGCGCTCTTCGGTCGGTTGGGCATCCTGGGCGCAACCCAAGGACGGCCTACAACAAAGGGCGCAGCCAGAAACGCGAGTTGAACAACGCGCTTCTGGCTACGCCCCTAAGGATTTGTTCGCAGCGATGGCTGTGCTGTCAGTCGCGGCTGATGAGCACCACCGCCTGGGCGGCTATGCCTTCGCCTCGGCCTGTGAAGCCGAGCTTTTCGGTCGTGGTGGCCTTGATGCTGACAGCATCGAGGTCCACCTTCAGGATGGGAGCCAGCGTGGCCCGCATGGACTCTATGTACGGCGACAGCTTGGGCTGCTGGGCCATGACGGTGACATCGGCATTGGCCAGGTGCCAGCCACGCCCGGCAAGCAGCTGCATGGTGGCTTCCAGCAGGCGGGTGCTGCGTATGCCGGCATATTCGGCAGCGGTGTCGGGGAAATGCCAACCTATGTCGCGCAGGGAGGCTGCGCCCAACAGGGCGTCGCAAAGGGCATGTATGAGCACGTCGGCATCGCTATGGCCCAACAGACCGTGGGTGTGGGGGATTTGTACGCCGCCTAACCACAGGGGAAGGCCGGGCTGAAGCTGGTGGACATCGAAGCCCATTCCTACTCGTATGTTCATGTTGCTTGGAGATGCTGGGGGTGAATAACTGTTTGCTGACCCAAACGGCTGGCTAACGGCGTCCGAAGATTTCGCGGATGCCGTCCATATCGAACGACAGGCTGACACGCAGGGTCTGGTCGAGGGGATTGCTCGGCTCGGTGGCTATGACATAACCGGCATCGACACTGAGCACGTTGAGGCGGAAGCCGGCACCGACCGTGGCATACTTGCGGTTACCCTGCATCTTGCTCTCGTGGTGATAACCCGCACGCAGCGTGAACTTGTCGTTATAGGTGTACTCGGCACCGATGCTCCACTGGATTTCCTCCAGCTCGCCCTTGAAACCGCGTTCGGAGTCGCCGAAGCTCTTGAATATGCCGCTGATGGACGACTGGTTGTAGTATTCGTCATCGAGTCGCTGCTGGTAGTCTTCGTCGAGTTCGTCGGCCCGTTGCAGGGGCATGGAGGGGACGAGCAACTTGTTGGCATCGGCACTGAAGCTGATGCGGTTGTACTCGTCGAGCGGCACGAGGTAGCTCAGACCGAGCCGCAGGTTGGTGGGAATGAAATAGGAGCGGTCGTCGCCATAGGAGATTTTACTGCCGATGTTGTTGACGTTCAAACCCCACGAGAGCTGGCACTCGCGCGAGCCCATCATGAGATAGCCCGTGTGGTAAAGGGCTATGTCGGCTGCCACAGCCGAACCCGCCGTGGTGTTGTCGTCATAGTGTCCGGTGATGTCGGAATAGAGGTAGCGCAGGCCGACCGAGGCCGAGAAGGTCTCGCTGAGCATACGCGAATAGGCTACGTCGATACCGAACTCATAGGGTTTGACCGTCATGGCATCTTCGGCGGTGACTTCGCCCAAGGTGAAGTAGCGCAACGAGGCACTGAGGGCCTGATAGTCGCCCAGACGCACGTAGCCCACGGCATCGAGCAGGGCAATGCCTGTGGTGAGCTTGCGCAACCAAGGGGTGTAGTTCACCGCAAAGCCTGCCCGCGAAATGGTGAAGGGGTATTTGGCTGGATTCCAATACTGGGAATGTACGTCAGGGTCGGTAGCTGCACCCACGTCGCCCATACCGCCGGCACGGGCATCGGGGGCTATGGTTTGCGACACGACAGCCGTGCGCACAGGGTTGAACTGGTCGCGCACCTCGTCTTCGGCACGTACTCCCTGCACGGCGACAAGGCACAGGGCGCATAGCAGTGTGGATTTGAACTTTTGCATAGTTTGGTGTTGAATGTTTCTGCACGGATGCCCGCAGGCAGCGGCGTGCTGTATGGAAGGCTGTTTGTATATGCTGTATTTGAGAATGAGCTTCATGGGCGTTCGGAAGGATTATCGGAGCAGAAGCCGGCGGGTGCCGGTTTCCTTGCCGTTGACCACGCTGCGGTAGAAGTAGACTCCGCTGTTCAGGCGGTTGCCGGCATAGTCACACAGGTTCCAGCTCTCGGTGGCATAGGCATTGCCCGCAGGCACTTGCTGCTCAGCATGCCACACGCGCCGGCCCAACACGTCGTAGACCTCGGTGCGCACCTGCGACTCCTGCTGGTCGAAGGTGGTGAACACGGTGACGAAGCGGGTGGAAGCGGTGGGGTTGGATGGTGTGGCGCGCACGTCGAACGCGGGGGCTGACTGGTCAACCATGCGGAACTGCAAGGTGGCTGTGGTCGCATTGTCGAACACGTCCCATGCACGGAAACTGATGGTGTGCATACCCGGCGAGAGTTCGGACAGCGGATATGTCACCAAACCCTTCTGGTAGGAACCCAGCTCGAAGCTGAACCAGTTGTTCATGCGCTGCACCGTCGAGGGGTCGTTGTCGAACCACATTTCCATGTCGTGGCCCAAATTGCCCGTAATCATGGATATGCCCGAAGTGTCGGACACGGCTGCATAGAAGAAGGAGGCATCGCGGCCTACAGTGGCGCCGTCGACAAAGTCGGGACGGTTGATGTAGAGGTATATTTCAGGACCTTCGACATCGGGGGTCTGGCTGGGAGCCGTGCCGCTGAAGTTGCACTGGGCAAAGCGTCCGTTCAGGTAGCGGCCTGACTCTCGGTCGGCGGCATAGAGCGAGACAACGCTGACTTCATCGCTGAACGTGAGTCCGCGAGGCACGACGAACTCGACCGTGAACCGTCCGTCAACGACTGCCACCTCGCCTTCGTAGATGGTGTTGGTGTAGTCGGTGTAGACCAACGGAGACACCTTGCTGTTGCCCGCACCCTTGCAGGTAAGGGTCTGAAGCGGTGCCAGCACGGTAGCGGCAAGGCCTCCGTTGAACTGGGTGTCAACTGCCTCATCGCCTTCCCGTACTACCGAGCCGCTGAGCCGCACCTTGCTGCCAATGGGCAGGGTAAAGCGGGCATCAGCTCCAGAGACAGGCTGGCCGTTCACGCTGTCGATGCGCAAGCCCGCATCGGGATAGGCCAAAGTCAAAGCCGGGTCGCCCAGGAGTGCGTACTTCATCTTGTTTACCGTCTGGTCGGTACCGATGGACACCGTGGTGTTCTTCAGCAGCTCACACTTGGTGAGGCGCAGGGCATCGCCCAAGGTGTAGCGGCGGCCTTCGGCATCCTTGCTGAAGGCAAAGTGAACGAAGCCCATGTTGAGCGCACGGTTATAGTTGGCATAGACCGAACGGGAGGCACAGAGCACCGCCACAGCAGGTCCGTCAGGGCAATACAGGGCATTGCGGCCCAGGTCCTGGCTCACCTGGTCGTAGGGAGTGATTTCGCACGAGGCGAAAATCCATACAGGGCGGGCATCACTCTCGTTGGCCAGCATTTCTTCCTTATTCAGCAAGAACTTGTGGGAAATGCGGTCGGGGCTGCCATGTCCGTTGTAGTTGAACACCAGCGCACCGTGCTGCATGGCCTGCTTGAGTTTCTCGGTGGCTTCGGGATAGGTGGCTCCCTTGGCTTCCTGAGTGACGGTGTAGATATCGGGGAAGATACGGCGCAAGAGGAAGTTCTCACCGGCATCCTTCTCCACCTGGCCTGCCACTTTCTGGGCATCGTTCATGTGGAGGTTCTCATCGCCGGTATCGGCCACTGCCCACATCTGATTTTGCCAAGCCCCGGCCTGCTTCCCATTCAGGTAGTCGATGGCCTGGTCAACTAACCAGGCAGCCTCCTCGTTGGTCTGACAAAGGAAACGGCCAATGCCCAAGTCAAGCTTCTCGGCATTCATGCGCACGCCCTCGCCATCGTCGAGGAAACCGAAATAGTCATCGGTCACATAGCTGTGGAGCGTGCCGATCGAATAGTTGGTATTCATATAGGTCTCCTGGTCATTGCGCTCGTAGGCCAAGAGGTAATCATCGGGCGAAGCACCCCGCCAGTCGGCTGTGACCATGCGGTTATCGTAGGTACAATTGCCAAAGAGCAGGAGATAGCGCGGCAGGTCTTCCTCGGTGGCAGCCCGGTCATAGAGCATCTTCATATAGCGGCGGTAGGCTGCGGCATCGGGTGTGCCCGACGAGAACTCGTTGAAGAGCTGGTCGGCCCTTACCACCTTCACCCGCAGTCCGCTCCGCGTGCGGTGTGCTTCGGCCAGCCGTTCGGCCTGCTCGGCAAAACGACCCGAAGCGGGTATCACAATCACGTAGTCAAGGGCGGCATCAGCGTGCAGGTCCTGATTGGCCACTGTGCCGACTACCTGAGGCGTAGGATAAGTGGCGGCCACATCGACACACGCGAAGCGACAAGTGCCATCGGCCGATTGGGCCGTATAGGTGTCGCCGCTGAGCTGGCCGGGCAATTCGGCCACAGCCTGACGGGCATCGCCCAGCTGCCAAACACGTGTGTTGGCTGTAGCGGCTCCAACTTGTAGGGATACGCTACCTTCAATAGCCGGGCTGAAGGCATGGGTGGTGCAGTCGGTACGCAGGTGCTGCCGATAGGGGGCGTACAGATAATTGAGCCTTCCGGTGCTGGTGGTGGTGATGTTGAAGCGGTCTTCGCCTGTGAGCGGCGCGGTGAAGCTGCCGCGATAGCCATGGGCCGACTCGCCCTCGCCATAGATCGAAATGTTGAACTTGGCCACCTGCGTGCCGCTGTTCTCATGGTCAATGGTGGCCACGGTGGTGGCCGAAGCGTTTTGTGCACTCAGGTCGAACCACACCTGACAGTCACCGCCCACATATCCGGGCAGGGAGAGTTTGAAACGGTGTCCGCCCAGCAGTTCATTGGTGTCGAAGAAGTCACGTCCGCCGCCATACCACACATACTGGTCGTTGTCAATCAAGGCCCAGGCTCCCACCTCATCGACCGTCGGGCCTGCCTCAGCCGGCCTGTCAAGCACCTGCCATGCTGCGGGCTGCTGTCCCTCGGCTGCTTCGGTGAGGAAATAGCAGCTGCCATTGGCAAAGGTGTTGCGGCTGAAGGCACCTGCATCGCTGTGCCGTACCAGACCCTCGGCAAAGAAGAGGCTCGAACCGTTGCGGCGGTAGAGGGGCACCTCGTTGAGGTCGTCAATCAGCGCGTCTGCCCCTTCGAAGCTGAACAGGTCGGGCAACAAGCGTCCGCCATAGCCATACAGGCGCACCTTGGCGGGGTCGCTGAATCCCATTTTCTGCAAGTCGGCATCGTTCAGCTGGTAGATGCCTTCGTCCGTCACCTGAATCTTCACCCATTTGCCTTGCGCCAAGACGGAGTGCTCCGCATAGCGCGAGGCGGACTCGGCCACCTGCATAATCTGCATCACGGTGCGTTGGGCTGGCGAAAGGGAAGGACCGACGCGGCGCGTCTTCAGTTCGTAACGCGACACCTCATACCACTTTCCATTGCGCTGGACTATAGGCACGAAGCTCACATCGGCCAAGGTCTCGCCGCGACTCACTCCTTTATATATAGAGAGCTGCACGTCGTGGCCAGGCACAAAGCCTTGCGCCTGCAGCTGCTTCTGCCTGACTCGGTCGAGGGGCGTGAGTTCGGGGTATTCCATATAGATTTGGACGGAATCGGCGGGAAGCAACCGGCCCAAATTCAGCTGCGTCTGTATGACTGGCAACTGCTGCGCCTGCAACGGACTGGCCGCAGTCAGGACACCCAGCGAGAGGAACAGACTTTTGAATATCGTGGATAGGTTCATGTGGACTATGGTTTTCGGCGTGAGAGAATGCTATTTGATGTTGAACTGCAACAGGGTGATGCCCTGCGAGCGGATGCAGACCGAGGTATCGGGCACTGCCGGTTGGGCGCTGGCGGACAGCGGCATGAGCAGCAGGTCACCTTGGCGCAAGGTGTGCAACTGGCTGATGTAGGCCAGCAGCTCGTCGGCCTGGACGAACAGACCGTCAGGCAGACTGACCTCGACCGCTTCGCCCTGCCCCACTTGCCACTGCACCTGGCCGGACGCAGAGAGGTCGGCCTGCACGGTGGCGGGCAAGGCCACGGCATCGTCAAAGGCCATGGCACTGCTCCAAGGCAGACCGTGCTGCCGGCAACGCTGCCACTCGTCGCGGGCTATGAAGTGGATGGCCACACTGGTTTGTGCCGCCTGATAATAGCGGTGGGCAAAACGTGCGGCGATGCTGCGGCCCAACCGGTCGATGCGTAAGGCCACGCAAAGGGTCGCTTCGCACTGCTGTGTGTGGTCAGGCACGAAGAAGGGCCGTTTGGGAGGCAGCAAGGTGGTGTCGGGCAATGTCAGCACCGTAAAAGGGTGATTGGGTGATGTGCCGTCGGTGGCGGCGTCAGGCACCCATCTGAATATCTTCATGCTATTTCTTATTATATATGGGGTGTTCTATAAATTAGGTGTTAAAGAATGCCCCATGAGTGAACTCATTTATTCCGGCTGCCTGCTGTTTTTTAGAGCGACCT
>JBJEAF010000255.1:0-6734 GCA_051868755.1 Alloprevotella sp.
GAGCCGAAGCCTGTCTTATGAAAAGATAGTGCAAGGCGAGCGCAAAGCAAAAGCTGAAAGATTTGGCATAATAAGGCGGGCTGGAAGCCCGCCCTCCCAGTCGTCAGCGCTTAAAGCCGGCTGCTGTCAAGCGAATAGAAGGCGACGGCGCACTGGGAGGGCGTGGCAAAGGCCCGCCCGTTGTCAAGCAGACTTGAGGCAACAAAACAGGGCACGAGGTTGATTTTTAGGCTCCCTGTGGGCAGGTTCAAGGATTTTGTATACTTTTGCGCAGTTCTACGTTCAACCCCTTCCAATACCTATACCATGAAACGTTGTTCCACCCTCTTGTGCATGGCTGCCTTGTCGCTCATGAGCTACCAACCCATACAAGCCCAATCAAGCGAATTGCTGCCCAAGCCTCATAAACTGATTCACACGGACTGTGTGCCCTTCGCGTTGGGCCGCGATGTGCAACTGACCGACCCTTCGGACTGCGCCTACCTGCGTACGGTGCTGGCCAACTATGGCTGCACGCTGAGCGAAACGGCACAGGCGCAGGTGACAGTGGAATTGGTTTCGAGCCTGCCCGAGGTCTTCAACCATCAGGTCAGCCTCTTTCCTGACGAGGCTTACCAGCTTGACATCACCACCGATGCCATACGCATCCAGGCCCTGACACCCACAGGGGTCATCCGCGCTGCCCAAACCCTACAACAGCTGGGTGAGTCCGCCAAGGACGGTGGCTCGCTCGAAACACTGAGCATCACCGACTGGCCTGCCTTCAAGGTGCGCGGCTTCATGCACGATGTGGGCCGCTCCTTCTTGTCGTTTGAGGAGCTGAAGAACGAAATAGACAAGCTGGCGCGCTTCAAGGTGAACGTGTTCCACTGGCACCTCACCGAGAAGCTGGCCTGGCGTTTTGAAGTGAAAGCTTATCCGCAGCTCACGGCCGACGAAAACATGATTCGCTATGCCGGACAATTCTACACGCAGGACCAGTGTCGTGAACTGGAGGCGTATGCGGCTGAGCGCGGCGTGACCGTCATCCCCGAAATCGACATGCCCGGCCACAGCGACGTGTTCACCAAGGCCATGGGCTTCAGTATGCAGAGCGACCAGGGCGTGGAGGCCCTGAAGACGATTCTCGATGAGGTGGTGGAGGTATTCCCCCATGCTCCATACATCCACATTGGCGGTGACGAAGTGACCATCACCTACCCCGACTTCCTGAAAACCATGGCCGACTACGTGCGCGCCAAGGGCAAGAAGGTGGTCATGTGGAACCGCCTCGTGGCCGGACCGCCCACGGCCGAGCAGTGTGACATGACACAGATGTGGGCCACCGCCGGCAAGGTGGTGAGCGGACTGCCCAACATTGACTGCCGCTACAACTACACCAACCACTTCGACGTGTATGCCGACGTGGTGGGCATTTACCGGAGCAACATTTACTACACGCAGCAGGGCACCGCCGACGTGGCCGGTACCATCAGTGCGGCCTGGAATGACACCAAGACACCGACCGAGACCGACATCGTGCGGCAAAACAACATCTACGCCAACATCCTGGCCTCGGCCGAAAGGGCCTGGTACGGCGGCGGACAGCAGTATATCGAGGCGGGGGGAACGACCCTGCCCAATGCGGGCGAGGAGTACGAGGAGTTTGCCGACTTCGAACGCCGTTTCCTCTTCCACAAGGCACACTCCCTGCAGAACGAACCTATCCCTTATGTGAAGCAGAGCAATGTGCACTGGCGCATCACCGAACCTTTCCCGAACAACGGCAACAACGCGCTGGCCCTGCCACCCGAACTGTGTACCGACGAAATCCTGCCACACACCTTCACCTATGAAGGCAAGACTTACACCAGCTTCCCCGCCACAGGAGCGGGCATCTACCTGCGCCACATCTGGCATCCGACCATTCCGTCATTCTTCACAAATCCGGCCAACAACCAGACGGCCTACGCCTGGACCTACGTGTACTCGCCCGTCGAACAGCAGGCCGGCGCACAGATAGAGTTCTACACCTACAGCCGCTCGGGCAACGAGAAGGCCCCGGCCGCCGGTGCCTGGGACCGCCGCGGCTCGAAGATCTGGCTGAACGACGTGGAGATTCCCGCCCCGACGTGGGAACAGCCCGATGCCGCTATCCAGCAAGACCAGGCCGGCACGGGCCTGACCAACGAGAACCTCACGGCACGCCCCGTGGTGCAGCTCACGCTGAAGGCGGGTTGGAACAAGGTGTTCATGCGGTTGCCGCACGTGAACAACGGCGGCACCGGACGCGACAAGTGGCAGTTCACTTTCGTGCTGACCGACACCGAGGGCAAGAACGCACTCGACGGTATCGTCTACTCGCCCAACCAGTGCTTGGATGCCGCATCCGAGGCCGTGGCCAATGCCCTCGACGAGGCTGAGAACTACATCGTGCAGCACTGTAACGACGGTGTGGGCTACTACCCCACCGAACTGGCAGCCGAGGCGCAAAGCAAGGTCGATGAGGTGCGCGCCACCCTGTCGCAGCAGCTCACTGAGGCCGAGCGCAACCAGCAGGCTGCCGACCTCACAGCCGCCCTCGACGCGCTGAAGCAGAAGCTCGAAACGACCGGCATCAACCAGCCCAAGGCTTACACCGACAGCGAACCGGTGTGCTACCGCTTCAACACGCCCTACCGCGACAGCCGCTACCCTACCTCACAGGGCGAAGGTCAGGCGCTGACCGGCGAAACAACTGCCGGCAAGGCGGCCACCTGGAAGTTTGTGGCCCGCACCGACGGCACGTTCAACATCGTCAACGCCGACGACGGACTGTACATCTCGCCGGCCTCTGACTACAACAAGCCACTCACCACCACGGCTGCCGAACCCGCTGCGGGCTGGAGTTTGCAGAAGACGGGCGAACCTGGCTACGTGATTATCACCTCGGGCACCGTGCAGTTCAACCAGACGAATGCGGGCAACGGCTACAAGATTTTCAACTGGGGCGGCGGTACCAACACGACTGACACGGGCTGCAAATACCTGTTTGAGGAGGTCGAACTGCCCTCCGCACCGAAGCTCAGCACCGACACCCACACCTACTGGTACGAGTTCTGCACCCCGCTGCGCGGCAACCGCTACCCCACCTCGCAGGGCGTAGGCCAGCACTTGGTGGGCGAAACTACCGCCACTGATGCCTCGGTGTGGAAGTTTGAAGCGCGGGACGACGGCTCCTTCAATATCGTGAACCGGCAGGACCTGTCGTACGTCTCTCCCGAAGCCGCTAACAACACGGCACTCAGTACCACCGCCACCGAACCTGCTGCGGGCTGGGAGTTCAAGGAGGCGGCCACCTCAGGCTACTACATCCTGGTGAGCGGCACTTCGCAGTTCAACCAGACAAACAACGCCGGCCAGGGCTGGAAGGTCTTCAACTGGGGCGGCGGCACCAACACCACCGACACGGGTTGCCAATACAGCTTCACGCTGGTCGATGAGGTGACAGTGCCCACCGGCCTCAAGCCCGCCGAAGTTCAGCGACCTGCCCCGCAAAGTCTCTACGACCTGTCGGGCCGCCGCCTCCAAGCCCCGGCCAAGGGCATTTACATTCAGAATGGAGAGAAGAAAATGCGCTGAGCGACACGCCGCCCGACGCTGCCTCCCCCCCCATTTGCACCCATCTACAAATCCGGCACACACCACGCGTGCCCGCACATTATGACCGAACCCAAACACATCCGCATTGCCGACTACAACTACCCGCTGCCTGACCACCGCATAGCCAAATACCCGAAGGCCGTGCGCGACGAGTCGAAACTGCTGCTCTACCGTCAGGGCGAAATCAGCGAGGACGTTTTTCACCACCTGCCGCAATACATCCCTGCGGGCGAGCTGATGGTCTTCAACAACACCAAGGTCATCCAGGCGCGCATGCACTTTCACAAAAGCACAGGCGCACTGATCGAAGTGTTCTGTCTCGAACCGCACACGCCGCTCGACTATCAGGTCAACTTCGCCTCGACGCGCCAGGTGTCGTGGACCTGTTTGGTGGGCAACCTGAAAAAGTGGAAGGAGAGCAAGCTGGAACGCCCCATCCAAGTGGGACAGAAACAGCTCACGCTCACTGCCGAACGGCGGGGGCTGAGCGGCACGGGCCACGAGGTCTTGTTCAGCTGGCAGGACGACACTGTGACCTTTGCCGAAGTGCTCGAAGCCATCGGCGAGCTGCCCATTCCGCCTTACCTGAACCGCGACACCGAACCTGCCGACCTGCGCACCTACCAAACGGTGTACAGCAAAGTGAAAGGCTCGGTGGCTGCACCGACCGCCGGACTGCACTTCACCGAACGGGTGCTCAGCGAGCTGGATGACAAGGGCATCGAACGGAACGAAATCACCCTCCACGTAGGGGCGGGCACCTTCAAGCCGGTGAAGGCCGACGAAATCGGCGGACACGCCATGCACGCCGAATGGATCGCGGTGAAGCGCGAAAGCATCGAACGGCTGCTGGCCCACGAGGCCCGCTGCATAGCGGTGGGCACGACCTCGGTGCGCACGCTCGAAAGCCTTTACTACATCGGCATCCTCACCCACGACAATCCCGATGCCACCCCCGATGACCTGCATGTGCCGCAATGGATGCCTTATGAGCTGGAAGCCTCGGGCCGTCCACTGCCCACGGCGCGCGAGTCGCTGCAAGCCCTGCTCGACTACATGGTGCGCCACGAGCTGCCCGTGCTGCACACCGCCACGCAGATTATCATCGCTCCGGGCTACCACTACCACATCGTGCGCGGCATTGTCACCAACTTCCACCAGCCGCAAAGCACCCTGCTACTGTTGGTTTCGGCCTTGGTGGGCAACGACTGGCGGCGCATCTATGACTACGCGCTCAGCCACGACTTCCGCTTCCTGAGCTACGGCGACAGCTCGCTGCTGCTGCCCGAAGCCCTCTGACGCACACCGCTGCACTCCGCCTCACGCCAGGAAGCCGGACCACATGCCGAGTTGATTTTTCTAAGTGTCGCTTAGAAAATCCTACATGCCGAGTTGTTCTCCCTAAGTGCCGAGTTGTGGCCGGCCTGAAACCAGGCCATCCAACACAGATGCCGCCTTGCTGTTCCGAACCAACGGAACAACAAGGCGGCATTTGGGATATGGGCCGTCAGGCGCGAAGGCGTTTCCACCCATCAAGCTAATCCTGCGCTTCAGGGGATTCCGAACCGGGCAGTGCTTCGCCAAACACCTTCCAGACCCCTTCGGGATAAGGGGCATCGACCGAGATGAGCTGGTGGCTCACAGGGTGCTCAAACTCGATGTGGCGGGCATGGAGCGATATGGAGCCGTCGGGATTGGAGCGGCGAGCCCCATACTTGAGGTCGCCTTTGATGACACAGCCAATGGCAGCGAGCTGGCAGCGGATCTGGTGGTGGCGGCCCGTATGGAGATTCACCTCCAACAGGTGGTAACGCTCCGAGGAGGCCAGCAGCGTGTAGTCGAGCACAGCCTGCTTGCTTCCAGCCACCTGCCGGTCGTGGGCGTAGGCTTTGTTCTGCCGCTCGTTGCGGGTGAGCCAGTGCACCAGCGTGCGTTGCGGCTCGGCGGGCATCTCACAGGCCACGGCATGATAGCACTTGCGCACCTGCCCCTGCTGGAACATGGCGTTCAGCCGGGCCAGGGCCTTGCTGGTGCGGGCAAAGACCACCACACCGCTGACGGGCCTGTCGAGCCTGTGTACCACGCCCAGGAACACCTGTCCGGGCTTGGCGTACTTTTCCTTGATATACTGCTTGACCGTTTCCGACAGCGGACGGTCGCCGGTCTTGTCGCCCTGTACGATTTCGCCCGGCTCCTTGTTTACAATGATGAGGTGGTTGTCTTCGTAGAGTACTTGCACGGAAGTAACTTGCTGGATAAACGGGTTAGTGTGCTGCGCACAGTACCCCAAGTGGAAAAAACTAAAATCCATTGGGTCGCAAACAAGCTTGGAATGCTTGCGGCCCAATGGAGGAAACTTGCGTACGGCGCACCGGTTACATGTTCATGCCACCGTCAACCTGGATCACCTGGCCCGTCACGTAGCTGGCCAAGTCAGAGGCGAGGAAGGTGGCCACATCGGCGATGTCTTCGGGCTTTCCGCCGCGACGCAGGGGGATGGCCTTCATCCACTCCTTGCGCACCTCTTCAGAGAGAGCTGCCGTCATGGCCGTCTCGATGAAGCCCGGAGCGATAGCATTGGCACGCACGCCGCGGCTGCCCATTTCCTGGGCCACACTCTTGGCCAGTGCAATCATGCCGGCCTTCGAAGCAGCGTAGTTCGACTGTCCGGCATTGCCGTGAACGCCAACGACCGAAGCCATGTTGATGATAGAGCCGCCGCGCTGGCGCATCATGATGGGGGTGCAGGCATGGATGAAGTTGAATGCCGACTTCAGGTTCACGCCGATAACGGCATCCCACTGCTGTTCGGTCATGCGAATCATGAGTCCGTCCTTGGTGATACCTGCATTGTTGACCAGCACGTCGATGGAGCCGAAATCCTCGTGCACCTTCTTCACCACCTCAGCGGTCTGGGCAAAGTCGGCTGCGTTCGAAGCGTAAGCCTGGCACTTCACGCCCTTGGCTTCGATTTCCTGACGGGTGGCTTCGCCATTTTCGTCAATCACCAGGTCGGTGAATGCGATATTGGCGCCTTCTTCGGCAAATTTCAGTGCAATAGCCTTGCCGATGCCGCGGGCAGCGCCGGTGATCAAGGCGGTCTTTCCTGTTAA
>JBJEAF010000256.1:0-6724 GCA_051868755.1 Alloprevotella sp.
TTCGCCACTTTCGCTGTGCAGCTCGCTGACAAAGTCGCGGGCACGGTTGGACTGCTTGAACACCACTTGGGTCGGCGAGTCAAACAGGTTTACCTGCACCTTGTCGATGCGCGAGGGAACCAGCGGATTGTGGCAGCCGGCATCGGTCGTAGCGGCTGCAATTTTGGAGCGGAACGGCTGCAGCTGGCCGTACACCTGTACCGTGTCGGCCTTCGCCTGCGCTGGTGACTGCCCCCGTGAGGCAGCGCTTTGGGCACGGGGCGCATCCCGTTTCGGGTTGACAAACGCATCGACCAGTTCGCCCACCGTGTTCTTCTCGGCCTTACACCACACTAACAGGTTCTCTTCGGCGCGGGTGAAGGCCACATACAGCTCGTTCATGCTGTCGATGCGCTGCTGCAAGTGCTCGTGGCGGTAGTAAGGGGAAAAGGCCGAGAGCTTCACCTTCTTGGAAGCATAGCATCCGATCGGAGCCAGTGGCAGCCTGTTCCAAGGTTCGGGCAGTTCGGCCGTGCTGCACCACAACATGTCGTCGGGGAAGTCACGGTCGAGCTTCCAGTTACAGAAAGGCAGCAGCACCGTGTGCCGTTGCAGCCCCTTCGACTTGTGAATGGTCATGATGTAGACGGCATCGTTCGTGCCGACAGCCACCGACTGCCGGCACAGCGTAGCCTCCCAGTGCTCCAGAAAGTCGGGCACGTCAGAGCCGTGCTCATCCACATAGTCCAGCACCTTGTCGAGAAAAGCATAGAGATAGGCCGACTGTCCCATGCCCTTCGCTTCGGCTTGGGGCAGCGCGAAGAGGCGCAGCAGCCGCTGGCACAGCTCATAGAGCGGCAGCTTCAGCCACATCTCGCGGCGGGAGTCGAGCTGTCCGAGAGCCTCGCGGCCGAAGGGTGCGCGCAGGGTCTGTCCCATCTTCATGCACACCTCGCGCGCTACCGTGTTGCCGGGGTCAGCCAGGTATTTCAGGGCATGGACCAGCAGCATGACGGCGGGCGAGGCAGTCAGCTTGAAGGCTTCGTCGCTGGTGAGCGGAATCTGGGGGTGCTGTTTCGCAAAGTGTTCGATGATGTGCTGCGTCTCTTTCTTCGTGCGCACCAGGATGCCCATTTCGCCGTAGGGCACCCCCCATTCGTCTGCAAGCAGCTCAATCTGCGCGGCCATATCCTCCAGCACCTCTTCGTCAGTCGTCTTCTTGCCGTTCACGGCCACGCGCACAAAGCCCGCTTCGGCCTTGGGCTTCACCTTTTGGCGCACGTGGGCGTAGATGTGTTGCAGCTCGTCAGTGTGTGCCAGCCCTTCGTCCTGGTTGGCCTGGTCCACCCGTTTGCAGGCAAAGTCAAAGAAGCTGTTGTTGAAGTCCACCACCTGCTTTTGGCTGCGGTAGTTCGTGTCGAGCGGTTCGGTGTCGATGTCAATGCCCGTCCGGGCCATTTCGCTGCCCATGTTTCCCAATATGCTCCAGTCGCCGCCGCGCCAGCGGTAGATGCTCTGCTTCACGTCGCCCACCAGCATGCAGCCGTCGCCTTGGGCCATGTTGTCGAGCATGAGCCGCCTGAAGTTGTTCCACTGTAGCCGCGACGTGTCCTGAAACTCGTCGATCATGATATGGTTGAAGGTCGTGCCGGTGCGTTCGAACACAAACGAGGCATCCTCCTTCTGCACCATTTTGTTGAACAGGTCGGGCGTCTTGGCCAGCATGAAACTGCCCGACTCGGCGTTGATGCAGCCTACCTCGCGCGCGATGGCCCCGAGCAGGCACAGCGGTGACAGCTTGCCCAGCATGAGTTCGCTGGTAGACAGCGGCAGGGCGCACTGTCCGAGGGCCTGTAGGGCGTGGGCGATGGCCTGTGCCACCTCTTCGGCATAGGCGCGGTAGCTGCTGTCCTGCTGGAGCGACTTGTTCAGCAAGGCATCGGCCTGGTCGGCCGCCTTCAGCATGGTGGCATTAGGCTCGGCCGTACAGTCGCCTTGCAGCAGGGCCGCAGCCAGCTTGCCCAGTCCGCTGTGGGACTTGAGCTTCGTGGCGTCCAGCCCGTCGGGCGGCGACGTGAGCAGCTGTTCGAGGGGCGCGGACGCCTGGGCCAGCTTGCCGCGGGCTTGGCCGACAATCTGGCGCAGTTCCCCCTTCAGGGCGTTGATGGTTGCCACATCGTGCAGCAGCGCGTCCAGTTCGTTTTCGTTTTGCAGATATTCGTCGCGAAAGAGGTTTTGCATGGCAAAAGCCTTCATCTCGCGCGCAATGTTCCAGCCCTTGTCGTCCTCGATGTGTTCCCTCATGTAGTCGCCCACCAGTCTGGCCGTGCGCTGGCCGGCCTTGTCGCTGCGCCCCACGCTGAGCAGCATGCGGTCGACCGCCCTGCCCACCACCTCCTCGGTGTCGAGGTCAACCTTGAAGCCGCGCGTCAGGTTCAGCTCGTGGGCCAGGTTGGACAGGAGCGACTGGAAGAAGGAGTCGATGGTCTCCACCCGGAAACGGTCGTAGCCGTGGAGCATGGCGTGCAGGGTGGCCTGGGCACGCCGCGCCACCGTTTCGGCAGGCAGCTGCATCCGTTGGAGCAGGTCATTCATGAACCCCCTGTCGAGTCCTCCTTTCGCCACATTATACAGCTGGGTCAGGATGCGGTCTTTCATCTCGCCTGTAGCCTTGTTCGTAAAGGTGACGGCGAGAATGTGCGCGTAGTCCGACGGCACACCCGATTGGAGTGCCAACGCTATGTATTCCAGTGCCAGACGGTAGGTCTTGCCCGAACCTGCCGAGGCTTCGTATATCTTCAGTTTCAACTTCGGTGGGATTTTATGAGGTCGTATCCATAGCAAGGATGCCGCAAATGTAGGCAAAATCCGTGAGAGTTGTGTCCGTATCCTTTCAAAACACCGATCCTGACCAGACAGTTCTTCGTACACCTGTACGCTGGCTTCACGTTGCAGCCATACAATATGGGGAGGCCGAACGGCCCGCAGCCATGCTCCATGGAGCGCATGACAAGGCCTCCGGCCGCATGGCCGTGTGCATTTAACTGCCGGCAAAGTGCCGGTATGTGGAATTTACTTTGTAGTTTTGCGCGGTTTACTAACTAATCATCCCCTCAGATTGGTAACGAAGAATGCGATAAAATACGTGCGCTCGCTCAGCGTGAAGAAGTTTCGTGATGCAGAGCGGAGCTTTGTGGCAGAAGGCCCCAAGGCCGTGGCCGACCTGTTGACGCTGTTGCCCTGCCGCCAGCTATATGCCACGCCGCACTTTTTGCAGGGCGTGCCGGCAGCCGCCTTGCAGCAGGTCCGGCAGGTACACGAAGTGACCCCCGACGACATAGGACGCCTGTCGCTCTTGCGCGCACCGCGCGAAGCCGTGGCCGTGTTTGAACGTCCGTCGTGGAGTGACGTGGCGGGCGAGACGCTGGCCCACTTGCCGGCCTCCGAACTCTGTCTGGCACTCGATGGCGTACAGGACCCCGGCAATGTGGGCACCATCGTGCGGCTGGCCGACTGGTTCGGCATCACCCACCTCTTTGCTTCGCCCGACACGGCCGATGTCTTTGCCCCGAAGGTCGTGCAGGCCACCATGGGTTCGGTGGGCAGAGTCCGGGTGCACTACCTCGACTTGCCCGACTTCCTGCGCCGCCTGCCTGCCGATGTGCCAGTCTACGGGACCTTCCTCGACGGCCGGAACCTCTACGCCCAGACCTTGCAGCCACAGGGCGTGCTGGTCATGGGCAATGAGGGCCGGGGCATTTCGCCCGCCGTCGCGCAGTTGGCTGAAAGGCGGCTCTACATACCCAGCTATCCGCCCGGACGCGCTACGGGCGAAAGCCTGAACGTGGCTGTAGCCACCGCCATCGTCTGTGCCGCTTTCAGGCAAGGGAGCTTTCAGGTAGCGCGCAATGTCTGATGACAATGAAATAAAAGGAGGAGGCATCTATGTTTGAGTTTCACTTCACACGTCCCGACTATCTCCCTGTGGCGGTTGTAGCCTTCTGTGCGCTGTTGGTGGTGCTGCTCTACGTGCTGCGTTGGCATCGGGGCGGTCTGGCGGCCAAATATGCCGGTTGGCAACATGAGGCCCAGCAGGTAGAAGTCGCAACCCACGATGCCTATTACGGCGGGCAGACAAGAGGCAAGGCAGCCTATCCCAAGGTAAGCATCGTCGTGCCGGCCTGCAACCAGCTGGCCGACTTGCAGTTCCAGCTGCCCCGTCTGCTGGCCCAACGCTATGCAGGCAAGTTCGAAGTGATTGTTGCCGACCAGCTGTCGGACGACGGCACGGCGGAATACGTCAGACACTTGCAGCAGGAACATCCCAACCTGCGCAGCACCTTCGTGCCGGCCACATCGCGCCATATAGAACTGCGCAAGCTGGCCCTGACGCTGGGCATCAAGGCAGCCTGGAGCGATTGGGTGATTGTGGTGAATCCCGAGACCTCGCCCGACACCCTCGACTGGTTGCAGCATTACGCCGAGAACCTGGGCGCGGAACTCGATTTCGTCGAGGCCTACTATAATTATGAAGACGACGGCAGTTGGGCCGCCCGCCGTGCCATATTGGAGCGCGTGCAGCAGTTCAACCTGCGCTTGCAGGCCTTCGAGTCGGGCGTGGTGTTGGGCTGCGAAACGGCCAACTTCGCCGTGCGCCGTTCCGTCTTCGTCGCCAGTCCGGGCTTTTCCGACAGCCTCTGCCTGCCATTTGGCGAAGAAGACCTCTACGCCACGTGTCAGGCAGACCCCCGCCGCACCGCCTTCCTCGCATCGCCCGACACCCGCCTTACCGAAGACATGCCCGTCACGTCATGGCTGCGCGCACAGCGGGTGCGCCATGCCGAAGCAGCGCGCCACTATCCGCCCCGTGCCCGCCGCTACCTGTGGCGAGAGCGCATCGCCGATGTCTGCCTGTGGCTCTTTATGCTGGCAGGCGGTGCCTATGTCGGGTGGCGCGTGGCCGCCGATATGCTCTCAGACACCTACAACTCCGCCTGCCTGTGGTTCGATGCCGTGGTCCTGCTGCTGTGTACAACGGTAATCACGGCCCCCGTCCTGTCGCTGCGCCGCAGCCTGAAAGCCCTGAAGGAACGCCGGTTCGGACTGTACGTGCCGCTGTCAGACGCCTTGCGCCCCCTGCGCGGTTTGCGCAACCACCTGTCCCGACGTTTGCAGCGAAAGAACTTCGTGCGCAGATACGTGTAGGAGAAAAGTTTATGGAGAAAAGCTTAAAGTTGAAGAGTTTATAGTTGAAAGCTGAAAGTTTATGGAGAAAAGTTTAAAGTTGAAGAGTTTATAGTTTATAAGGTCACTATGAAGCGCAGTAATCATGCGCTCAGTGGCTATCCTTATAAGCTTTAAACTATAAAATCCCAACACTATCCCTACAAGCTTTAAACTATAAACTACAAACTCCCAACACACTTATTTCATTTAGTTATGCCAAAAATTTCAGAACGAGCCGTGGTGATGCCCGAATCACCAATCCGCAAACTGGCGCCATTGGCCACAGCAGCCAAGGATCGCGGCATCCATGTTTATCACCTCAACATAGGACAGCCCGACCTGCCTACCCCCGAGGCCGGCTTGGACGTATTGCGACACATAGACCGCAAAGTGTTGGAGTACAGCCCCAGCCAAGGCTTCCGAAGCTATCGCGAGAAGCTCACACACTACTATGCGAAATACAACATCCATCTCACAGCCGACGACATCATCATCACCTCCGGAGGCTCAGAGGCAGTGCTCTTCGCCTTCCTTTCGTGTCTGAACCCAGGCGATGAAATCATCGTGCCCGAACCCGCCTATGCCAACTACATGGCATTTGCCATCTCAGCCGGTGCGCACATCCGCACCATTGCCACGACCATCGAAGAAGGCTTCAGCCTGCCCAAAGTCGAAAAGTTCGAGGAACTGATCAACGAGCGCACCCGTGCGATCCTGATTTGCAACCCCAACAACCCCACCGGCTACCTCTACACCCGGCGCGAGATGAACCAGATTCGCGACCTCGTGAAGAAGTACGACCTCTACCTCTTCTCCGATGAGGTCTACCGCGAATTTATCTACACCGGATCGCCCTACATCTCGGCCTGCCACCTGGAAGGCGTGGAGCAGAACGTGGTGCTGATCGACTCCGTGTCGAAGCGTTACAGCGAATGCGGCATACGTATCGGCGCCCTCATCACGAAGAACGCCGAAGTGCGCAAGGCCGTGATGAAGTTCTGCCAGGCCCGGTTGAGTCCTCCGCTCATCGGACAGTTAGTCGCCGAAGCATCGATGGACGAGCCCGAAGACTACGCCCGTGAAGTCTACGATGAGTATGTAGAGCGCCGCAAATGCCTGATTGACGGTCTGAACCGCATCCCCGGAGTCTACTCGCCCATCCCCATGGGCGCATTCTACACTGTGGCCCAGCTGCCCGTCGACGACGCCGAGCGGTTCTGTGCCTGGTGTCTCACCGACTTCAACTACGAAGGCGAAACCGTGATGATGGCCCCCGCAGCAGGCTTCTACACCACCCCCGGTGCAGGACGCAACCAGGTGCGCATCGCCTACGTGCTCAACAAGGACGACTTGCAGCGCGCACTCGTCGTGCTGAAAAAGGCACTTGAAGCCTATCCCGGCCGAGTGGAGTAGGAAAGCGGCACGCTCCAACCCTTCATCATTCCGCATAAGGAAACTTTCTGAAAACCTGAAACCTCCTGAAACCTGAAACCTCCTGAAACCTGAAACCTCCTGAAAC
>JBJEAF010000257.1:0-6711 GCA_051868755.1 Alloprevotella sp.
GTCAACACACCCAGGGCGATGCCCTGGGCTATGCGCTTTTGCCCCTCCGGGGCGTGCCTTGAACGCTTGTTCTCGTGACGTGCCTTGAACGCCTCGTTATCCGAAGCGTTTCGGTGCTTTCCTCCGGGGCATGCCTTGAACGCTTATAATAAATAAAACTTATACCCTAAAGGAAACAACTCGGCACTTAGAACCGACAACTCGGCACATAGCCGAAACTACTCGGCATGTAGAATCATACCTTCCAAGCGAGGAGAACGAACGGACCAGAACAGACAAGTCCGGACACCCTGCGCACAGAAGAGAAAATTTTGTACGGCCAATGGAGGGCCAAGCAGTATTTATTTATAATTTTGCCGTCAAAGCCTGCCACGGCACAACCCTATCCATGCGCCACAGGCAACACAAACCCAACGAAGACATGAAAACGAAACACATTCTACTGGCACTGCTGGGAATCGGCAGCCTGCTTTTGCCCTGCTCCTGCGGCAACTCATCGAACAGCGGTTCCAACTGGCTGCAAGATGACGATGTGAAGTTTGCCGCCGACGAAACCCTCCAACCCATCATGCAGGACCTCTCCGACACCTTCGGCATGGCCAACGCCGAAGCTAACATGAAACCGGTATTCGTCAGCGAAGACTCTGCCCTGCGCCTTTTAGTCAGCGACAGCCTGCGCTGCTGCATCGCCACCCGTCCGCTCAGCGAGAACGAGCGCACCGTAGTGGAGGGCCACCACCTGGGCGTGAACTATTCGCTCATTGCCACCGATGCCATTGCCCTGATTGTCAACAAGGAAAATCCCGACTCCCTGCTCTCACTCGATGAGGTAAAGGGCATTGTGAGCGGACGCATCACCCGCTGGGAACAACTGAAGTACCACAGTCAGCAAGGCGAAATCAAAGTCGTGTTCGACCACTCCGGTTCGAGCACCGTACGTTTCATGAAGGACTCCCTCTGCCAGGGCCAGGACCTGAAGGGCAACGTCTATGCCTCAGAAGGCGGCACCAACCTGGCCGTCATCGACATGGTGAAGAGCGACCCGAAGCTGATTGGCGTGGTGGGCACCAACTGGCTCAAAGGCAACAGCCAGTCACCGCTGGCCGACTTCTCCAAACTCGATGTCAAGGTCATGCGCATCAGCCGCACGGCCGACGAATTCGCCAAATACGTGCGTCCCTTCCAGTACTACATCGCCACAGGCGACTATCCCCTGCTGCGCAGCGTCTACATCATCCACACCGACCCGCGCAGCAAGAGCTTTTTGCGCAGCTTCTATTATTTTGCCAAAGGCCAGAAGGGCCAGACCATCATCTGCAACAACTCCCAGCTGTTACCCATCGCCCCCGTGCAGATTAAGGACGTGAGCGTCAATTGACAACCCGCCCACCTTCAGGCTCCAGCCCACGTCCTCCCACCTGCCACAGTCCCGCTCAAAAATGCTTTTGAGAACCTACAGGCCAAAAAATAAGTACAGTTTGTCAACTTCATTTGATTTATTACTATATTTGCAAGGTTTTTGACAGGGTGCAGCCTTTTGGCCGCCCGCAAACGGCGAAACAGCTATCCACACAGCAAACAACACAATCACAGCAATATGAAAAAGAACATTTTTCGCGCAGCTGCCCTTTCAGCCCTGCTCACGCTGGGACTGAGCAGCATGCAAGCCCAAAGGAGTTATGAATGCCCGCCCCTGAACCCTGAGTGGCAGGCCATGGCCGAACAAGTGGTGTCGCTCAACATGGACGACCCCGAAAAGGCCAACAAGGTGTTCTTGCAGCTCTCCAAGAAAATCAAGAACAAAAAAGAGGACTTGGTGGCTGTAGGTACCTTCTTCCTCGAACACGACAACTACCCCGCCGCCAGCCAGTGTGCCAAAGCAGTGTATGATGCCGATCCCACCTACATCCCCGGCCTGATGTTCTCGGGCGAGGTGTTCATGAAGGCCCAGCGTTGGGGTGATGCCGGACAGAAGTTCGACGAAGTGCTCGCCATCGACCCCACCAACGTGCCCGCCCTGAAGCGCAACGCCTTCGTTTACAAGAACGTGAACCCGCACGTAGCCATCGACGCACTGAACAAGATCAAGGAGATTGACCCGTCCTTTACCGATGCCGACCGCAACCTGGGCGACATCTACTACAAGCTCGACAACTACAAGGAAGCCGTGAAGTACTACGGTGCCTACTATGACGCTACGCCGAAGGAGGCCGACAAACTCGACATCGGTTCGTGCGAAAGCTACCTGCAGGCTCTCTTCTCCATGTCGGCACAGGACGACACCAACCTCGACAAGATGATTGAGGTGGCTTCCGTGCTCAAGCCCATGGCTCCCAACGACATTCTGATTCCGCGTATGGACTTCTTCGCCAAGTTCAAGAAGATTGAGCTGGCCATGGACTACGACGGAGCAGTAGCCGCTGCCGAAGAGGCCGCTTCCTACATCAAGAACAAGCAGTTCGCCGACTCGGTCTACTTCTACATGGACTACGACTTTGCCGCACAGTTGGCCAAGGAACAGCGCAACTACGCCGAAGCCATCAACTACTTCCAGCTCGCCGTGGCTGACCTCGAAGCCAAGTTCCCCGCACTGACTGAGGACAAGAAGAAGGAGGAGAACGTCAACAAGCGCGGCTCCTACTACTACGAAATCTCCAACCTCTACGTGCGCAACAAGCAGGCCGAAGAAGGTATCGCCGTGTTCCAGAAATATCTCGAACTGCTGGGCGACAAGGCCGACGTGTCCGACCGCTACCTGCTGGGCACCAAGTATCTGGCCGCTTACCAGCAACAGGACAACACGCCCGAGAAGAAGGCCGAATTCTTCGCCAAGGCTGACGAGGCATTCAAGGCTGTCATCGAATCGGGCAGCGAGAACCGCCTCCCCATTGTGCTGGCCTACCAGCAGCTGGCCCGTCTGAACAACACCGATTCGCAGACTCCCATGGACATCGTGCGCGACTACTACCAGAAGGTGATTGAAGAAAGCAATGCCCCCGAAGTGGAGGCCAAGGCCAAGAATGCCCGCTTCGAGGCTTGCCGCTACCTCTTCTTCTACTATGTAGCCATCGACACGCCGAGCAAGGCTGACGCTACGAAGTATGCCGAAATTGCCAAGGGCATCAACCCCGACGATCCCTTCGTGCAGGCTGCCTTTGAGCACATTGCCACCATGTAAGACACCCCTACCAATCCTTTTCCCCTCCCCCACCTACGCCCTGGGGGAGGGGTGAAGGTATGGAATCGAAAAACCTTATTAACATATTCACTAACAATCTAATTTATCTATGAAACTAAACAAGTTATTTGCTGTGGCCTGCGCCTTTGCCCTCTCGCTGGGCACGCAGACAGCCGACGCACAGGCTCTGTCACCCTCTACCAAGTGGCATTGGAACAAGGGAACCATTGTGGTCGACACCCCTACCCGCCCCGCCGGACAGCAGGATGTCCTCAACCTCACAGCTCCCAAAATCCAGAACGTGCGCGTGGCCTTCGTGGGTCTCGGTATGCGCGGCCCCGGTGCAGTTAACCGCTTCTGCCACATTCCCGGTGTACAGATTGTAGCCCTCTGCGACTATGAAGCTGCCCGTGCCGAAGCCTGTCAGGGTTATCTGAAGAATGCCGGACTTCCCCCCGCAGCCATCTACTCGGGCGAAAACGGCTATGTAGAACTCTGCAAGCGCAACGACATCGACCTCGTCTATGTAGCTACCGACTGGGACCACCACTTCCCCGTAGCCAAGTGCGCTCTCGAAAACGGCAAGCACACAGCCATCGAAGTTCCCTCTGCCATGAACCTCGAACAGTGCTGGGACCTCATCAACCTGTCTGAGAAGACCCGCAAGCACTGTATGATTCTCGAAAACTGCTGCTACGACTACTACGAACTCAACGCCCTGGCCATGACTCAGGCAGGCGTGTTCGGTGAAGTGCTCCGCGCAGAAGGCGCCTACATCCACAACCTCGATGACTTCTGGGACTACTACTGGAAGAATCCCGCCAACGACCCCGACAAGCTCGGCTGGCGCATGAAGTACAACATGGAGAACCGCGGTGACGTTTACGCCACTCACGGCCTCGGTCCTGTAGCACAGTGTCTGAACATCCACCGTGGCGACCGCTTCACCACCCTCGTGGCTATGGACACCAAGTCGGTTCACGGCAAAGAGTATGTAGAAAAGAAGACGGGCAAGCCCTGCAAGGAATATCGCAACGGCGACCACACCACTACCCTCATGCGTACTGCCGACGGCAAGGTGGTTGAAATCCAGCATAACGTGATGAACCCGCAGCCCTACAACCGTCTGTTCAAGCTCACCGGTACGAAGGGTTATGCCACGAAGTATCCCTCCGAAGCCATCGCACTCGACAAGAGCCAGCTCAGCGCCAGCGGCGTACAGCCCCAGGTTGACAACCTGAGCAGCCACGGCTTCCTGCCCGAAGCCGAATACCAGGCTCTCATGAAGAAGTACGAAAGCCCCATCATCAAGAAGTATGGCGAGCTGGGCCGCGAAATGGGTCACGGCGGTATGGACTACATGATGGATGCCCGTATGGTTTACTGTCTGCAGAACGGTCTGCCCCTCGACATGGACGTTTACGACCTCGCCGAATGGTGCTGTCTGGCCGAACTGGGTAGCCTCTCAATGGACAACAACTGCGCCAGCGTAGAGTTCCCCGACTTTACCCGTGGCAACTGGAACAAGGTGAAGGGTTACAAGCACGCTTACGCTCCCGAAGCTGAAGAAGCCGCTGTAGAGAACAAGGCCAGAGCATTCACTGCCGCCCAGAAGGACGCTACTGCCAAGTACGACCTGTGGACCCTCTACGAGAACGTAAAGAAGGCTGATGCCAAGGGCAAGGCCAAGGCTCAGAAGGCCTACGACAAGGCTGTTGCCAAGGCATGGGCCGAAGTGTGCAAGAACTGCTGCCAGGATGCCACTTGCTGCTCCAAGAAATAACAACAGGCCCAACGGGGAGCCACCCGACTTCCCCACAGCCTTTATAAACCAATAAGTAATGGGCTGCACCCCAACCGATTCCAAGGGTGCAGCCCATTTCTATGTAAAACGCGTTAGTTGACGACTCCGTTTTATTCTGCAAGCAGTTACCAGTGGCAAACAAGCGTTCAGAGCACGCCACGAAGATTTGCCAACAAGCAGACGCAGGCGACAAACAAGCGTTCAAAGCACGCCCCGAAGGGGCAACGAGCGCATAGCCCAGGGCAACGCCCTGGGTAGGTTGGCCGCCGCAAATGCGCCCTGAAAGGGCAAAAGCGTTAAAAGAGAAGCGTAATAGTATGCTTTTGCTCCATCTTTAGCGGGCCTTACCCGCACACACCTACCAACTAACCTATCCAACCATGCACACCTATAGCTACAAGCAAATAGCGGCGATAGCCTGGCCCATACTGGTCAGCACGCTCATGGAACAGCTCATCGGCATGACCGATGCAGCCTTTCTGGGACGTGTCGGCCCCATCGAGCTGGGAGCCTCCGCGCTGGGCGGCATCTTCTACGTCACCGTGTTCATGGTGGGACTGGGCTTCAGCATCGGCGCACAGATTATCATGGCCCGGCGCAACGGACAGGGCAACTATGCCGACATAGGCCACACCTTCTACCACAGCCTGGCCCTGCTCACCGTGCTGGCCTGCCTCGTGTTCATGCTCACGCGCTGGCTCGCGCCCGGCATCCTCGAAAGCATCATCCGCTCCCACGCCGTATATGAGGCCGCCAACACCTACCTGCAATGGCGCATCTTCGGCCTGCTCTTTGCCTTTGTCAATGCCCTCTTCCGCGCCTTCTATGTGGCCACAACCCACACCCGCACCCTCACACTGAACAGCATCGCCTTAGTGCTCAGCAACATGCTGTTCAACTACGCCCTGATATTCGGCCATTTCGGTATGCCGCAGCTCGGCATCGCCGGAGCCGCCATAGGCAGCACGCTGGCCGAGGCCGTTTCGCTGCTCTTCTTCGTGGCCTACACGGGCCGGCACGTCAACCTTCACCAATACGCCCTCGACAAGTTGCCACGTATCAGCCTTTCACAGATGCGCCGCCTGCTCACGTTGGGCAGCCCCGTCATGCTGCAAAACGTGCTCTCGCTCAGCACCTGGTTTCTGTTCTTCCTGAGCGTCGAGCATCTGGGCGAACGCCAGCTGGCAGCCACCAACATTATCCGCAACATATCCTCGTTCACCTTCATGACCGTCATCGCGCTCTCATCGACCGCCACCACGTTGGTGAGCAACCTGATGGGAGCGGGCGAGCCCGATGCCGTGTGGCCCGTGCTGCGGCGCGTAATCGGCCTGGGCTATGCCATTCTGGTGCCCATGCTGGTGCTCATCGGCCTGTTTCCCGACACAGTGATGCACCTGTTCACAGCTGACCACTCCTTAGTCGAAATCGGACGGACGGCCCTCTACGTACTCCTCTCGTCCTACCTGCTCACCATTCCCACCCAAATACTGCTGCATGCCGTGAGCGGCACGGGCAACACCCGCACGGCCTTGCTCTTCGAGAGCATCTCGCTCAGCATCTACTGCGTCTATGTAGGCGTAGCCATCTTCGGCTGCCGCGTGAGCCTGCCCTGGTGCTGGTTCAGCGAATACGTCTACCATATCTTCACCTTCATCCTCTGCTTTGCCTATATGGGCAGTACCCGCTGGCGCAACAAGCGCATCTAAGAAACGGCCAACTCACGGAA
>JBJEAF010000258.1:0-2725 GCA_051868755.1 Alloprevotella sp.
TCGGCGACATCTTTGCCAGTGACCAACTGTCGGAAGCCGACCGTGAGATTGTCACCGTGGCAGCCCTCTCTGCCATGAAAGGTGTAGAGCGACAATTGGCTTCTCACAAGCGTGGAGCCGTGATGATGGGAAATACGGCAGAACAGGTAGAGCAGCTCTGTAACTATCTATCCGTGAACGGTCTTTCCCAATCAGACAATGCCGCCGACGCTTGCCATGGCGACTGGCCTAAAGGCAATCCCAACACGCGATATGCCCAGTATTTCACTGGCAACAGCCATCTTGCACCCATTGTTCCAAAAAACTTATCCACAGACGAGAAAACTATCCAAGGCTATTCAAACGTTACCTTCGAACCAGGTTGCCGCAACAACTGGCACATTCATCACGGTGCCCGCCAAATCCTCATCTGCGTCAGCGGCAGGGGATGGTATCAGGAATGGGGCAAACCCGCCATACCGCTTCAGGCCGGTGACATTATTGACATTCCCGAAGGCGTGAAGCACTGGCACGGCGCACAAGCCGACTCGTGGTTTCAGCACTTGGCAACCCATGTAAAGACAAGAGGAGAAGAGAAAAACGAATGGTTGGAGCCAGTGAGTGATGAGGAATACAAGAAGTTATAAGGGGGGGGGCTATAACTTAGGCGGAAGTGATGACATGACCTGCCGCACCCATCCGAAAACAGGTGAGAAGGTGTCGCTGCCCGGTTTCGGCATGATGCGCCTGCCTTCAAAAAGCGGACGCAGCGCACGCGAGGGACAGGACGAAGAGTCAGGCCAGGAGATGGTGAACCGCCTGATGGATTATGCCATCGGGCATGGGGTGAACTACTTCGACACCTCACCTGCCTATTGCAAGGGACTTTCGGAGCGTGCCACAGGCATAACCCTCAGCCGTCAAGAAGTTAACGCAGTCAATCTTATCCAAATGTCATCTCTAAAAATCCAGCATCCAGCTCGGCCTAATTTATAGAACACCCCTTAAATCATTACATAACAGGGTGCGGGCCAACATCCATGCACCCCGTCCGCCGACAAGCGCATAGCGCCGGACTGCGGCCAAGAGCAGGCGGGAGAGCGTAGGGTGGGGGGTCTGCCGGCATACGCCCTCGGCCCAACGGCCCAGCTGCCGGGCCTCGTCGGTGCTGCCCTCACGCTGCAGCTGGGCTGACACGATGCCGGCACGCGCTGCCAAGGCGGCGAGCCACACGCCGCGAGAAGACACCTGGAGGCGTACGGCCTCGAATGCGGCCAGCAGCTGGGGGAGTGTGTGGCTGAAACCGCTGCCCGTGAGGCTGTCGGGGTGCTGCCGGATACGGTGCCAGAAACCGGGTAGCCACACGACATGCGGACGCATGAGCAGCAGACGCAGGCCCAGCTCCCAATCATTCCATTTCTGAAGGTCCGGGTTCCAGCCTCCTGCCTGCCGCAGCAGCCGCGTGCGCACGAAGAGGCCCTGGGTGGCCAACTGGGCGGTGAGTATCTGGTCGCACACGGAGGCGTTGCGCTGGACGGCCCTGCGGCGCGTGCTGCCGTCGGGAAAGGTCATGACGGTAGCAGCGGCCACGATGTCGGCTTGCGGGCTGGCCGCTATCTGCCGGGTCACCCGCTCGAAGAAGTGCGGGGAGAGTTCGTCGTCGGAATCGAAGAAGTAGACCCATTCGGTCCGGACCCGCTCTAATGCGGCATTGCGGGCGCGGCAGGCTCCGGGCTGCGGCTCGCTGAGCAGGCTGACAGTCCAGTCGGGGTGGGCGCGGGCAAAGTCGCGGCATAGCTGTGCGGAACGGTCTGTGCTGCCGTTGTCGACCAGCAGGACGTGGCTCGGACGGCAGGTGGAGGCCAGCAGGCTTTGAAGTGTGGCGGGCAGCCACTGCTCGCGGTTATGGTAGGGGATGATGAGTGAGAACATAGGCTATGCCTTTGAACATTTGCCACAGGGAGGTGAAGCGGGTGGCGGGCCGCAGCCGGGGCTGCGTGAGGGCGTACTTGAGGCAGCGAAGGGCTGCACTCCACGGGCCGTGCATCAGACACAGCACACCGCCCTTGGCGCGCTGTACGGCCGGCAACCGGGCAAAGCGGGTGCCTGTGCTGGCGGCATCGGTCATGACTAAAGGCATCGGCTCGTACCACACGTGCTGGCCCGACGCGGCAAGCTGGTGGATGAACACTTCTTCTTCGCCGCAACCCAGACTGGCGCCGAGACCGAAACGGGTGTCGAAGGCGGGAAGCGGGGCATCGCGCCGCAGGGCCAACTCGTAGGAAGCGACATAGGTGCCGCGAGGCCGGTCGTGGTATTCGTAGGCGTGGGAGGGGTAGTTGCGCAGAGGCCGGCCGGCATAGTCGGTGGCTTGCAACTGCAAGGCGGCGGCATCGGGATGAAGCTGAATGGCCCAGCGCAGGTGCTGCAAGTGGGCCGGGGTGTAGCGGTTGTCGTCGTCGGCTATGACCAACCAGTCTCCCTCGGCATGTGACAGGGCGAAGTTGCGGTTGCGCGAGAGGCCGCTGCCCGCATGGGGCAGGACACGCAAGTCACTGCGCTGCGTCCACCGGGCTGGCAACGGCGGCTGGCGGTCGTGGGTCTGCTGCCAGGCCACCAGATATTTCACATCTGGCAGGGGCGGCAACAACAGACCGTCAACGTCGCTGATGCCTTCGTCGAGCGTGCATACGAGGATCTCTATGGTCATGATAATTGGGAACCCGGTTAGCAGGTTATCAGGTTA
>JBJEAF010000258.1:2825-6700 GCA_051868755.1 Alloprevotella sp.
AGGTTATTAGGTTATTAGGTTATTAGGTTATAATTGTCTTAGTTTTCGTATTTTTATTCATGACGACAACGGGGACAACTGAGGACAACATTTTGTTGTGTTGTCATGTTACTACTAAGGTTATGAGGGATAAGGTTATGAGGCTTTCTTTAAGTATTAGGTGTTAGTGATTAAGTTTTATAGCGCTAAGGCTACTTAATCACTAACACTTAATACTTAATACTTAAATTCACCCCCTGCCGGTTCGCTTCATGTAGCGTATGCCCTCAGCCAAATGGCGCATCATGGGCAGGAAGTGGCAGTAGCCTTTGCGGGCACTTTCGAGGGCAAATCTGAAGCAAATCCACCAGGCATTGGCGTGGTAGCGATAGTATGCTATGGCTCCCCGGCTGCGCTGTACGCCCGGGTCGACATAGACCAGTGACTTCTTCAGCATCGTGCTGGTCTCTACTATCTTTTTGGGAAAATAATGCATGCAAAGGCGGGCGCGCAAGGCATCCTCCATCCACACTTCCTCCTCACCGCAGGTGAGGAACTGGGTGCCAAGCCCGAAACGTTCGTCAAAGCGGATCTTGCCCTGTACCTTCGTACGCCGACACACCATTTCGAGTGCCGAAACTGAGTACTGGGTGGGCATGGCCAACACCTCGAACGGTTGTTCGGGATAGTTCTTCAGGGGTTTGCCCGTATAGGTCGAAGCGCAGAAGAAGGCTACGTCTAACTGTGCATTCTCCTCGAACGCTTGGGTCACAATGGCCGGGGTATCGGGCAGAAGGCGGGCATCGTCGTCGGCATACATGACCAGGTCGGCCGTGGCCTTGTCGAGTGCCAGATTGCGGTTGGCCGAGAGTCCCTGGCCTTTATACTTATAGATGGATACGTCCCCTCGCGCCTGCAGGCACGGGGGGATGAGGTCGAGATAACGCTCGTCGGTATACTGGTAGGAGACTATATACCTGACGTTCTCTTGTTGGGGGAGGAGTACGTCCTGAACACGTACTATTCCTTTGTTTAGCGAACAAATAAGTATGTCAAGTGTCATGATAATGTATATTTTATAATGTATACTGAGGGCTACGCCGATGTCAGGGCCGTAGGCCTCGTTATACGTTATAAATTATAAATTGAAATGATTGATTGCTTCGCAGATGTGGCTGACCTCGTCGGGCGTGACAAGGGGAGAGATGGGCAGGCTCAGCTCCTGCATGGCCCAGCACCGGGCATTGGGGTGCCGGTCGGCGGGGTTGGCTATATAGGGCTGCAAGGCCGGCTGCCACGACAAGGCGCGGGGGTAGTGGACCAGTGTTTCCACTCCCTGCGCCGCCAGGTGGCGGGCCAAGGCATCGCGATGCAGGCAGCGCAAGGGGTAGATGTGGAACACACTGCGCTGCGTTTCGCCCTGATAGGGCTTGACCACATGAGGCGAACGGATGCCTTCGGCATACAGCCGGGCTACCTGACGGCGTGCTTCGTTGTCAGCATCCAACCGCTGCAGCTTGACGCGCAAGGCGGCGGCTTGCAGCTCATCTAACCGGCTGTTCACTCCCAGCAGCTCGTGGCAATACTTTGCTTGGGCACCATAGTTGGCCATCGTGCGGACCCGACGGGCCAAGTCTGCATCATCGGTCACAACGGCTCCTCCATTGCCCAGTGCTCCGAGGTTCTTGCCGGGATAGAAGCTGAAGGCAGCGGCATGTCCCCAACAGCCCACACGCTTGCCGCAGACTTCGGCACCATGGGCCTGTGCGGCGTCTTCGAGCACGACAAGTCCGTGCTGCCCGGCCCATTCACACAGTGCCGGCATGTCGGCAGGATGTCCGTAGAGGTGTACGGGTATTACGGCCTTGGTTCTGGCGGTACGCACCTTTTCGGCATTCCCGGCCGTGAGCAGCGCGTTGTCATCTACCTCAGCCACCACGGGCACCAAGCCTGCCAACACCACTGCCTCGGCTGTGGCTACAAAGGTCATGTCGGGCACTATCACCTCTGCATGTGCGGGCCAGTGATACAACCCGGCCATGGCGCGAAGTGCCAATGTCAGCGCATCGAGTCCGCTGCCTACGCCCACGCAGTATGAAGCTCCTAACCAACGGGCAAACTCGCCTTCAAAAGCCTTGCTTTCTTCGCCGAGCAAATACCAGCCGCTCTGCACCACGCGCTGCACGGCTTGCGAAAGCTGTGGCTCAAAGCTGGCATTGATGGACTGTAGAGGGAGGAAGGGAATCATTTTAGGTTTTAGTGATAAAGTACAATGTACAATGTATAATTTATAATGAGGGCTGCGCCAATGTCTGGGCCGCAGGCCTCATTATACATTATACATTATAAATTGAATATGTACGTGTCATAGCACACGGCGCGGGCACCGAAGCCTTCTTTCTGAAAGACAAGACCTTCGTTCAGCCACCGGCCTTGCTGTTCGGTCGAAATGCCAAAGTCCAGGTATTCGGCTGTCGGCGCTTCGCGATGCAGCCATTCGGGCAAACCGGCCAGCAGCCAGTCGAGTGCCGAAAGGCGGCAGCCCTCATCGCTGGCGGCAATATACTGCACGTGTGCCACGCGGCTGCACAGAAAGAGCAGGCATCCGGCCAGAAGCGGCGTTTCGGCCGTCGGACTTGCTGTCCCAAACACCGTGAGCAGTCTTATCTCGCGGGGAAAACGGCTGCACAGCAGTTGCAACTCGGAGAGCGTGTGTACCGGATGTCGGCCGTGTCGCGTGCTGAGCACCTCATCGAGCATCTGCCAGAAGGCTGGCAAATGCCGGACTTTGTCGCTACACAGCGGTTCGGGCTGTTGGTCGCGGAGAAACTTGTTTACCTTGCGGCGACGCAGTTCCGACAGCTTATAGGGGGCATCGAGCCTGATGGCTGACGACAGGGTGCGCGCGCTGAGCTGTCCGTTCAGGCGGAATACGGCGTAAAGGTCTTCTTCGGCAGGATAGCGGTGATAGATGTGCGGCATGGGCTTGTAGACCCACGTGGCATAGCCGCAGCTGCGATAGTAATCGGCGCACAGGTACATCGACTGCATTACTTGGGCTGCGGTGGCATCGGGCGTGAGCAGCAGGCCGCCATAGGTCAGTCCTGCGTGCGACACCACCTGGGTGTTGTCGGCCGGATTTTCACAGGCTGGCAACAGGGCTGTAACCTTGCCTTTGGCATTCAACAGCAAGAGGGAACGGTCGGCGAAACGCGCACTGTGGTAGTCCATAAAGTCACGTTTGAGCAAAAAGGAGGACTGGCGCACTTCGTCAACGGCAGTGTCCCACACTGTTTTCCATTCCGGGCCGTATGGCTTTACCACAACTTCCATATTTTCTATAATTGAGAGGGAGGGCGGGATAGGGGAACAGCCAACCTTTGCCTACCGCAGGGCTTCCAGCCATTCCTCTCGGGTTTCAAGATAACCGTCCTTGTCGTAGCCGCCCGAAGCCATGCACAGGCAAACCGCCCCCGGTGTGAAGTCGAACAGCTCACACCACACCATAGGGGGCACCACCAGCCCTTTCTGGGGCGAATCGAGCAGGGCGGTAAACGACAGTCCGCACCCGTTGTCGACCTTCACCCGAAAGCTGCCGTGTACGCACACCAATGCCTCATGGCAGGTTCGGTGGGCATGATTGCCGCGTTTCGCGCCTTGGGGCACATCGGTTATCCAGAACACGCGGTCCACGCGAAAGGGCAGCCGGCTGCACTCGCTGTTCTGCTCGACAGTCAGCACGCCACGCGCATCGCTGAAGCAGTCAAAGTCGATGGTCAGGGTGTCGGGGTGTAGGTTTTGGGTCATGAATTTTTATTTGCTTAAGTGCAAATGTAGTCATTTCTTTTTATCTGCAAAAATTGTAGTTAAAAGATTACAGCTTTAAGGGGTGTTCC
>JBJEAF010000259.1:0-1771 GCA_051868755.1 Alloprevotella sp.
CCGCACCCCATCCCCCAAAAGTCAATCACCAAGTAGCGGCCGGGATAGCGTGCCAGCAGCGAGCGGATGAGTTCGGCGGGCCGGCCTTCGGGCAAGGGCGAAGTGAAGGATGCCATGGCCTGTCGGGCCGCGTGGAACTGTTCCGCATGGCGGCGCAGGGCTTCGTAGGTGAACGAAGATACATAGCGCGGAAACACATTGCTCAGGCAGGGAACGCGCCCGGCCTGCTGTTTGCGCTCCTCTTCGCTGAGCTTAGGGTCGGCCAACACGCGGTCCTTACTGCTTTCATTTTCGCGCCACAAGTTGTAGTCGCCCAACATCTCCTGATAGTTGCACACTTGCGCCATGAGGTTGTTCTGCGTGCAGCCCATCATGCCGCGCCACAAGGCATAGCGGTTTTCCATTTCCTTCAAGATGCTTTCTGGCGTATAGGTCCACTGGTCGTTCTCGTCAACGAGTTCCACGATGGCTCCTGCGCTACGCACGGGCCAGGCATATTGTATGCGGTTAATCAGAATGTCGTAGTAGTTGCTGGCCATGAGCAGCGGATTGTCGAAGTCGATGCGGCGCAGCAGCCGGCTGTAGAATGCCGTGTCGCGGAGCGTTGCATACACTGCGCTGTCGGCGGCAGTCTCCATTTTGAGGTCCCACCCTTTCATCGTGGCGTAGTCTGTGACATCGGTGGCATAGTACACCTGTGCGTCGGCCAGTGCCAGCTGCATTTCCGTCGGCGTGAAACCGTGGCGGGCGGCCACCGTCTGCAAGCGATAGGCCATGAGCCGCCACAACCTTTCTGCCAGGGCTTCGGCCTCCTGCGGTGTACCTTCGAAGAAAGACATTCGCTGGGTGATTTCGCTGAAGTCCAGGCCCGACTTCAGCCACCGCTCCACCTCCTTGCTGCTGCCGCTGTGGTAGTCGCAGCTATACAGACCGTTGTTGCCTTTGCGCACGGTCACGTCGATGGTGTCACCGGGGCGGGCGAACACTTCGAGATACCTCATGCCCGTCAACGCCTTGTCCAAACGGAATGAATACCGTTTGGGAAAGTCTGCCTTCCATCGCTTCTCAAACGTGCCGTCGGGGCGTATGTCGGCCACCATGACCAAATCATACTTATCGAACACGCTTTTGTAGGACATTTCGAGCTGGGTGGGAAATCCAGCCTCGGCACTGTAGCCCTCGATGCGTCCGCGAAGGGTCACGCTGTCGGTCGTGAACCAGTCGGCAAGTGAGGGGTAAGCCTTCGCATCGGTGAGTTTCTCCATCGTCTTCATCTTCAACTTCTGCTTGCTGTCGTGGATGCCCAAGAGCATGAAAGCTTTCTGTCCGTCGTATTCAATAAAGTCGAACACCCGCGTGCGCTTTGGCAGGGGTTCAAAGTGCAGCGTAAAATCAGTGGCTCTGTCGGCGGGCGAAGTCACCCATGTGCCCAAGGTCAGCCCTTCTGCCGAGCGCACAAGGTAGCGGCGGTTGTTTTCGTCCACCAGATAGCAGGTGCCGGCGATGCGGAAAATGTAGCCTGCGGGATAGTCCATGGTGAACTGCACCGTGGTGGCCGTGTCGGCAAACACCACTTTGCTTGCCTTCAGTTCGCCGCCCGACACATTCAGGCAGCCCAAAGCCTTGGGATTCTGGATGATGCGCTGGGCGCAGGCGGGAGCAGCCAGTACGAAGAGGCCGCAGAGGAACAGAGTCAGTAGTTGTTTCATTGTACTCAATATATTATAGTGGTAATTGTTCGGAAAGAGGAGTGTCGTGCTCAAAGTCGTAG
>JBJEAF010000260.1:0-25675 GCA_051868755.1 Alloprevotella sp.
CTTGAACGTATGTAATCTTTTATCGACAAGTTGCGAAACTCGTTTATTTCTTCATCTTCCGGATAGTGAAACGATTCGCCTAATAATTTAACACTTTGTCCTCTCGACTTTTATAAATGCACCGGGATTTTTGGATAAATGTGTGAATGCAAGCGTTCAAGGCACGCCCCGAAGGGGCATAAGCGCTTAGCCCAGGGCATCGCCCTGGGTTGGTTGACCGCCGCCAATGCGCCCTGCAAGGGCAAAAGCGTAAGCAAACAGGGCTATGATTCTACACGCTTTTGCCCTTGCAGGGCGCACTTCATCGCCTTGTTCTACCCAGGGCGATGCCCTGGGCTAAGCGCTTATGCCCCTTCGGGGCGTGCCTTGAACGTATGTAATCTTTTATCGACAAGTTGCGAAACTCGTTTATTTCTTCATTGGTTTCTATCTCAGGGGACAGGTTGCTTGCGGCTTTCAACCCCGAGCAACGAAAAAGGATGCTGCATCGCGCCGATTTCAGAATAAATCCATATTTTTGCCACGTTCATCGATGCGCCCCTCTGCCACTCTGTGCGGCCCATTGCTCCAACCGGGCTGTGCGTCGGCAGGACGGACATCCGAGAAGGGTGCGAAGACGGACATATCAACCTGTTTAACCCACCCCAAAAAACACAAGCATCATGTTTGAAGCTCCTATTGTGATGGTAGGCTTGGTATTTGCCGCCATTGTCCTTCTTTCAGTGTTCTTTCATTTCGTGCCCTTCTTCCTGTGGCTCTCGGCCAAGGTATCGGGCGTACAGATTTCGCTGGTCCAGTTGTTCCTGATGCGCATCCGCAATGTGCCGCCGGGCGTGATTGTTCCTTCGCTCATTGAGGCACACAAGGCCGGCTTGCGCACCATCACGCGCGACAACCTGGAGGCCCACTACATGACAGGCGGCCACGTGCAGCGCGTGGTACACGCCTTGGTGTCGGCCTCGAAGGCCAACATCGACCTCAGCTTCGAGAAGGCCACGGCCATCGACTTGGCGGGTCGCGATGTGTTTGAGGCGGTTCAGACCAGCGTGAATCCGAAGGTCATCGACACACCCCCTGTGGCTGCTGTGGCCAAGAACGGCATCCAGCTCATTGCCAAGGCCCGCGTCACGGTGCGCGCCAACATCCACCAGTTAGTGGGTGGTGCCGGAGAGGACACCATTCTGGCCCGTGTGGGCGAAGGCATCGTGTCGAGCATCGGTTCGGCCGAAACCCACGAGCAGGTGCTCGAAAACCCCGATTCCATCTCGAAGTTAGTGCTCTCTAAGGGTCTTGACGCAGGCACAGCCTACGAAATCCTCTCGATTGACATTGCCGACATTGATGTGGGCAAGAACATCGGTGCCACCCTGCAGATGGACCAGGCCAACGCCGACAAGAACATAGCCCAGGCCAAGGCCGAGGAACGCCGCGCCATGGCTGTGGCTACGGAGCAGGAAATGAAGGCCCGCGCCCAGCAGGCCCGTGCCGAGGTGATTCAGGCCGAAGCCGAAGTGCCCAAGGCACTGGCCCAGGCCCTGCGCGACGGCAATATGGGATTCATGGACTATTACAAGCTCGAAAATCTGAAGGGCGACACTGCCATGCGCGACACTATCTCGAAAATAAACCCTGCCGACGTGCTGGGCAAGAAGGACTAAGATAAGGGAGAAGTGCGCCTCTGGCTCATATTGAAAGCATAAAAGTTCTGTTTTTTTCAGAAGGCCATACCCGGAGCCACACGTTTGTGGCTCCGCCAGTCATGGACAGCAACAAACGATTATGGAAAACAAGGAATATGACTATGCAGGCCCGGCCTACAACGGTTTTGCGGTACTGTTCTTTCATTTGGTCGTGATACCTCTGTTGGGAGCAGGCTCTTTCCTGTTGCCCGAACACCTGTGGGGTATCAGCATCGCCTGGTGCGTGGTGCTGGGCTTGTGCTTTCTCATCGCCCTTGCCGGCTATATGGAGCTGGAGCCCAACGAGGCCCGCGTCATGGTGTTCTTCGGCAAATATCGGGGCACCTTCAAGCAGACGGGTTTCTATTGGGTGAACCCCTTTATGGACAAGAAGAAACTGTCGATGCGCGCCCGCAACCTGGACGTGGAGCCGATCAAAGTCAACGACAAGGTGGGCAACCCCATCCTCATCGGCCTCGTGCTGGTGTGGAAGTTGCGCGACACCTACAAGGCCATGTTTGAGATTGATGCCCAGACCATGGCCGGAAGCGGCGACAAGGAGCAGGGAGGCAGCACAGTGGCCGGACGCATGTCGGCCTTCGAAACCTTTGTGCGCGTGCAGAGCGATGCCGCCCTGCGTCAGGTGGCCGGACAGTATGCCTATGACGATGACAGCGAGTCGGGTGCAGGCGAACCCACCCTGCGCGGTGCCGGCGACGAAATCAACGAGTATCTCGAACAGCAGCTCAACGAACGCCTGTCGATGGCAGGTATGGAAGTGGTCGAAGCCCGCATCAACTACCTGGCCTATGCACCCGAAATTGCCGCCGTCATGCTGCGCCGCCAGCAGGCAGGAGCCATCATCACCGCCCGCGAAAAGATTGTGGAAGGAGCGGTGTCGATGGTGAAGATGGCCGTCGACAAGCTGGAGCAAGAGCAGGTCGTGCAGCTCTCGCCGGCCGACAAGGCCGCCATGGTCAGCAACCTCATGGTGGTGCTCTGTGCCGACGAACCCGCACAGCCTGTAGTCAGTACAGGCGCGTGACCGCCGGCCCGCCTCTGGGACGGACAAACCGAAACAACTAACCCAACAAAATAAAGACGAACCATGAACAACAAACTTACTCGCATTTTCTCCATGCTGTTGTGTCTGGCTATGGCCTGCGGACTGAACGCCGCCACGCCCTTTACAGTCACAACCATTCAGAACGGCCAGTTTGACGAGGGCACCGTGTGGTACACGCTGACCATCGGGGCCGGCAAGCTGCGCATCGCCAACAACGGCGGGGCTGAGAGCATCACCCTTGGCGGACAGATTACGGGGACCGATGCCGAATTGTGGTGCTTCGCCGGAAACGAGGCCGACGGCTTCCTTATATATAATAAGGAGGCGGGACCGGCCATGGCCTTGGCCGCGCCGACCGCCATGCTGGGCAACACGGGTGCCGAATCCTATGCCATACTGAAGGATGCCTCCGCTCCGGGCGACGGCTACACCAACCGCTGGGACTTTGCCGAAGCCACCCAGACTTCAAGTGGCGGTGCACTCTCGGTGACGGGCGGCTTCTATGTGAACGAACATGGCTATGCCTCGAACATCCTGAACAACCGCGGCAACAAGCTGGCCTTCTGGTCAACGGGCTACGACAACGGTTCGGTCATCCTCCTGGAGGCTGTGACCTCGACCTACACGGTAGACCTGACCACGGGCTCGTACACCTCGACCAACCCTGCCGGCACCTATGCCTCGGTGTGGTCGTCCACCCAGACCACCCCGCAGCTCACTCTCAGCACGGGAGCCAACAACATGGCCACCAACGGCAATAACCTCACCTTGTCTTCGGGTTCGGCCGGTAGCAGCGTCTACACCCTTTCGGCAGGCAGCGACTACAAGGTGACGGGCTACAAGTTCACCTACAAGAACAAGGCGGCCAGCACCGCCGCCCTCAAGCTCGTGGCCGGCGGTGTAGAACACGCAGTGACCGACGAGGCACAGGTTCTGGAAATGTCGGGACTGAAGGACGTGTCGGCACAGTTCACCCTCTCGGGCGACAACCACGAAATGGAGGTGAGCGACTTCACGGTAACAGTGAGCCGCAGCTTCCGCCAGCCCGAACCGCAGCAGAACCTCTTTGTGACCGACGGCAGCCGCTCTCCCTATCGCATTCCCGCCATAGCCAAGGCCTACAACGGCGACCTCATTGCCATCAGCGACTACCGTCCTTGCGGTGGCGACATAGGCTTCGGTGAAGTAGACATCGTGGCCCGCATCTCTACCGACAACGGCCAGACCTGGGGCGAAGAGTTTACGATCGGCGACGGCACGGGCACAAGCGGTGCCGTAGACTGCGGCTTCGGTGATGCCGCCGTGGTGGCCGACAGCGAAAGCAGCGAAGTGCTGCTCATCAGCGTGTGTGGCAACACCGTCTACAGTGCAGGAACCACTACCCGCGAGAATCCCAACCGCGTGGCCCGCTTCCGCAGCCACGACAACGGCCATACGTGGACAGCCTACGAGGAAATAACCGAGAGCATCTATACGCTGTTTGACGAGAGTGCGCTCGGTCCTGTACAGAGCCTCTTCTTCGGTTCAGGCCGCATCTGCCAGAGCCGTCAGGTGAAGGTGGGCGACTACTACCGCCTCTATGCCGCACTCTGTGCCCGTCCCGGCGGCAACCGCGTCATCTACTCCGACGACTTCGGCCAGACCTGGAAGGCACTGGGCGATATCGACATCTCGCCTGCACCGTCGGGCGACGAGCCCAAGTGTGAAGAACTGCCCGACGGAACAGTCATTCTCAGCTCGCGCATGTCGGGTGGCCGCTACTTTAACTTCTTCACCTACACCGACGTGGCCAAGGGCGAAGGCAGCTGGGCCAATGCCGTGGCCTCGAACAGCTCCAACAGCGGCGTGATAGCTGAAGGCAACTCGACCAACGGCGAAATCCTCATCCTGCCCGTCAAGCGCACCGCCGACAACGCCGAGATGTATCTGGCCCTGCAGTCTGTGCCTCTGGGCAGCGGACGCGCCAACGTGGGTGTCTACTACAAGGAGCTGGCCTCTCTCAGCGACCTGAAGGACGTTGCGGCCTTCGCCTCAAACTGGGACGGACGCCACCAAGCCAGCTACATCGGTTCGGCTTACTCCACCATGATCATGCAGGCCAACGACTCCATCGCCTTCTTCTATGAAGAGGAAACCTACGGACGGGCCTACACCAATGTCTACAAGCAGTATTCGGTGAAGGGCATCACCCAGGGAGCCTACGTCTATGACCCGCAGGTTGACCGCGTGGCCTTTGTCACGAGCCTGCTGCGTGAGCGTGTGGCCGATGTGTCAAATCTGGAGCAAGGCGAAGCTGTGGGCATGATTGATGCCGACAAGGCTGACGAACTTGCCACTTCGCTCGACGGTATCGTGGAGGGATACGCCGCAAACCCTACCGTAGAGGGGTATGCAGCAGCCCTCAACGAACTGAACGGCAAGATTGATGAGGCCCGGATCAGCTTGGAGAACGGCCGCATCTATACGCTCGAAAACAAGGAACGCGCTGCAAACCCCTATTTGGGCACCAGCAACGACAACGACAATATCGACGGAACCCACAAGATTTATCAGGGTTATGCTTCGGTGAGCGGCAACGAGCAGAAGTTCGGTTTTGTACTGAACGAAGACGGCACGTGGAAGATATATAACGAGGCCGCCCAGACCTATCTGAGCGTTACGCAGAACTACTACAAGCACGTGTTGCAGGTGGCCGATGTGGCCGAAGCTGGCAACTACCGCGTCACGTCGTCGACCGACGGCTGGTCGCAGTTGGTATGTACCACCCCCGTGGCAGCGGCTATTCCGGCCTTGCACCTCTCCGGTGAGAACAAGCTGGTGCAGTGGACTGCTTCCGAACTGGCTTCGCAGTGGAAGATTGTGCCGACCAACGAGATGCTCACCGCCATCGAGCAGGTGGAGCGCGAAGCCTCTCAGGCCGAACTGCGCATGTACGACCTGCAGGGCCGCCGCTTGCAGCAGGCGCCTGCCCAGGGACTCTACATCACTTCTGACAAAAAGAAGCATCTGCGCTGAGTAGATGCGGACTGAACCTTCGGTTAACTATTGAAGGTTATCAGGCTTTTCCGAAGGTCATGAGAGATAAGGTTATGAGGTTATAACATTACTGTTTGAGCGTTTGAGGTTTCTACCGTTCAGCCAGTAACTTTATAACCTCATAACCTTATCTCTCATAACTTCAGCCATAACCTTATCCTTGACAACCTCAGCCATCACCTTACTCCTATAATTAAACCATTCATCACATGAAAGTAATCAACTTGGGGGAGCATTCCTCCGTCATCAATTCCTATATGGCCCAGCTGCGCGACGTGCAGGTGCAGGCCAACCGCTCCCAGTTCCGCCGCAATCTGGAGCGCGTGGCGCGGGCCATGGCCTACGAGGTGAGCCGCACGCTCGATTATTCTGAAAAGGAAGTGCGCACGCCGTTGGGTATCAAGCGGGTGCCAACCTGCGACGACCACATCGTGGTAGGCACCGTGCTGCGCGCCGGCTTGGCCTTCCACCAAGGTTTTCTCGACACTTTCGACCAAGCCGACTCGGCCTTTGTGGCCGCATACCGCGAGGAGGGAGAAGGTGAGCTGAAAATCCATGTCGAATATATGGCCGCGCCCGACCTGAACGGCTGTACCTTCCTGTTAGTTGACCCCATGCTCGCCACGGGCGGCAGTCTGGATTTGTCCTATCAGGCCTTCTTGAAGCACGGCACGCCCCGCAAGCTCCACATCTGCTGCGTCATAGCCGCGCAGCAGGGCATCGACCGCCTGCAGGAGGTGTTCCCTTCCGACGACGTGACCCTGTGGTTAGCCGGTGTCGATCCGCATCTCAATGCCGACGCCTACATCGTGCCCGGCCTCGGCGATGCCGGCGACCTCTCGTTTGGCCCCAAACTCTAAGGCAACAAAGTCCGCCTCATGTCCTCCATACTACAAAAATACCAAGCCTACATCCTGTTGGAGAAAGGACTGTCGCCCAACACGCGGCAGGCATACAGCAGCGATGTCGAAAAGCTGCTGAGCTTCTTGGCCGACGAAGGTACAGACCTGTTGCAGACCACCCTCGACGACCTGCATCGCTTTGCCGCCTCGCTCTACGATTTGGGCATTGCCTCCACCTCGATAGCCCGCATACTCTGTGGCGTGCGCTCCTTCTTCGGCTATCTGCTGCTCGAAGGCTACATCGATGCCGACCCGACCGAGCTGCTCGAATCACCCAAGAAGCCCGAACACCTGCCCGAAGTGCTCAGCTTGGATGAGGTCGATGCCCTCGAAGCCGCTATCGACCAGAGCCTGCCCGAGGGCCGCCGCGACCACGCCATGCTGGAGGTGCTCTACAGTTGCGGCCTGCGTGTGAGCGAGCTGTGCAGCCTGAAGCTCAGCGACCTCTTCCTCGACGAAGGCTTCCTGCGCGTGCTGGGCAAGGGCAGCAAGCAGCGGTTGGTGCCCGTGTCGCCCAAGGCTGTTCGCGAACTGAAGTTATGGCTGACGGAGCGCAGTGACATCGACATTCGTCCGGGCGAGGAGGACTATGTGTTCGTTAGCCACCGCCGGGGCCGCCATCTGTCGCGCATCACCGTGTTCCACAACCTGCAGTGCTACGCAGCGCAGGCCGGCATCACCAAGCATATTTCGCCCCACACCCTGCGCCACACCTTTGCCACCCATCTGCTTGAAGGCGGTGCCAATCTGCGTGCCATCCAGTGCATGTTGGGCCACGAAAGCATCGCCACTACCCAGCTCTACACCCATCTCGACCGCAGTTTCCTGCGCCAACAGGTGCTCGAACACCTGCCGCGCAACCAAAATGACGCTGACGGCGACCAGTAGGGAACAATAAACAGCTCCCAGAGCAATTTATGGTGCAGAATGTTGCGCCATTCTTGCTGATTTCCGTAAGTTTGCCGCATCTAACGCTAACTCTATTGACAAACCGATTGACATGAAGAAAAACTTTACGCTTAAATGGATGTGGGCGTTGTCTCTGTGCTTCCTCACCTGTTGGACAGCAACGGCACAGCAGGCCCAGCCCGACAAGACCTTGCAGGGCCTACAGGCCCAGACGACCGCCAGCATGAAGCGTGCGGCCCAGCTCTATGCCACCCAGCCCTTGCGCGCTGCCGCCGGCACACCCTTGGTGCGGGCTGCCGAAGAGGCTGCCCCTTCTCAGGACCCCAAAACCCTGACCAACCTGCCGGCCGACTCGGCTATCTTCTACCAGAACTTCATTCCCGCCGAAGCGGGCGACACCCTCGGCTTCAGCACCATGTACGACGTGGACCTGCTGGAATACTTCGTCGGCAACACCATCACCCAGATTCAGACGATTGTGCCCGAAGGCGCATCCAAGGGAACGCTGTGGATTCTCGACCCCAACCACCCCGCCGACACCCTCTTCAGGGCCTCCGTGCCCCAGGACTGCCCCCAGGGTGAGCCAGTGCTCTTTCCGTGTGACTTCAAGATTGATTCCCTGCGCCTGTTGCAGGTGGGCCTGACCCTGGTGTTTGAGGAGTCCATGCCAGCTGACTCCTACCTTCAGGTGCCTATCGTGCCTTGCAACCGCAACGGCGCCTTCCTCGTGCTCGACACCAAGGTCAGCAGCGAGCAGTACTACGACTATACCTATATGCGCTACATGCTCTATGGCGACCCGCACCTGTGCTACGGCTACTACCTGAACTGTATCACCGAGGGCGAGGCCGGACTGAAGCCTTACGAAATCAAGCTCGACGACGTGACGCATACGCGTGCTTATATCGGCGAGGAAGAGGCCACCTTCTCCATAGGCATCACGAACTACGGCTATATGGGCATTCCCTCGGCCAAGCTGCGTTGCAAGTTGGGCGATACGACGGAGGAAATTGACTTCAACAAGACGCTGGGCTACATGTACTATGGTTACATCGAGACCGACCTGCCCACACCCCGTGAGGCCGTGCGCGTGCCGCTCACTGCACAGATCATAGAGGTGGCCGGAAAGGATGTTTCGGCCGAGCAGTCCACCGAGAGCGGCTCCATTACTATGGTAGCTCCCTCGCTCTCTGTGCCGCGCCGCGCTGTGATGGAAGAGTTCACCGGCGGCTGGTGCGGCTGGTGTCCGCGCGGGGCACGGGCCATAGAGTTGCTCAACGAAAAGTATGGCGACAGCTTCATCCCCATAGCCATCCATCAGGGCGATGACTTGCAGTCAGACGACTTCCTCTATGTGTTGAGCAACTACGGCTCAAACGGTTTCCCGGGTTTCAGCATGAACCGCCTGTTCACGGGCGACCCCTACTACGGTAGCGGCCTGTATGGTGGCGGCGAACTGGGTGTGACCCACGATATCGACCATGTAGCTGTGTTGCCCTGCGAAGCTGATTTGAAAATCACCGGCTGCACGCTCGATGCCCAGGGTACAGCCATTCAGGTGACGACTTCGACCTCTTTCAGCATCGACTGCGCCATGGCCCCCTACCGGCTGGTGTATGTACTCACCGAGGACAGTCTGCAAGTGGCCCAAAGCAACTATTACTCCACAGCCTACGGCGGCTCAACCGACTCTACGCCCGACGACCTTGACTATTTGGTCAGCCTGCCCGGCAAGTATTGGGCCGAAGCCAACCATGTGGCTCGCAGCATGACTGACCCCACCGGCGTAGAAGGCAGCATCAGTGCCCCCATTGTGAAGGGTGAAACCCAGACGTACACCTACACGGTGCCGGTAAGCGACAATGTGGCTAACTTGGCGAACGCCAACCTCGTGGTGTTGCTGCTCGACAGCGACACGGGCGAAATCCTGAATGCCGATGCCATGTCGCTCAGCTCCCTGAGCGGAGTGAAGCCCGTTCAGGTGGGAGATGCAGCGCAGGTGTCGGTGATAGCAGGCCGCTTGTGTGTGCGCGGCTCCTCAGCCCGCGTGGCCGTATACAATGCCGCCGGGCAGCAGGTAGTTCAGCGTACGGTTGACGGCCAGGCAGCCTTCAGCCTGCCTGCCGGTTGCTACGTGGTGCGCACTGTTCAGGCCGATGGCCTGCATACCGCCAAGGTACTGGTGCCGTGAGGCAAACCTTAGGTTATAAGGGATGAGGTTATGAGGTTATAAAGTTACTGTCAAAGCATACAGAGTTCCAATCGCTCTAATAGTAACTTTATAACCTCATAACCTCATCCCTTATAACCTCAATAAAGCCTTCCTTTCCCTCCATGGGCCCCTAAAGATTTTGATTTTCTTGCCCAATTGAAAAACAAAGCCTACTTTTGCGCGCAAAAACATCAAAATCATGGATATATTTACTCAGGCGGCGGAGTTCTTCGCTTCGCCCTCAGGGCAAATCGGCATTGTCGTGGCCGTATTTGCCCTCACAATTGTTGCGTTTATTGCCGACAAGGTTCGTTCCGACATTGTCGCGTTGAGCTCAATGGCCTTGTTGTTGGTTACCAACGTGCTTACGCCCAGCGAAGCCCTGGCGGGATTTTCCAATTCGGCCGTAGTGATGATGATTGGCCTCTTTATTGTGGGCGGTGCTGTCTTCCAGACCGGTCTGGCCAAAATCATTTCGGGCCGTCTGCTCAAGTTGGCCGGAACCAGTGAAATCAAGCTCTTCTTCCTCGTCATGCTCGTCACCTCGGTCGTGGCAGCCTTTGTGAGCAACACAGGTACAGTTGCCCTGCTGCTGCCCATCATTCTGGCCATGGCCAAGTCGGCCGGCACCAGCCCGAGCAAGCTCATGATGCCCCTGGCCTTCGCCAGCTCGATGGGTGGTATTCTGACGCTTATCGGTACGCCGCCCAACCTCATTGTCGACGGTTATCTGCGCGACAACGGCAAGCCCGGCTTCGCCTTCTTCGACTTCCTGCCTATCGGCTTGATTTGTTTGGGAGTCGGCCTGTTGCTGCTCTATCCCCTCTGCAAGTTCTTCTTGGGCAAGAAGGGCAAGGAACACGAAGAGAACGGCGAGGAGCAGAGTCTCGCTTCGCTTTTGCACGAATACCACATCAACGACCTCGTGTTCCGCCTGCAGGCCAAGGAAGGCACCACGGCACTCGAAGGTCGCACCGTGGGTGAGCTTGACATTCGCCACCGCTATGGCGTGACCATACTCGAAGTGCGCCGTTCCAACCGTTCGGTCTTCAGCGCGAGCATCCAGGAGTCGGTGAGCACCGACACCGTGTTCCAGCATGGCGACACCATTTACGTGTTGGGTAATCCTGAAAAGGTGAACCTCTTTGCTGCCGACCACAGCCTCTCGGTGTTTGAAGACGAAGAGCGAGACGGCAAGGGCAAGCTCGACTTCTACGAAATCGGTCTGGCCGAGGTGCTCGTGTCGCCCGATTCGGCCATGATCAACCGTCCGCTGCGCAAGGCCAACTTCAAGGAACGCTTCGGCGTCAGCGTGCTGGCCATCAAGCGACAGGGCAAGTACATCTTTGAGGACGTGCTCGACTCGAACGTCAAGAACGGCGACATGTTGCTCGTTCACGGCGCTTGGAAAGGCATTGAGAGTATGGCCAAGAAGAACCGCGAGTGGATTGTCATCGGTTCGCCTTCGGAGGATGCCGAGAGCGTGGCGCTCGACCACAAGGCGCCCTTGGCCGCCATCATCATGACCGCCATGGTGTTCTGCATGATTTTCGCCGACCAAATCGGCATCAAGCCCGTGGCCTCCGTCATCATTGCCGGCCTGCTCATGGTACTGACGCGCTGCGTGCGCAGTGTCGATGCCGCCTACAAGATGATTGGTTGGGAGAGCATCGTGCTCATTGCCGCCATGATGCCCATGTCTACCGCACTGTCCAAGACCGGCATTTCCGACTGGATAGCCCACAACTGCATCATGAGCCTGAACGCCTACGGCATCTATGCCGCCTTGGCCGGTGTCTACCTGGTGACCTCTGCGCTCAGCACCTTCATCAGCAACTCGGCGACTGCCATCCTCGTGGCCCCCATTGCGTGGGCTGCTGCCGAGGGTCTCGGTGTCTCGCCCACGCCCTTCATGATGACGGCCGCCGTGGCTGCCAGTGCCTGCTTCGCCACGCCTATCTGTACCCCGCCCAATGCCATGGTCATGAACGCCGGCCACTACAACTTCATGGACTACGTGAAGGTAGGTCTGCCCCTCCAGATTATCATGGGCATTGTGGCCATCCTCACCATACCCCTCTTCTTCCCCCTTTAAGCAAATTACAACCAGGGCAGTGTGTTCCGGCGCGCTGCCCATAATCTATCATCAGCATGAAACGAATCACCACCCTCTGCGCCGCCCTCCTGTTGCTGCTGGCCACAGCTGTTCCTGCTGCCGCCCAGTCGTTCAGCTGGGGCGTGACGGCCGGTATGAACCTCACGAAGCTCAGCCTTTCGGGCAACGTGAAGCAAACGGCCTATCAGAATTTCAGCACCGACAACAAGGCTGGCTGGTATGTCGGACCCAAAATCACCTTCAACACCGTCATTGGTCTGGGTGTCGATGCGTCGCTCCAATACTCTGAGCGCAACCTCAGCATCGACGGCGAAAGCGAGAAGTACCGCACAGTCGAGATTCCCCTCAACCTGCGCTACACCCTCGGGATGGGCAGCATAGCCAGTGTCTATGTAGCCACCGGTCCGCAGTTCGGCTTCGGCTTGCAGAACATGTCGTGGGAGAATCTGTTGCCCGGCTATCCCAGCAACTTCAGCAAGAACAACATGACCACCACCTGGAACATCGGTGCCGGCGTGCGCCTGCTCAAGCACCTCGAAGTAGGCGTGGCCTACAACTTCGCGCTCTCGGGTGTGGGCAAGACCATCTTTGATTATTCTACAGGTTTAGGCGGTGCCTCCAACGACTACCAGCTGCGCTACAAGACCAACACCTTCCAGGTGCAGGCAGCCTACTACTTCTGATTCTCCACTCCAACTCAAAACAAACCAATATGCTCAGACTAAATTGTTTCTTCAAGGCCAATGAAGGCAAGTATGCCGAAGCGCTCGAAGCAGCCCTGGCCCTGACAGCCCAATCGCAGCAAGACCCGGGCTGCATTGCCTACGACACTTTCGAAAGTGCCACCCGTTCGGACATCTTCATGATTTGCGAAACCTGGGCCGATGAGGCATCGCTCCAGCAGCACATGAACGCCCCGCACTTCAAGGAAATCGTGCCCCAGCTCGAAGCTTTGGGACAGCTGAAGCTCGAACAGTTCCAGTTCCCTGAGAAGTAAAACATTACCCATCGTCAAAAGGCGGCGCCGGCAAGCGACTTCAGTGATGAAGGCTTGCCGGCGCCGCCTTTTGCAGTGCGTCCGTGCGCAGCTTGTGCCAGGGCTACACCATAGGCAGCGAGTGGCCGTTAATCTTGCGGTACAGGTCGAGCGCATACACGTCGGTCATGCCCGACAGGTAGTCAAGCACCGCCATGATGCGGTTGCCCATGCGCTCGTGGGCTATCTCATACTGCGGCGGCACCTGCGCCAGCAGCAGTTGCGAGTAGGCTTTGTCGGGCGACAGCACCGCATCGGTGAAGAGTTCGAGCAGGGTGTAGATGATGCGGTAACCGGCCAGGTCCACGTCGGTCACTTCCTTGCAGCGGTAAATGCGCGTGGCGGCCACCTTTTCGCAACGGCGGTAAGCCGACAGCAGCTGTGCGGGCAGGTGGTCAATGAGCGAGCCCTTGAAGCATCCGGCCAGAATTTCCGCCTCATGCTCCATGAAGCAGCGCACGCAGGCCCGTTCCAAGGCATTGATGACACAGGAGCGGAAGTACACAATCTGGTCGTCGGTGTCCGTCTCGTGGCTGTACGCCTCGCGCAGCTTCTGCGCCTCTTCGGGAGCGAAGAAGCCCAGAAACAGCTCCATTGTCTGCTCGTCCGAGAGCAGTCGCAGCTTGTGGGCATCCTCGATGTCCATGATTTCGTAGCAGATGTCGTCGGCCGCCTCCACCAAATACACCAACGGATGCCGCGCAAAGCGCACCGGCGCGCCGTTCTCCGTTTCGAGACATTCGATGCCCAGTTCCTGTGCAATGTTCAGGTAGGTCAGCCTTTCCGCCTCGAAGAATCCGAATTTCGGCTTGGCCACCGCCCGTTCGGCCCCGAAAGGGTATTTCACCACAGAGGCCAAGGTAGCATAAGTCATGACAAAGCCGCCCCGCCGCCTGCCGTTGAAGTGGTGGGTGAGCAGTCTGAAGGTGTTGGCGTTGCCGTCGAAGCGCGTGAAGTCTAACCACTCCTGTTGTGACAACTTGTGGGCATCGGCCGTGATGTGTTGGGCCAACGGACTGCCCCCGCCTTCGGTAAAGAAGGTGCGTATGGCCCTTTCGCCCGAATGTCCGAAGGGCGGGTTCCCCATGTCGTGCGCCAGACAGGCCGCACTCACAATCGCTCCCATGCCAGTCAGTTCCGTGTCGGCCAGTTCGGGATGCCGTGCTATCAGTTCGCGGCTCACGTCGGTGCCCAACGAGCGGCCCACGCTCGACACTTCGAGGCTGTGCGTCAGTCGGTTATGCACGAACACGCTGCCCGGCAGCGGAAACACCTGCGTCTTGTTCTGCATACGCCTGAAGGCCGCCGAGAAGATCAGGCGGTCATAGTCGCGTTGAAATTCCGTGCGCCGCTCTTCCAGCGGCTTGTGCTGGTCGGTCTTTCCGAACCTTTTTGAAGAAATCAGGGTATGCCAGTCCATCATAGTCTGTAGGGGTTGGGTCAATGCGGGCGACAGCCGTTGCCGGCACAGGCCCGTTGGTTTTGCAAATGTAGTAAAAACTCGCTGCAACACCGCTTTTTCGGCGGAAACTCACAGCCGTTTTGGCTAAATGATGTACTTTTGCCCCTTAAACAGATGGCTTTGCACATGAAAATACAGATAGTCAACCGCTCGAAGCATCCGCTGCCTCACTACGCCACGCCGTTGAGTGCCGGAGCAGACCTCTGCGCCAACCTCGACGCGCCGGTCACGCTGGCCCCCTTTGAGCGCAGGTTAGTGCCCACAGGACTCTACATCGCCCTGCCCGCAGGCTACGAGGCCCAGATCCGGCCGCGCTCGGGTCTGGCCCTGAAGCATGGCATCACCCTGCTCAACAGTCCCGGCACCATCGACGCCGACTACCGGGGCGAACTCGGCGTGATACTGGTCAACCTGTCCGACCAGCCCTTCACCGTGGCCGACGGCGACCGCATCGCCCAGTTAGTCATTGCCCGCCACGAAACGGTAACGTGGGAGCCTGTCGAGCTTTTGGGCGACACAGAGCGCGGCGAAGGCGGTTTCGGACATTCGGGCGTTTAGGTGCGGGCGCGCTTCGGAGCGCACAGCACACCGTAACCAAGTTTACACAGACCCATTCCTTCCATTCAACCGCGCAACCGCGCCGTACCGACTTGCAACGCATCGTCTTACTCCTGGCACTACTCCTTTGCCTGCTCTGCGCTTGCCGCACGCAGGCACCGCAGCCACCTTCGGACAGCCCGGGCCTATCCTCCCGGCATCCGAGGGCCTCCCAGCGTGAGTGGGTGCCCGAGTTGGACTACGAGACCCAGCGCCGCTTCGACCGCCTCTTCTTGGAGGCCGTACGCCAGAAGCAGAAGGAGGGCATCGATGCCGAGTACGAGCTGCTGCGTGCCGCGCTGAGCATCGCGCCCCACGCCCCCGAGGCCCTCTACGAGATGGCCGTGCTCAAACTCTCCTATTCGGTCTACTCCGACACGCTGGCCCGGGCTGAAGGCGACTCCTTGTTGCGCCGGGCCGTCGAGCTTGACCCCGACAACCTCTATTATAAGGAGACGCTCGCCACCTACTTGGCCAACAGTGCCCGCTACCGCGATGCCATCCGCCTCTACGAGGAAATCGCCGACGTGCGCCTGAGCGGTGAAACCCTCGCCACGTTGGAGTGGCTCTACAAGACAAGCGGCGACTACGCCGGCGCCATACGGACGCTCGAAAGGCTCGAACGAATGGACGGACGCAGCGAGGCACTCAGCATGGAGAAGTTCCACACCTACTTGGCCATGAAGGACACCGAACATGCCTATCAGGCCATCGAGGACCTCTGTGCCGAATACCCCCTCGACCTGCGCTACCGTGTGTTGCTGGGCGACCTCTACGACCAGAACGGCTACCACGAGCGCGCCCTCGACATCTATCGCGACGTGTTGGCCGCCGAACCCGACAACAGCTACGCGCAAATCTCCCTCTTGGCCTACTACAAGGCCGCCCGCGCCGATTCGCTCTACCTCAACCTGCTTCACAGCGTCGTGCTCAACCCCCGCACGCAGAGCGCGGCCCGCATCGAGGCCATGCGCGCCTATGCCATCGACAACATCAAGGCCCGGGCCGATTCGACGCCCGTGCTCCGCCTCTTTGCCAAGGCCCTGTCGGAGCCGCAGGAGAACCGCGATATGGCCGAGCTGTGTGCCTACTACATGATCGAGCGCAACATGCCCACCGACTCCGTGCTCAGGGTGCTCTACCGTATGCTCGAAATCGAGCCGGACTACACGAAGGCACGCTTGCAGATTCTGCAGGTCATGTTGCAGCGCGGCAACATGGACCGCGTGCTTCAGATCTGCCGCGACGGCGAGCTCTACGACCCTTCCGAGGTCACCTTCTACTACTACGAGGGCGAAGCCTACTACCGCCGGGGCCAGAATGCCGAGGCCATACGCGCCTTGCAGCGCGGCACCGAGCGCATCGACGAACATACCGACCCGCTGCTGGCTTCCGACATCTACGCCCTGCTGGGCGATGTGCTCCACGACAGCCGGCTCGCCGACGAGGCTTATCTGGCCTATGACCGCTCCTTGTCGTACAACGAGCTAAACCTCTTCTGTCTGAACAACTACGCCTACTTCCTGGCCGTCGAAGGCCGCGAACTGGAAAAGGCCGAGCGCATGAGCCGGCTCACCATCGAGGTGGGTGAGGTCGAACCCACCTTTGTCGACACCTACGCCTGGGTGCTTTTCCGCCTGAAGCGGTACGAAGAGGCCCGCATCTACATCGACCAGGCCCTGGCCGTCCTGCCCGAAACCGCCGAGAACGCCTCCGTCTTCGACCACGCCGGCGACATTTACTTCTTCTGCGGCGAGCGCAGCCAGGCCATAGAGTTCTGGAAAAAAGCCCTCGCACTCACCGACGACGCCTCCCTGCGCAAGCAGCTGAGGCGCAAGATAGCCCGCCGCAGGCTGTAGCGGCACAGCAGCGCTCCTGCTGCCGTCCCGCCGCCTCCGGGCCCATTCTCATTCACCCCTTCATGGCGCAAAGCGCGCCCCTCTGCTATGAACCGATTACTCCCCACATTGCTCTGCCTCGTCATCGCGCTCTCGGGTTGCCGTTCCAGCAAGCACCTGGCCGAACGGGGCCAAACGCCCTCCATGGGCTCGTCCGCCGAAACGCTCTCACCAGCCGAGGCCCAGAAGGCCGCTGCCGAATGCGTGGCCCGCGTGGCAGCCGTGCAGGCCGCCAAGCCCTGTCTCACCGCTACGGCCAAAGTGGCTATATCGGGCAAGGGCAAGGACTTCAGTGCCAGCGGCCAGCTGCGCCTCAAGCGCGACGACGTGGTGCGCCTGTCCATCCGCGTGCTGGGCATGGAGGTGGGACTCTTGGAGTTCACCCCGGCCGACGTGCTCATTGTCGACCGCTTCAACAAGCAGTACGTCAGGGCCTCCTATGCCGAAGTTCCCTTCCTCAAGCAGGCTGACCTCGACTTCTATGCGTTGCAGTCACTCTTCTGGAACGAAATTTTCGTGCCCGGCCAGCGCAAGCTCGATGAGCGCGCCCGCAGCCGTTTCAGCCTGACCGAGGCCGAGGGCCGCAACCTGCTCAGCCTCACCGACACCCCCCGGCTCAGGTATGACTTCTTTGCCAATCCCCAAACCGACTGCATCGAAGCCCTCCGCGTCGAGGGGAGCAGCAGCTCCGACCACGGCACCTTCAGCTTCACCTACGCCGACTTCCGTCCCTTCTCGGGACGCAGCTTCCCTACCCGGATGCAGCTGCGCGTCACTGGTGTCGGTACCGACCTGGAGCTCGACCTCAGCCTCTCGGGACTGAAGACCGACAGCGACTGGAACACCCGCACCACCGTCTCGGCCAAGTACACCCGCCGTCCCCTCGACCAAGTGCTCAAAGCTCTAAAACTCTGAAACCATGCCCTCCTCGACACACCTGCCGCACCTTTCGGCTATGCCCGGCCTCGTGGCCCTTGTCCTGATGCTTGCCCTGTGGGCCGGCGGAGTAGGGCAGCTGCCCCTTGCCGCGCAGACCAACAAGCAGATCCGGTCGCTCCAGAAGCAGCAGACGACCATCAAAAAGGACATTGCCACCAACGAACAGCTGTTGCGCAGCACCAAGAACGATGTGACCTCGCAGCTGGCCAACTTGCAGGTAATCAGTGCGCAAATCGAACGCCAAAGCCGCTACGTCGACACCATTCAGGCCGAGGTGGGCCAGCTTTCGGCCACGCTGGCCACCTTAGAGGAGCAGCTCGCCCGGCTTGAGACCGACCTCAGCGAGTGCAAGCGCAAGTACCAGCGCGCTGTGACCTACATGTTCCGCAACCGTATGCAGACCTCCAAGTGGCAGTTCATCCTCTCAGCCAAGAACTTCAGGCAGATGTACCGCCGCCTGCGCTACGTCACCGAGTTCTCCAAGTTCCAGAAGGCCCAGGCCCAGCTCATCCGCCAGAAGGAGCAGACCATTCGTGCCAAGCGCGACGAAGTGGCTGGCGTGAAGAAGGAAAAGCACCGCCTCATGGCCGAGGGGCAGGCCCAGAAACAGCAGTTGGAGGGCCAGCAGCGCGAACGCCGGCAGGTGGTCGACGAGCTGAACAAGAAGCAGAAGCAGCTGCAGAGCACGTTGGCCCAGCAGCGCAAGAAGGCCGCCCAACTCGATGCCCGTATCGACCAGCTCATCCAGGAGGAGATAGCGGCTGCCGAACGCCGCCGCAAGGCCGAGGAGGCCCGTAAGGCTGAGGCCGCCCGTCAGGCCAAGCTCAAGGCTGAGCGCGAGAAGGCTGCCCGCGAGAAGGCCGAAGCCGCCCGCCGCAAGGCCGCCGCCTCGGGCAAGTCGGGCAGCAAAGGCAGCGGTAAGGCCACAGCCTCTTCTTCCTCCAAGCCCTCCTCCAAGTCGTCCAAGTCCAAGACGCGCACCGAAGAGCCTAAGCCCCCCACGCCCCGCTTCACCGAGGCCGACAATGCTGACCGCGCCCTTTCGGGCAGCTTCGCCGCCAACCGCGGCCGCCTCCCCATGCCCATCACCGGCTCCTATGCCATCACCACCCACTACGGGCAGTACAACGTCGACGGCCTCCACGGCGTGCAGCTCGACAGCAAGGGCATCAATATCACCGCGCCCGCCGGTGCCCAGGCCCGCGCTGTCTTCCAGGGCGAAGTGACCAGCATATTCACCTATGGCGGCATGTACAACGTCATTGTGCGCCACGGCTCCTACATGTCGGTCTACTGCAACCTCGCCTCGACCTCCGTGCGCCGCGGCCAGGAGGTGTCGGCCCGCCAGATACTGGGCACTGTGGCCCTCGACGCTACCGGCAACTGCACCCTCCACTTCCAGCTGCGCAAGGAAACCGCCAAACTCAATCCCGAGCAGTGGCTGGGCCGCTGACACCGCGCTGCCCGCTGCCTCGTTCACCCCAAGCATACCTCTCCCCATGTTCCTGCTCCGACTCCTGTCACGCCTGCCCCTGTGGTGGCTCTACCGTCTGTCCGACCTGCTTTTCCCCCTCGTCTACTACGTGGTGCGCTACCGCCGCCGCGTGGTACGTACCAACCTGGCCAACTCCTTTCCCCACTACAGCGCGCAGCAGCTGCGCCGGGTGGAACGCCGCTTCTACCGCTTCTTCTGTGACTACGTGGTCGAGACCCTCAAGCTCCTCACCATCAGCCGCGAGGAAATGCAGCGGCGCATGCGCTTCGAGGGCTGCGAAATCCTCGATGCCCAGCTGGAGCACCAGCCCTTCTGCTTCCTGATGCTGGGCCACTTTGCCAACTGGGAGTGGATTTCCACTATCGCCATGAGTTGCCGCCAGCCCACCTCGCAGCTCTACACGCCGCTCCACAACAAGGCCATGGACCGATTGTTCTATGAAATGCGGTCGCGCTTTGGCGGCGAGAACATATCGAAGTACGATGCCCTGCGCCGCATCCTGGGCTGGAAGCGCGAGGGCCGCCGTATGCTCATCGGCTTTATCTCCGACCAGAGTCCCAAGCCCAGCAGCACCCATGCCTGGATGGAGTTCCTCCATCAGGATACGCCCCTCTTCACCGGTGCCGAGCGCATCGGCAAGAAGGTAGGTGCTGCCGCCTGCTTTGCCCGCGTCACCCGGCCCCGCCGCGGCTACTACGTGTGCCGCATCGAGCTGATCACCCCCGACATGGCCCAGTACCCCGACTACCAGCTCACCGAGCACTACATGCGCCTGCTGGAAGAGGAGATACAGGCCAACCCCCACCTCTGGCTCTGGACACACCGCCGCTGGAAGCACAAGCGCACGGCGGCCACAGCCGGATAAGCCGGAAGCTCCGGAAAGTCCGGAAACTCTGGAAAGTCCAGAAAGTCCGGAAAGTCCAGAAAATCCAGAAAGTCCAGATTATCCAGATTATCCGGACTATCCGGCCCCCCCTCCCCCCGAACAACAAACAACCCAACCGCAATGAAAATAGAGAACCAACTCGCTGCCGCAGCCGCCGCAGCCGTGAAAGCCCTCTACGGGCACGAAGCCGACGCTTCGCAGCTCACCCTGCAGAAGACCAAGAAGGAATTTGAAGGCCACCTCACCCTCGTGGTGTTCCCCCTGTTGCGCATCTCCAAGAAGAAGCCTCAGGACACCGCCGCCGAGCTGGGTGAGTGGCTCAAGCAGAACACCAGCCTCATAGCCTCCTACAACGCCGTGGGCGGCTTCCTCAACCTCGTCATCGCCCCCGCCTGCTGGGTGGAACTGCTCGACAGCATCAACGCCAACCCCACCTACGGCATCACCGCCCCTACCGAGGAGAGTCCGCTCGTCATGATCGAGTACTCCTCGCCCAATACCAACAAGCCCCTCCATCTGGGCCACGTGCGCAACAACCTCCTGGGCTGGGCCTTGGCTAATGTGGTTGAGGCCAACGGCAACCGCGTGGTAAAGACCAACATTGTCAACGACCGGGGCATCCACATCTGCAAGTCGATGCTCGCCTGGGTCAAGTATGGTAACGGCGAAACCCCGCAAAGCTCGGGCAAGAAGGGCGACCACCTCATTGGCGACTACTATGTGGCCTTCGACAAGCACTACCGTGCCGAAGTGGCCGAGCTGGCCGCCCGCTACGTGCAGGAAGGTCTCGACCCCGAAGCCGCCGAAGCCAAGGCCAAGCAGGACAGCCCCCTTATGCGCGAGGCACACGAAATGCTCGTCAAGTGGGAGCAGGGCGACCCCGAAGTGCGTGCCCTCTGGCGCAAGATGAACGAGTGGGTCTATGCCGGCTTCGACGAGACCTACAAGGCACTCGGCGTGCGCTTCGACAAGATTTACTACGAGAGCGACACCTATCTCGAAGGCAAGGAAAAGGTTGACGAAGGCTTGCAGAAGGGCATCTTCTTCCGCAAGGAAGACGGTTCGGTGTGGGCCGACCTTACCGCCGAAGGACTCGACGAAAAGCTGCTGTTGCGCGCCGACGGCACTTCGGTCTATATGACGCAGGACATCGGCACCGCCAAGCTGCGCTTCCGCGACTTCCCGATCGACAAGATGATCTACGTGGTGGGCAACGAGCAGAACTACCACTTCCAGGTGCTCTCCATCCTGCTCGACAAGCTCGGCTTCGAGTGGGGCAAGAGCCTGGTACACTTCTCCTACGGCATGGTCGAACTGCCCAACGGAAAGATGAAGAGCCGCGAGGGCACCGTAGTCGATGCCGACGACCTCATTGCGGGCATGATAGCCCAGGCCCGCCAGACAGTTGACGAGGCCGGCAAGTTCAGCGACATGACTGAGGAGGAGAAGAACGAGGTGGCCCGCATTGTCGGCATGGGTGCGCTCAAGTACTTCCTGCTCAAGGTCGATGCGCGCAAGAACATGCTCTTCAACCCCGAGGAAAGCATCGACTTCAACGGCAACACGGGTCCCTTCATCCAGTACACCTACGCCCGCATCCGTTCCATCCTGCGCAAGGCCGCCGATGCCGGCATCCGCCTGCCCGAACAGCTGCCCGCCGACGTGGAGCTGTCCGTCAAGGAGGAGGAAATCGTGCAGCACGTGGCCGACTTCGCCGCCGTGGTGCGCCAGGCCGGCACAGACTACCAGCCCGCTGCCGTGGCCAACTACTGCTACGAGCTGGTCAAGGAGTACAACCAGTTCTATCACGACTTCAGCATCCTGCGCGAGCCCGACGCCAAGAAGCAGGCCTTCCGCCTGGTGCTCTCGCTCAATGTGGCCAAGGTGGTGCGCATAGGCATGGGCCTGCTGGGCATCGAAATGCCCGAGCGCATGTAGGCCGCCGTCTCTCACCCTTCTTCACGCATGGCATCCAAGAAGTTCTATGTAGTGTGGCAGGGCCGCACCCCGGGCATCTACGACAGCTGGCAGGCATGTAGCGAACAGGTGCAGGGTGCGCCCGGCGCATGCTTCAAGTCGTTCCGCACCGAGGCCGAAGCGCAGCGCGCCTGGCAGTCAGGTCCTGACGCCCCGCCTGCCGAGCCGGCCGAGACGCGGGCTCCGGCGGAGCTGCCCGACGAGGTGGCCTGTGCCGAAGCCCTGGCCGTCGATGCAGCCTGCTCGGGCAATCCAGGCCCCATGGAGTACCGTGGCGTACATCTGCCTTCAGGCCGCGAGGTGTTCCACTACGGTCCCGTGTACGGCACCAACAACATCGGCGAGTTCCTGGCCATTGTCCACGCCCTGGCCCTGCTCACGCAGCAAGGCCGCCGCATGACCGTCTACTCCGACAGCCGCAACGCCCTGATGTGGGTCAAGGCACGCCAGTGCCGCACCACCCTGCCGCGCAACGAGCGCACCGAATCGCTCTACCAGCTCATCGAGCGGGCCGAACGCTGGTTGAAGACCCACAGCTATGCCGGCATCCCGCTGCGCAAGTGGGACACGGCCAACTGGGGCGAAGTGCCGGCCGACTTTGGCCGCAAATGACCCAACCGGTCCGGGGAACAAGCGTTCAAGGTCCGCCCCGAATCCCAATCAATTTGGGTGGCAAGCGTTCAACGTCCGCCCCCAGTTTCAATCGGTCGGGTGACAAGCGTTCAAGGCATGCCCCCCAGTTTCAACCGGTTGGGTGACAAGCGTTCAAGGCACGCCCCGGAGGGGCAACGAGCGCATAGCCCAGGGCAACGCCCTGGGTAGGTAAACCGCCGCAAATGCGCCCTGAAAGGGCAAAAGCATATATACAAAACGTCTGTATTCTAACGCTTTTGCCCTTTCAGGGCGCACTGTATCGCCTCATTCTACCCAGGGCGATGCCCTGGGCTATGCGCTCGTTGCCCCTTCGGGGCGTGCCTTGAACGCTTGCCACCCGGTCGGTTGAAACTGGGGGGCGTGCCTTGAACGCTTGCCACCCGGCCGGTTGAAACTGGGGGGCGTGCCTTGAACGCTTGCCACCCAACCTCCTCGAACCGGCGACATGTGTATCACCGATTCATGTGCTTGAAACAACTCGGCACTTAGAATTTACAACTCGGCACTTAGAAAATCCTAAGTGCCGAGTTGTTTTTGCTACATGCCGAGGGCTTATTTGACAACCTCATCTCACACCACCGTCGTGCACCTTATACCCCGCAAAATGTCGCCCTGAAAACCCAATCTGCCGGATTGAGTTTCCTGAATTTTCTCCAAAAAGAATAAATGCAAAGCCGGTGTATGAGGGGTGTTTTGTCATCTGAAAATAACACCGAGACGTTAAAAACGACCCTTTTGTTTATATTTTTCTGCTTTTTTTTGGTTGTGAAAACCCTTGTGTTTATTTTTGCGCACGAAATTGGACTGAAAGAAACGCCCTGCTGGTCACCATACAGTCGGGCTATTTTCATCTAAACTGCGGATAGTAATTGTGTAGCTTTATCCAAATTTCTTTTATACAAAACATTTTATGAACCTTTACAAGAGTCTTACCTTTATCGTGCTGTGCCTGTGCAGCCAGCTCGTAGGGGCCCAGCCGCAGCGTCGCGCCGAGTCGGCATCCACCCTGTTTGGGGGTGTCGCAGGACAGCCGGCCATGCGTGCCACGGTCATGAACGAGGGGAGCGACGACGAATGGACGTCGTTGGGCACGGGTCGTATGCGCGATGACTTCTTCACCACGCTCTACATCGTGGACTGTGTCGAGTTTGACGTGGAAGTCGAAGAAAACACCAACAAGCCGGGCCTCTACCGCCTGGTCACGCCTTACCGCAACTATCCGTATGCCCCCGTCAACGAGATTGAAGAGGACAACTACATGATTGTCGACGCCACCGACCCCGACCACGTGTTCCTGGGCCGCTGCAAGACGGGCTTCGACTTCGGCGACGGACTCATTGAAGTCTATTCGGTCGCCGGCTACAAGTATGACCACGAAGGCAACCTGGACGGTGCCATCGAAGACGGTGCCTGCGGCGTGCTCCGCAACGGCCACATCACCTTCCCCACCGCATCGCTCTTGGTGAAGTATGAAACCGCGCCCGAGGACCAGTGGCGCTTTGCCAACTACAACGGCCAGTTCCGCCTCAAGCTGCCCGGCGCGCCCAACCTCGACGTGGACATCACGCTGGTCGGATTCGTCGAAGGCGAGCCGGACAAGGTGTCGTACAACATCACCATGGGCGACGGCTGCGAGAAGGTACGCGTGGCCCTCTTCCAGGGCGAAGCCAGCAACGACTCGCTCCGCGCCATGTACGACGGCACGTGCAGCTACCAGGACGTCACCTCCTCGCGCGAGGTGCTCTTCGACTACCGTGGCGACGGCATCTACACCATCATCGCCGTGCCCTATTATCAGGGCGAACCCGCCAAGGCTGCCCACAAGACCCAGGAGCTCAACTTCTACAACGTGGGCTGGAAGCGCATCGGCCAGGCCACCTACAGCGAAGGATTCATCGCCGACAGCGAAGTGCCCATATCGGGCATCTCCTCCTGCACCTATCAGGTAGACATTGAGGAGAGCACCGACCGCCCGGGCTACTTCCGTCTGGTTGACCCCTACGGCGACAACTACATGTACTCCAACTCGCTGAGCTACGACTACACCCGCCACTACTACATGGAAATCGATGCCACCGACCCGCAGGGTGTCAGCGTGAAGCTGATGGAAGACGGTTGCGGCTACGACATGGGCTACGGCCGTATGCAGCTCTGGTCGCGTGCCGACCGCGCACTCGGCGAAGGCAAGACCAAGGACGAGGTGAAGGCGCTGGGCTACTTCGGCAAGGTGGAGAACGAGGTCATCACCTTCCCCGCCAACATGCTGCTCATCCGCTTCATCGACATTCCCAACACGGGCTGGTACTGGGCCAACCTCAGCAGCACGTTCAAGCTCGTGCTGCCCGAAGGCTCTTACACCGGCATCCAGGGTGTCGAGGCCGACATGCCTCAGGGCGAGCCTCTTTACTACAACCTGCAGGGTTGCCGCGTCAATGCCGCCTCGCTCACGCCCGGCGTGTATGTGAAGCAGCAGGGTAGCCGTGTGAGCAAGGTGCTGGTTAAATAATCAGGTTGGGAGAAATGAGGTTATGAGGTTATAAAGTTACTTCGTAACCGTGGTTGTCAGGTTATGAGGTTATAAAGTCACTCATTGAGCATCGGAGCTTTCTGCCATACTAACAGTAATGTTATAACCTCATAACCCAAGAAATAAATCCTTAAAGAAGACAACAACACTTATTTTATAAACCCGCCGTCCTGCCCCAAGCAGGGCGGCACAAACTTTCAGCTTATGAGAAAAGTAACTTTACTTTTTTGCTTCCTGCTCGCGCTGGGGGCTACAGCTCAGGTGAAGGTGAAGAAGGCGTTTCC
>JBJEAF010000261.1:0-6622 GCA_051868755.1 Alloprevotella sp.
GTTAATAAATGGGCGAAACGGAAGGGCGGCTGGCCCTGCCGCCGTTACTTCAGGTGCAGCGTGTGGCCCATGCGCACCTTCTTGGTTTCGAGATACCTGGCGTTGTAGGGCGTAGGCGTGGTCTCGATAGGCACATTTTCGGTGATTTCGAGTCCGTAGGCTTCCAGTCCTACGCGCTTCACGGGATTGTTGGTGAGCAGGCGCATCTTGTGCACGCCGAGCAGGCCCAGGATTTGAGCACCTACGCCATAGTCGCGTTCGTCGGGGTCATAGCCCAGATGCACGTTGGCATCGACCGTGTCGTAACCCTGCTCCTGAAGCTTGTAGGCCGCAATCTTGGCCATCAGTCCGATGCCGCGTCCCTCCTGGTTGAGGTAGAGCACCACGCCCTTGCCTTCCTGCTCAATCAGCTGCATGGCCTTGTGGAGCTGCTCGCCACAGTCGCAGCGTTCGGAACCGAAGATGTCGCCCGTCATGCACGAGGAATGGACGCGCACCAGCACGGGTTCGTCGGGTTCCCAACTGCCCTTGATGAGGGCCACGTGTTCCAGGTGATTGCTCTTCTGGCGGAAGGGAATGAGGCGGAAGTGGCCGTAGGAGGTGGGCATGTCTACCTCCTCACCCTGCTCCACGAGACACTCGTTCTTCAGGCGGTAGGCGATGAGGTCCTTGATGGTGATGATGTGGAGGCCTTCGCGGGCGGCGAACTCCTGCAGCTGGGGCATACGCGCCATGGTGCCGTCCTCATTGAGGATTTCGATGAGGCAGGCAGCGGGCTGCATACCGGCCAGGCGGGCCAGGTCAATCGAAGCCTCCGTATGTCCGGCACGGGCCAGCACGCCACGGTCCTGTGCATAGAGGGGATTGATGTGGCCCGGACGGCCAAAGCTCTCGGGCCGGCTTTCGGGATCGGCCAGTGCGCGGATAGTGGCTGCGCGGTCATGGCAGCTCACACCGGTGGTACAGCCTTCGAGCAGGTCGACCGTCACGGTGAAGGGCGTGCCGAGCATACTGGTGTTCTCCTGCACCTGGTGTTGCAGCTGGAGCTGGTTGCAGCGTTCGATGGTGATGGGAGCGCAGAGCACGCCGCGCCCATTGCGCAACATGTAGTTAACGTGTTCGGGGGTGACGAGTTCGGCAGCCATGATGAGGTCGCCTTCGTTCTCGCGGTCTTCGTCATCGACCACGATGACGAACTTGCCGTCCTTGAAATCTTGGATGGCCTCCTCGATGGTGGCCAGCTTGAATGGTTCCATGTTGAAAAGCGAGCGGAGCTTGTCCGCTGGAAAATGGGTCTGGATTTGTTTTCTGGAGAAAGGGAATGTGCTTCGGGCCTGTGCGGGACCAGAAGCCCGAAGGTTTACTTTGTCTTCACGCGCTCAACAGCATCCATAATCTCGCCGGTGAGCGAGGGCATGATTTGCTGCACCTGCATCATGGTTTCGTTCTGCAGGAATACCAAGTTGTCGGCCATCTTCTTGCCCAAGGGGGTGCGGTAGAACTCCAGCATGCTGTCAAGCTCCTTGAGGCTGAACACCTTCTGGTAGACAGGTACAAAGATTTCCTCGCTGTGGTTGAGAAGGATGTTTACGACCTCTTCGGCCAAAAGTTCGCACTGGTGGTCGTTCAGTCCCAACTGCGACTTCATGGCCTTGTACTGCTGTGCTACAAGGGTCTTGCCGGCATCGAAGGCGTGGGTGACAACCAGTATTTCCTTGAGCTTGAGGGCATACTGTTTGTCGTCTTGGCTGTCAGTAGTGGCGGCTGTGGCAAACGAACAGGTAAGACACAGGAGGAGGAGGAAAGCGATACGTTTCATTTCGGTAGTATGTTTTAAGCGTTTATGATGTTATTTCAATGGAAGCGGTGCGGCAACGGGCCGTGCATCGGTGCCGTGCAGGGACGGCGGCAGGGCGGGCTGCTCGGAGCGGGCCTTGTAGCGTTGGCGTTGCCAGCCGTTCCACACGACATGGCCCACCAAAGCCAGGATGAGGATGAGCAGCAGCACCTTGAGCACCCGCTTGAGCCTGCGGTTCTTCACGGCCACCTCGTTCTGCTCCATCTCCACGCCCGAACCTTCGGCCTCAGCTTCGGCCTGCGTGCCGGCCATCACTTGGTCCAGCCGGTCGCAGGTACGCACGATGATGCGCATGTCACGATAGAGGCGCAGGCGGAAACGCCATATCCTGAACCACAGCACCAAGCCCAGAGGAAGCAGCAGGCCCGCCAGCGCATTGGCGCGAGGCGAGTGGAGCGGCGAGGTGTGGGCCGTGGTATAGAGCACGGGGAACTCGTTCAGCAGTCCCAGAATCTTGGGGTCCTTGCTGTTGCCCAGTTCTTCGATGATGGCCTCCATGCGCTCGCTGATGGCTTCCACCTCATGGTCGGGCTGGTAGCGGAAGAACACGCGCACATAGCTCGGCAAGCGCAGCAGGTGCTTTTGCCGGTTGTAGGCGCGGCACGATTCGCGCAGCTCGCCGATGAGTGTGGGCAACACTTCCATGCGCGGGTCGTCGATAATGACTTCCTTGCGGAACAGGTGGCGCTTGGTGCGTATGCCGAGCAAGCGGCGCAAGAGGCCCAGATAGGCGTCGGTGTTGAACACCACCGAGTCGCGGTTGGCCTTGTAGGTGATGAAGATGCCGAACGGGGCAATGACCACCGTGCTCACCCACATGCCCAACAGCATGTTGGTGCTGCCGTCGCGGGCCAGCTTCATGCTCGACGTGTTGATGATGTACCAGAAGATGAAGATGATGACCGAGATGACGGTGGGCATACCCAAGCCGCCCTTGCGGATGATGGCCCCCAGCGGAGCACCGACAAAGAAGAAGAGGAGGCAGGCCAGCGAGAGCGTCATCTTCTGGTGCCACTCGACCCAGTGGCGGCGTATGTTGTAGTCGCAGTCGTGTACGACCATGCTCTTCCACTCCAGCTCTGACTTCAGGGACTGTATGCTGCCCAGTGCGGTATGGCGGGCCGCCTCGACCTTGGCTACAGGCGCGGCCTGGAGCAGCTGGTCAAAGTCAGGCGCGGGGGTCTTGCCCTGCCTGAGTTTCAGTAGGGCCAAGGAGTCGCGCTTCGACAGGTCGGCCTTGCGGAAATAGCTTTGGGACATTTCGCGGTAGTACTGCTTGCCCACGGAGTCCATGCTGTGCTCCATCGAGTCGACACTGTGTTCTATCTGCCTCATGTTCTTGGCCTGGGGCATACCGGACAGGAGTTCCTTGTCCATCAGGTTGAAGTTGCTGTCGAAGTCTATGAGCAGCTGCTTGTACTGGAATGTTTCGCGGTCGTAGGGCTGCTGCGCATGGCTCTGCAACATCTGCGCACCTCCCGTTGACTGTAGGCTTTCGAACTGTTCGCCACTCCACAGGTCGAGGCGCAGGTGCATCTTGTCGGCCGTCATCTCCAACCGCGCCGAATCGGCCAGCACAATCTGTGCGCGCTCGAAGCCTTGGTCGGTCTTGTAGATAATGGTCTGGTAGAGCATTCCCGTTTGCGCATTCTTCTGCTCTACATAGAGGTTGATGTTGGGCACACCGTTATAGAACACGCCTTCGGGTATTTCTACGGCGGGTGACTGCTGCTTCATGCTGAACAGCAGGGTGCGCAGGTTCACCTGGGCCTCGGGCGAGGTCTTGTTTTGAAAGTAAAAGGAAACGCCGGTAACGAAAAGGGCAAAGACGGCCATGGGGCGCATGACGCGCATGAGCGAAACGCCCGCCGCCTTCATGGCCAGCAGCTCCAAGCTCTCACCCATGTTGCCAAAGGTAATCAGGGCTGCCAGCAGCACGGCCAAGGGCAGGGCCTGCGGCACCAGGGTGAGGCCCATGTACCAAAAGAACTGGGCAAGAATCTCCAACGAAAGACCCTTGCCGATAAGCTCGTCCACATATCGCCATGTGAACTGCATCATAAACACGAAGAGACAGATAAAGAAAGCTCCCACGAAAATCAGCAGGAACTTGCCCAGAACGTATTTGTCTAAAATCTTGATTCCTAACATAGGTTGGCGAAGGGGTGTATGGTGCGTGCCCCGTTTCAACGCCAAGCCGCCCCCAAGGGTGATGCCCAAACAACTGGCGGACAAGCCTTTGCAGCCACACCAGCCGCAGGACCGCGGCCATAGCGAAGCAAAAGTACAACCTTTTTTTATATCTGCGCATTCTGCACAAGGGAAATCACGAAAAAGGCAGCTACACCGAGATGTAACTGCCTTTGAGTGGAGGTAGCGCGAGACAGGCTTGAACTGTCGACCTCATGATTATGAATCATGCGCTCTAACCAGCTGAGCTATCGCGCCATTTGCGCTTGAAGAGGTCTCACCTCCCCGATTGCGAGTGCAAAAGTACGACTCTTTTTTGAACTGCCAAACTTTTCGGCGAAAAAAGTGTGGATTCGGTGCAATTTTGTGGATTGAGGAGCGATTCGTGCTACGCTTTTGCCCTTTCTTTAAGCGCCTGCGGCGGTTAGCCTACCCAGTACGCTGCCCTGGGCTATGCGCTGATGCCCTTTCAGGACGAGCCTTGAACGCATGTACCCAAACGGGGCGAGCATTGAACACCTATCCCCAAATAGGGCGAGCTTGAACGCATGTTCCCATACCAGAATGAGCTTGCGCCATTTGAATTTCTTTACGATGCCGGGGTAGAAGCTCGCGGGTTTTATATACTTTTGCCGTTGCTAAGGTGCAACGGCCCGCCTAATTCTATGGGCGAGGGCTGTGCGCCAAGCCCTTTCACCGACTTATCCACTCCTTATTATATATATAGACGTATGCCTTTAGTTTCCCCTTCCCTGCTTTCAGCCGACTTCGGCCACCTGAGCCGCGACATACAGATGCTCAATGAGAGCCAGTGCGACTGGTTTCACTTAGACGTGATGGACGGCGTGTTTGTGCCTAACATATCGTTTGGATTCCCCGTCATGCAGGCCATGGCGCGCGATGCCCAAAAGCCGCTCGATGTGCACCTGATGATCGTACAGCCCGAAAAGTTCATTGCCGAGGTCAAAGCTCTTAATGCCAAGGTGATGAACGTGCACTACGAAGCCTGCACACACCTGCACCGCGTGGTACAGCAAATCAAGGCGCACGACATGATGGCCGGCGTCACGCTCAACCCGCATACGCCTGTCAGCGTGCTCGAAGACATTATTGAAGACCTCGACTTGGTGATGCTCATGTCGGTGAACCCCGGCTTCGGCGGACAGCGTTTCATTGAACACGCGGTAGAGAAGACGCGCCGACTGCGCGAACTGGTGGACCGCACCGCATCGAAAGCACTGATTGAGATTGACGGCGGCGTGAACCGCGAAACGGGTGCCAAGTTAGTTGCGGCTGGTGCCGATGTACTGGTAGCCGGCTCGGCAGTGTTCAAGGCTGCCGACCCGAAAGCTGAAATTGAGGCTTTGCGCAACCTCTGACCTCCTTCCACCCATTATTCACACATTGCTCCCTACGCCCTCATGGAACTTTCTCCCCTACTCTCCGACACCCAACTGTTCGGCCTGATGCAGACCATCAGGCAAAGCAAGCGCATTGTCATTTGTGCCCACCGTAGTCCCGACGGTGACGCTGTGGGCTCTTCGCTGGGCTTGGCCGACTACCTGCAAACACTGGGCAAACAGGTACAGGTCATTCTGCCCAATCCCTTTCCCGACTTCCTGCGCTGGATGCCGGGCAGCCACCTCATACAGTTCTATCTGCACCACGAACGACAGGCCACCCAGGTCATCGACCAGGCCGACCTCATCTTCTGTCTCGACTTCAGCCAGCCGGGCCGCCTGCAGGAAATGAGCGTGGCCATACAGCGTGCCAAGGCCGAGAAGGTGGTCATCGACCACCACTTGGACCCTGACCTCAAACTGGCGAAGCAGGTGTACAGCTTCCCCAGCCTCAGCTCCACCTGCGAGGCCGTGTTCCGCATCATCTGCCAGCTGGGTGGATTCGACAGCCTGAGCAAGGCGGGTGCCATCTGCCTCTACACGGGCATGATGACCGACACGGGCGGCTTCACCTACAACTCGAACCGTCCTGAAATCTTCGAGATTATCTCCATGCTCCTCACCAAGGGCTTTGACAAGGACAAGATTTACCGCAATGTGTTCCACGTGTTCTCCATGGACCGGCTGCGGCTCACGGGCTACATCCTGTATGAGAAACTTATGTTCTATGCGCAGGGCAAGGCATCGGTGTTCACGCTGAGCCGCGAGGAGATGAAGCGTTTCCACTTTATCCGGGGTGACGCCGAAGGCTTGGTGAACATGCCGTTGCAGGTGAAGGGCATGCGTCTGAGCATTTCCCTGCGCGAAGACACCGAACGCGATGTGGTGCGGGTGTCGCTCCGTTCGACCGACGACTTTCCGTGCAACCTTATGGCAGAGGAATTCTTCAACGGCGGCGGACACCTCAATGCCTCGGGCGGCGAACTCCCCTTCCCGCTCAGCGAAGCGGTCAAGACGGCCGAACGGGCTATCGAGGCTTACCGGGACAAGCTTGGGTAGCCTTCCTCCAGCGGAGTCTTGGGGTTATGAGGTTACGCAAGTTGTTGTGAATTGGCCAAAAAGGGTTCAAGGCACGCCCCGAAGGGGCAACAGCGCATAGCCCAGGGCAACGCCC
>JBJEAF010000262.1:0-6615 GCA_051868755.1 Alloprevotella sp.
GCCCGTGCATTCCCTGATTGCGGCTGAGAGGTATTGGGTATTCGTCCCCACTATTCTCATCTATGGTGTCGGGAGCGTGCGGTTAGAGGTGTGGTGCTGTAGGTGTCAGGGTGGTTTCTTTGCTCAGAACCAAAGGCGTTGAGGGTTTGGCGTGGTGGCGGCTTGGGGATGGATAGTGTGGGGTAGGGCGGTGTGCTACAGGTTGAGCGGTGGCAGTTTCTTGACAGCTGCGGCCGCTTCCTCCTCGCGCAGGTGCACATAGACTTCGGTGTGGCGTGTGGAAGAATGTCCGGCCAGCGCGGCCACCGTGTTGAGGTTCACGTTGAGCGAGATGAGGTTGGTGATGAAGGTGTGGCGGGCGCAGTGGAAGGTGATGTGCTTGTCTATGCCCGACTGCCTCACCCAGCGGTCGAGCACTTGGAGGGTGCGGTTGTAGCTGGGCGGACGGAACAGCAGCTTGTCGCCTTCGCCGCGCGCTCGCTGCAAGGCGCGCAGGGCCAGCTGGCGTGCGTTGGCGTTGAGAAAGAGGTCGAGCCGGGCAGCCTGTGAATGTCCGGCCACCTTGTGCTGCGTGAGGTGGAGGCGGGCAGCCTTCCAGTCGATGTTGTCGAGCGTGAGTCGGGAGGCATCGCTCCAGCGCAGGCCCGTGTTGCAGCAGAAGAGGAAGAGGTCCTTCACTTGCGGATGAGAGCAGGGCGAAGCGGCCAGCCGCGCGAGCTCGTTGAGGGTGAGGGCCACTTTGGGCTGTATGCCGTGGGCTGTGGTGCGCAGCCGGCTGGCCGGGTTATGCGTCAGGACTCCGCGTGCTACCAGGTCGTTGAGAAACTGGCGGAACTTGCTGTAGTAGCCGGCAGGCGTGTGGCCGCGCAGGCGGCAACGGTTGAAGAGGAATTTCCAGAAGCCGGCACAGAAGGCCGGCGTGAGTTCGTCGAGCGTAGTGGTGGGCGGCGCGAAGTCGTGCAGGCGTTTGCCCACGGCGCGCACCACAGCCTGGTCAGCCCCGGTATAGGCTGTGGCAAAGTGTTGCCAGTGTTCGTGCAGGCTTTGCGAGACAGGTTTGCCGTCAGGTTGCCGTTGGTGGCAGTCCGTGCCCAACCAGGTGCGTTGCAGCAAGTCTATTTCGTGACGGGCGCGGATGCAGACGGCCATTTCGTACTTTTGCCGGTTGATGCGCCTGATTTCGGGCGTGGTAGGTTTGTCGAGCGTAATGCCCATGTTGGCACGTGTGCGCTGTCCGTTGTGGTAGGTGCTCAGGTAGAGGGCCACACGTCCGTTGGCCAGCTTGCGTTTTCCAATGCTAACTTTCATGAAGGTATCGTTTAGGGTTAAGCCGCGCGGATTCGTTCCGGCGGTACGGGCAAATATGATACTTGTTTTGGAGAGTGGGTTTTGCGGCGGGGGATTTCCTTGCGACAACTCGGCACTTAGAATTTTCTAAGTGCCGAGTTGTTGGTTCTAAGTGCCGAGTTGGTTGGGGGGGCGGAGCTTCCGGATAATCCGGGCAATCTGGATTATCTGGATTATCTGGATTTTCTGGATTTTCTGGATTATCTGGATTATCTGGATTATCTGGATTTTCTGGAGTTTCCGGATTTTCCGGAGTTCCCGGATTGGGCTGGCCAAAGAAAATCCTGCGGAGTTTTCTTTGGCCTTGCGCTCACTTGCACTATCTTTGCTGCGTAAAGTACCGACAAGATGACAGATTCTATACTCCAACATCACACGGCGCGCGAGGATGCCCGGAATCAGGTGCTCGAAACGGCTACCAGCCTGTTTCATGCACGGGGCATACGCAGCGTGACGATGGATGATATAGCCCACGAACTGACCATGTCCAAGCGGACGCTCTACCAGCTGTTCTGCGATAAGGAAGACTTGCTGCTGGCCTGCATCGTGAAACATGACCACGAAGAGCAGATCCGCCTGCAGCAACTGGCGCGCGAGTCGGCCGATGTGCTCGACTTCCTGCTCACCAACTACTCGCAGAGTATGCGCAAGAACGGGGAAATCACGCCGCGCTTTGTGGCCGACCTGCCCAAGTATAAGCGGGTGATGCAGTATTTCACCCGGAAACAGGCTGAGCAGGAGGACGAGGCTGTGGCCTTCCTGAACCGTGGAAAGGACGAAGGCTACTTTCGCGAGGAAATCAACTTCAGGGTGGTCTACCGCCAGTTGGTGGCCATCATCAACCACATCATCACCGACGAGGAACTGCTGCAATACACCCACCGCGAACTGGTGACCAACAGCGTGATTGCCTATCTCCGTGGCTGCTGCACGGCCAAGGGCGTGGCCCGCATTGACGAGGCTGTGACGCAAATGAATGGCTGAACAGCTGAAACAACAGTCCTGTCTCGTCGGTAACTGTCGTGCGGCGGGGCTGCTCATCTACTGAAAATCCTGACCATCAAATCTAATATCCTATGATAAGCCTTAAGCAACTATTGATCGTGACCCTTCTGTGTTGCCTGGGAGTTAGCCCCGCTTCGGCGCAGTCCTTCAGGCAAGGCGCATTGTATCACCTCACTCTGCCCGCCAAGGGCTTGGTGCTGACCCTCGACGAAGGGGGAACACTGAGCCTGTCGAAGCCCGACGAGGCCGCTCAGGGCCAACACTTTGTGGTGGCCGAGCTTTCGGGCGCATGGCGCTTTATCAACCCCTTCAGCAACCTGGCCGTGCGTACCGAGGCCAATACGGTGCAGGCCGGCGAGAACAACGGTTCGGACGAAGCCCAGCTCTGGAAGACTGAAGCCGTGGCCGACGGTGTGCTGCTCGTGCCGGCCAACCGTCCTGACATGGCTGCGGCAGCCCAGGGCAACCAGGTCGTGCTGTTGCCCAAGGCGCAGGCCGCTGCCAGCAAGCAGGCCCACTTCAAGGTGGTGCAGGCCCGTCAGGCCGGCTTCGATGTGGCACTGACCTATCGCATCCGTTCGGTGGCTCAGCCCGACTGCGTGTTGGGCAACGGCGATTCGGGTGAGAACAATGCCCGCATTGTGGCCGAACCCGTAGACCGTGAAAACCGCGGCCAGTATTGGAGCATCAAGATGCTCGACCTCAACCGCCGCGTGGTGGAAAATGCCTTTTACGGACAGAACTTTGACGATGGCGGCGACAATGCCGGCATAGACTGGCTGTTGCAGTGGCCCGCCACCGAAGGCGTGTGGAACAATGCCCAGTTCCGCTTCGAACCCGTGGCCGGACAAGCCGACACCTACCTCATCCGTTCGGCAGGGAAGGCCAAGGCCGACAAGATGTATGCCCTGCGCGACGGACAGCTGCGCGCTGTGCCCTACGATGCAGCCGACCGTTCGGCGTGGTTCAGCTTCGAACAGGTCGAAAAGCCCAAAATCAAATCCCCCTACTGGGAGGACGAAACCATCTTTGCCGAAAATAAAGAAGCAGGCATAGCCACCTATATGCCCTATGCCGACGAGGCCGCCATGCTGGCCGACCGCGCCTACTACGACACACCCTGGACTGTTCCCGCAAACAGCCGTTACCTCAGCCTGAACGGCACGTGGCGTTTCCACTTCGTGCCGCAGCCCGACCAGCGTCCGCAGACCTTCTATGAAGAAAGCTTCGACACCTCCGCATGGGACACTATCCCCGTGCCCTCCAACTGGGAAATGCAGGGCTATGACCGTCCCATCTATGCCAATGTCGAATATCCCCATTCCAACACCCCGCCCTTCATCAAGGCCCGTCCCGGCTTCAACGACGGCGGCAAGAACTACGGCATCAATCCCGTAGGCTCCTATGTGCGCACCTTCGAACTGCCTGAAGGCTGGGATGCACGCCGCACGCTCATACACTTCGGCGGTATCTATTCGGCTGCCTTCGTGTGGCTCAACGGCCAGTATGTGGGCTACACACAGGGAGCCAACAACGTGGCCGAGTTCGACCTCACCCGCCATTTGCGCCGGGGCACGAACCGGCTCGCTGTACAAGTGTTCCGCTGGAGCGACGGTTCCTATCTCGAATGTCAGGACATGTTCCGCATGTCGGGTATCTTCCGCGATGTATACCTATATAATATACCGCGCGCGTGCGTACGCGACCATTATCTCACCTGCCAGCTGACCGACAACCGCCAGAATGCCAGGCTGCATGCCGCCTTCCGTGTGGAAAGCACAGTGTCACAGGCAGCCGACAAGCAGCTCGTGGTGAAAGTCTTTGCCCCCGATGGCAGCCAGGTGAGCGAAAGCACTTGCACGGTGGCCCTGCGCCCCAACGGCCGGGACACGGTGGAGTGCCAGGTACAGTGCGAGCTGCCCGTCAACCAAGTCCAGCTGTGGAGTGCCGAGCAGCCCAACCTCTACACCGTGCATGTGGTGCAGCTCGATGCGCAGGGACGCGAAGAGATGGCCTTCAGCACGAAGTACGGTTTCCGCGACATTGAAATCAAGCACTCGCAGCTCTATGTGAACGGACAGCGCGTGCTCCTCAAGGGCACCAACCGCCACGACACTTCACCCCTTCACGGACGTGCCGTGACGACCGATGAGATGCTGCGCGACGTGCTGCTCATGAAGCAGAACAACATCAACACCATCCGCACCTCCCACTATCCCAACGATGCCAAGATGTATGCCATGTTCGACTACTTCGGCCTGTACACCTGCGACGAGGCCGACCTCGAAGACCATGCCAACCAGTCCATATCCGACCGCAAGTCGTGGATTCCCGCCTTTGTCGACCGCATCGACCGCATGGTGCTGCGCGACCGCAACCACCCCTCAGTGGTGATGTGGAGCTTGGGCAACGAAGCCGGCAACGGTGAGAACTTCGGTGCCTGCTATGATGCGGCCAAGCGGTTGGACAGCCGTCCCGTACACTACGAGGGCACCCGCTCCAACGGCAGCTATGGCGGAGGCCGCTTCTCCGACTTCTACTCCAAGATGTACCCCGGCATGAACTGGATGCGGCAGAACACCTCCGACATGGACAAGCCCATGTTCCTCTGCGAATACGCCCATGCCATGGGCAATGCCATCGGCAACCTGCGCGAATACTGGGACGTGATTGAGAACTCAAACTCCACCATCGGCGGCTGCATCTGGGACTGGGTAGACCAGGCTATCTATGAGCCGGCCGAAATGAAACAAGGCATCTACCGCCTGCATACCGGCTACGACTTCCCCGGTCCGCACCAAGGAAACTTCTGCTCCAACGGCATCCTTCCCGCCACACGTGAGGCCAGTCCCAAACTGGCCGAGGTGAAGGCAGCCTACCAGTATGTCAAGCCCCGGCTGCTGCAGGCCGACCTGGCCAAGAAGCAGGTGACGGTACAGCTGACCAACGGCTACGCCTTCCAGAACCTGGCCGACTTCGACCTGCTCTTTGAAGTGGTGCAGAACGGCAAGGTAATCAGCAGCCGCAAGCAGGCCCTGCCCCAGGTGGCAGCCGGCGACAGCGTGAAGCTGACGCTGAAGCTGTCCAAGCTGAACCAGGCCAAGGCCGAAAAGGCCGGACAGGAGGTGCTGCTCAACCTGCGCGTATGCCACCGCCAGCCCACCCGTTATGCCGAGGCAGGCCACTGCGTGGCACAGGCACAGTTCAGCCTGCTCGAACGCGGCGCGCTCCCCACCCTGCAAGCCGACAGCAAGGCGCCCGAGATGATGCAGACCTCTGCCCTGCATGAGACCAAGATAGGCAATGCCCGCGTGATGCTGACCTTCGACAACGAAACGGCACAGCTCACCGCCTTGGCATTCAACGGCCGCAACGTGCTGGCCGCAGGACAGGGCTTCGTCTACGACAACCACCGCTGGATTGAGAACGACCGCTATGGCCACACCGACAACGGATTGCAGCCGAAGGGAGAACTGAAGGTCGAGACGGTGAACGGCCTGACGGTGGTGCGCACGCGCCGTGCCGGCAGCCTGTGTTCTACGGCTATCGACTACACCATCTATCCGCAGGGTGTGGTCGACGTAGAGGCCCGCTTCACGCCCCATACCGACCAGCTGCGCCGTGCCGGGCTGGTGTGCTGCTTGGACAGCTCGCTGTCGCAGGTAGACTATTACGCACTCGGTCCCTGGGAGAACAGCAACGACCGTAAGGACGGTGTGCTGGCCGGACGCTACCACAGCACCGTGCCCCAAATGGCCGAAGCCTATGTGAAGCCCCAGTCAACGGGCAACCGCGAGGAACTGCGCGAACTGACGCTGGCCGACCGTAACGGCTTCGGCCTCCGCATCGAAACGCAGGGCAAGGTGAACTTCTCGGCACTGCCCTACACGGATGCCGACCTGATGCAGGCCCAGCACATGTGGGAACTCGTGCCGCGCGCCTACACCGTGCTGCACCTCGACGCCTGGTTGCGCGGTATTGGCAATGCCTCGTGCGGACAGGATGTCGACACACTGCCTCAGTACCGTGTGCCCAACCAGCCGCTGAGCTATTCGCTGCGCCTTTCGGCTGTCGGGAAATAAGAGGGAGAACCATAGAATGGGATAGCCCGCTATAGAAGGCTATAGATAATTGTAGAGAACTATAGCCATAGCCCGCCAAGGAAGAACCAACCATGTTATGCTACACAGGGAAGCGCCTGTCCCGCTGGGCGGCGGCAGACGCTTCCTTTATAACTCACCTAAAAACTATATGCTTATGAAA
>JBJEAF010000263.1:0-6559 GCA_051868755.1 Alloprevotella sp.
CTATGCGCTCGTTGCCCCTTCGGGGCGTGCCTTGAACGCTGGTATTCCAAGGCTGGTGACCTTCGGGGCGTGCCTTGAACGCTGGTTAGCCGGCGGGATTTGATAAAGCAGAAGGCAGCACCGCCCTACAGGGAGCATTCGAGGCAGAAAGCGCCTTCGGCCTGTACGTCATGACACGGCAGGTTCTGTTCGGCACATGCCTGCCTCCACTGGCGACGTTGGGCGGCCCTCAGGGTTGGGTCGAGCACCACCTGGGCCGCCTGCACCTGCGGCAGTACCGACTCGGGCCACCCGCAGCCCTGCGAGACAATCAGCACATCGACTTTGACAGGCCGTGCGGCTGTGCCGCCCTCCGCAATCGGCGTGTTTAGCAGCAGCAGGCGCGTTTTGCCCAAGGCAAACACAGGGCCGCGGCGTGCGACGTGGGGAGCATCGAAGCGGGACTCCCGTAGCCAGACGGGTTCGGCCAGGTGGAGCGGCTTGAACCACTGCCTTTCCAACTGTGCGAGCCGTGGCTGCACGCTGTCGGACGGTTCGGGTGAATAGAAGTACGACTCGTCGGCCGACACCACCAAGTGGAGCAGGCTGGTGTGCGGCAGGCGGTAAACGGCTACCTGCGGCGGCAGGCGGTTCGGGCGGTGGTGGTAGCCCTCGCAGCATAGGGCCGCCAACAGGCAGGACGTGAGCGCAACTGTCAGCCGCCTGCGGCATCGCTGCCATTCGGGCAGCAGCAGCGAGCAGCCTAACGGCACGGCAACACCCCAGCACACCAGGGTGAGCGCGTGGGCATATACCTCCACCGTGGCCCCGGGCCATGTGCCTAACTCTTGCAGACTGGCCGTGAGCGCGTGGGCCACAGCCTGCATGAAGGGAACCACTACGGCACGCACGGCATCGAAAGGCAGGGCAAAGAAGCACAAGGCGCCGCACAGCAACAGGTAGGCCCCGGGCACGGCGACGAAGTTGGCCAACAGGGCGAAGGGGCTGAACTGGTGAAAATAGTAGGCCACCCAGGGCGCGGTGCCCACCTGCGCGCTCAGCGAAACCGTGACGAAGGGCCAGATTACGCGGCGAAGCACCTTCCAGACAGGTTCAAATACCTGCGCCCCGCGCGATGCGTGGTGCCACGAAGGGAAAAAGAGCGGCAGCGGGAAGCGGCCCCAAAAGTAGGTTTGCCCCAGCACGATAGAGGCCACGGCCATGACCGAAAGCTGGAAGCCTACATCGAACAGAGCCAGTGGACTGTAGGCCAACAGCACGATGACGGCCAACGACAGGTGGTTGAGCGAACCGCCGGAATGACGGCTGGCCAACTGCCCCAACTGCAAGACCGTGAGCATACAGGCGGCACGTTGCAGCGAGAGCGGTGAGCCGGTGAGCACTACAAATAGCCACAGCGCAGCCACCACAACCAACGAGGCCGCCAAGCGGTGGGAGCGGCGGCGTAGCCGTCCCACCACCAACAGCTGGACGACGCCGAACAGGATGCCCAGGTGCAGCCCCGACAGAGCCAGCACGTGGCTGGTGCCGCTGGAGGCAAACAGCGTCCGCGTGTCGTCAGCCAGCTGCGACTTGTCGCCCAGCGTGAGGGCGGCCAGCAGGCTCGCTTCGTGGGGAGGGAAGCAGTGGGCGTAGCGGTCGGTCATCTGCCGGCGCAGCCGGTGCAGGCGGTCGGCGAGAGAGAGCTGCTCTTCAGGGACAGGCACGCAGCTGTAGCAGTCCGGTCTGACCCAGGCTGTTCCGCTGAGCCCCTGTGTGGTGAGGTAGGAGCGGTAGTCGAAGTCGCCGGGGTTGCCGGGCCAGCCGCCGTGTTCCATGCGCGCGCTGAAGGCCACCAGGTCGCCCGGTTGCACGTTCAGGGCGGCCCCCTCTTTGAGCATGACCCGCACGCGCTTGCCGTTCCATGCCACATCGTCGTTGACTAATCGCAGTCCCAGTGTCACATCCCGTCCCTTCTGCTTGAACACCGTTTCGATCCTTCCCGTCCACACCCTTTCGTCGGCGGGCCATTCCACCACTGTCTGTCTCCATTCGTCAGCCGCCAGTGCCGCACCCGTCACCATGACACATAGCATGGCCCACAGCGCGCCCGCCTTGCCGCCGCATTCGCCTTTCCTTCGCAGCCGGGAGGCGCAGAGCAGCAAGGCCCAGCCCGTCCACAGCCCGGTCGAAATCCAGCACAGGAGCGGCGCGTCACAGAGCGCGCGGCAGAGCCAGCCGGCGGCGATGCCGGTGGCAAGCAGCAAGGCCCACAACAGCAGCGGAGCCTGACGGAAAGGGTTGGGCGGAAGCGGCGGGGCTTCGAGCTTGTAGAATGGCATGGGAGATGACGTGGATTTGTGAAACTATGGGGGCGCGGCAAGGCGGGTGTGCGGGGGCAGCAGCTTTTGCCGCAGAAAAAAACAGACTGCCCCTTCGAAGCGCACAAGACGGGCGCGACTCGAAGCGGCAGTCTGACTCTGTTCAGTTGCGCCCTCAAGAGGAGCGCGGTTTTATCAGCGTGAGCGCAGGACAACCTTCAGCGTAGTGCCTGAGCAGGCAGCTACGTATACACCGGCAGGCAGCTGGGCGGTGTTGAGGCTTTCGCGGCCTGTAGCCACGAGCTGTCCGGCGGCATTGTAGAGGCGTATGATGCCTTGCGGGCAGCGAATCCATTGGCCGCTGAATGTGAGCTTCTGGCCCAGTGTGGCCTGCGGGGCTTCGTCGATGCCGGTGAGCTGCTGCTCGAAATAGAGGGTGGGCACGTCGTTGCCGTCGAGCCAGGGGGCATCGGCGGTTTGTCCGTAGGCGAAGCCTATGCGCTGGCAGAAATCCTGCGTGAGTCCGGAAACGGCGAGTGTGGCTCCTTCGGCTCCCTCGTGGCCGGCATATACCTCGCCCTCAAAGAGCGGCTCAAGGGTAGACACGGCGTAGTTGTCGCTCAGCCAGCCGTCGCGTTCGGTTTCGGTGTCGTTGTAGTCGGTCATGCCGACAATGCGGTGGGCGGTCTCAAAGCTGACGGCAGAGGCCCAGTCGGGACGTTCGAGGTTGGGGTCGAAGTGGATGGCTTCGAGGTTGACCACGTTGCCCTTGACGGACTTGCCTTCGCCCTGCTTCCAGCTGAGCGAACCGATGATGCCGCCCACGCAGGCTCCGTTCCAGCTGTCGCCGCCGGTGGCCGTGAGCGAGCCTTCGACATAGTTGTTGGAGATGTTGGTATGGTTGTCGGCTCCCACTACGCCACCCAGCGTGTGGACGGCGGTGAGGTGGGCCTGCACGTGGCACTGCTGTACGCCACACTCGGTGGTATTGCCCGATTCGTAGCATTCGCCCGAGATGCCGCCGACCTTTTCAAGGGCGGTGAGGCTGCCGGTGAAGAGGCTGCCTTTGACGCTTGAGGAGGTGCGGAGTGAGCTGACCATACCGCCGACGGGCGATGCGTCGGGCAGGTTGATTTGGGCCTCGCTCACGGAGCAGCGCGTGAGGTGGGAGTAGACCGACACATCGCCTACTAACGAGCCGAAGGCTCCCGTGAACTGCTTGCTCTCGGCCTGGGCTTTCAGGCCAAACACGTGGATCTGGTCGATGTAGACGTGTTGCGAAGCCGACGAGGCCAGGAGTCCGGCTGAGGCATAGCCTTTGGGTTCCATGACGGGGTTGACCAACACGAGGTTGCGCACCATGGGTTCGACTTCGGCTCCCTCTCCTGAAGGCTCGGTGCCTGTGAGGGTGCCCAGCAGGCTGCAATGCTCGCCGGCCAAGTGGAGGTTGCTGATGGTCTGGTTGTTGCCGTCGAAGAAGCCGGTGAACACGGTGGAGCCGGCGTTGAGCGTGAGGCGTGCGGCATCAATGGGGCAGGCCACGCGGTAGGAGGCGGACGGTTCGCGCGTCACCTGCTGAAGGTCGCCCGCAGTGCTGATAAGGTATGGGTCGTCGGGGGTGCCGGTGCCGCCGGCTTCGAAGCGCGTGAGCGGCAGGTTGTAGACTTCGGCGCGCTGCTGGTCGTCGGGGGTGGTGTAGACCATGACTATCACGGGGTCGGTGAGCTGGTTGCCGGTCCACACGCGCGACAGGCTTTCGTTGCTGTCGGCCTCTGGTTTGACGCAGAGCACTTCCTGGCTCTGCTCGTTGAGCACGAGCAGTTCGGCCCGTGTCTTTGACGACTCGCCCGTGTAGCGGTAGACGATGAACATGTACTCATAGGCATCGTCGGTGTTGATGAAGTAGGGGTTGAGCACGGGGGCCGTGACGTTGGGGTAGGCAATGGCCACGTTGTCGCCCAGGTCGAGGAGCACTTTGCGGTCGAGTGTGCCGTCGGCATTGATCCAGTGCATCACTTCGCAGAGGCGGCCGGCTTCGTTCTCTTCGGCCTGAGCCAGATTCACCACATACTGGTAGCGGCCCAGCCCGAGGTCGATGCGGTCGAGCGTGGTGGTGAGCGAGTTTTCGAGGTAGGTGGCGGGCAGTTCGAGGGCCTGGGCGAAGTTGTCCATATTGACGAAGTGGAACAGGTATTCGCCGTAGATGTTGCTGGTGATGAAGCACTTCTGGACGGGGCATCCACTCACGTCGCTGAGGTCAAGCACGCTCTCGGCATTCTCGAAGATGGTGGCCTGCAGCGAACCGTCGGCGGCATATTCGCGGAAGGTGTCGGCATGGCTGTCGGTCGAGAGTTGGTAGGCTTCGCTTGTTATGATGAAGCTGGGACGGCCCTCGGCATCAAAGCGGAAGTCGTTCATGTAGTCGAGCATACCGGTGCCGTAGAGCACGAAGGGCACGTCGCTGTCGGTCGAGAGCTCAACGGGAATGAGTGTGGTGCTGCCCTGCTTGAGTGTCTGGCTGTAGCCCGTGAGCGGCATGCTGTAGGTGCGCAGGAAGAAGTGGTTGTCGGGCGTGACGGTCCAGTCTTCGTAGTCGTCGGGGTTGGCGAAGTAGGGCTTTTCGTAACCGGTGACGGCGAGATAGAGCGAATCGCCGTGGGCCTTGACGAGAATGGGCAGACCGTCGTTGTAGGATGATTCGCTGTCAGGCAGGTCGAAGTGGCCTATCTCTACGGGGCTCTTGCTGTAGCCAGCCTTTTTGAGAATGGTGAATCGCTGGCCGCGCACTGCGTCCTCGGCGGCATCGGCCGAGGCCGGCGTGAAGCTGCCGTCGGTGTTGGCATAACCGTCCTGGTCAAAGATCAGGTAGAATGACTCATAGCTTCCCTCCGAGGCATCTTGGGCATGTACCATCATGCCGTCGGTCTGCCACAGGACTTCGGTCTTGCCTTCCTGCGGGGTGATGGAGTAGACGTAGGTGCGCACGTTGTTGATGTAGCGCGAGGTGTTGGCGTTGACCATGACCATCAGCTCATAGTTGTTGTCGCTGTTGAAGAAGCTCTTGGTGAGCTGTGCGGCGAGGTCGACGGCCACGATGCGTGTTTCGCCTTCGAGCAGGGGCAGGTCGGCATCTACGCGTCCCACGGGCTGGCATTGTTCGTCGTAGACTGTCACTTCAAAGCCTGTGATGGTTTTGTCTTCAAATCCTGTGTTGCTGAGGATTTCGGTGCGCAGCTGCATGGTGTAGTACCAGTAGCTTCCGCCGGGCGTTTGCAGCCAGCCGAAGTCGTTGAAGTCCTTCATTTCGGTTGCGGCTTCGGGGGCACGCAGGGGTGCGGCTTGCAGGACGGCGGACGGTGTGGACCAGCCGGCGCGTTTCATGCGCTGGGCAAGGTTGCGGTGTTGTAGGGCGGTGATGCGTTCGAAGCGTGAGGTCGAAGCCCATTTTTGTCGTGGATTCTGTTGCGGCGCGTTGCCGGCAGCCAAGGCGGTGAGGCTGGCGAAGAGCAGGCAGGCGGCGAGCAGGGTTTTCGGAAGTAGTGATTTCGTCATGTAGTTGTGTTTGGATATAGGGAAGGGGGTGAGGAGCTGACGGTTTTGGCTGAAAGGACGGTCAGCTTTTTCGATGGGGTATGCGCTTTGTGCGAAGGAGTGATGGCGCGCGGGGCTGTATGCCCGTCGTCTGTTCGGCTGACGGATGCGGGTTTGCGAGTGTGCGTGCCTCACTTTTGCATACAGGCTAATTGAAAAGGAGGCAACCTGCGGGGGTTGCCTCCTTTGCTGTATGTGTGGGGTTCAGGGTGAACCCTTTTTTGTGCAGATTAGAGCTGGGGGCCGGCGGCTACGAGAGCCTTTCCTGCTTCGTTGCCCTGATACTTCACGAAGTTCTTGATGAAGCGGGCTGCGAGGTCCTTTGCTTTACCTTCCCACTGGGCGGCTTCGGCGTAAGTGTCGCGCGGGTCGAGGATGTTGGGGTCAACGCCGGGGAGCTGGGTGGGTACGACGAAGTTGAAGAAGGGGATTACCTTGGTGGGAGCTTTGTCGATAGAGCCGTCGAGGATGGCATCGATGATACCGCGGGTGTCTCGGATGGAGATGCGCTTGCCTGTGCCGTTCCAACCGGTGTTCACGAGGTAGGCCTTGGCATCGTTGGCTTCCATCTTCTTCACGAGTTCCTGGGCGTACTTGGTGGGGTGCAGTTCCAGGAAGGCCTGGCCGAAGCAAGCCGAGAAGGTGGGAGTGGGCTCGGTGATGCCGCG
>JBJEAF010000264.1:0-6545 GCA_051868755.1 Alloprevotella sp.
GGTTGTCATACCCTTTTGAAGGCGAGTTGCCAGCAGATAATGAAAAATATTTGGTGGGATGCGCTTTGTAATTAGAAATGTTTATATATTTGCACCGCGAAACCAAAACGGCGAAACAAAAAGAAAAATATCATTGTTAATCGGCTGATAACTGACAAAATGAAATCCCTCTGCCTGTATGGTGCGGGCGTGGCTATTTCATATCACCAACCATAAACTGGATAAGACTATGTGCGGCATCGTTTCTATCTTCCATATCAAGCAGCAAACGCCTGAGTTGCGCAACAAGGCGCTGGCCATGAGCAAAAAAATCAGGCACCGTGGACCTGACTGGAGCGGCATCTATTGCGGCAAGTCGGCTATTCTCTGTCATGAACGGCTCTCAATCGTTGACCCGCAAAGCGGCGGACAGCCTCTCTTCTCTCCCGACGGAAAACAGGTGTTGGCGGTGAATGGCGAAATATACAATCATCGCGAAATCAGGGCTGAGTATGCCGGCAGGTATGCGTTCCAGACCGGTTCGGACTGTGAGGTGATTCTGGCTCTCTACCGGGATTTGGGCATCGGTTTCCTGGAGCGGCTGAACGGCATCTTTGCCTTTGCCCTCTATGACGAGGAGCGCGACGACTTCCTCATAGCCCGCGACCCTATCGGGGTGATACCTTTATATATAGGCCGTGACAGCGACGGCACGGTGTATTGTGCCAGTGAGCTCAAGGCACTCGAAGGCTTCTGCGAGAGCTACGAGCCTTTCCTGCCCGGACATTACTATCTGGGTTCGGAGGGCCGGATGACGCGTTGGTATCACCGCGACTGGGAGAGCTACGATGCGGTGAAGCAGAATGGGGCCAGTGTGGCTGACGTGCGCGAAGCACTCGAAGCGGCTGTCAAGCGGCAGCTGATGAGCGATGTGCCCTACGGTGTGTTGCTCTCGGGCGGGCTGGACAGTTCGGTCATTTCGGCCATAGCCAAGCGTTATGCTTCGCGCCGTGTCGAGACCGACAGCCAGCAGGATGCCTGGTGGCCGCAGCTGCACTCGTTTGCCGTGGGGCTGAAAGGGGCTCCCGACCTGGCCAAGGCGCGCGAGGTGGCCGAGCATATCGGAACGGTACACCACGAAATAAACTACACGTTGCAGGAGGGGCTAGATGCCGTGCGCGATGTCATCTACTACATCGAGACTTACGATGTGACAACCGTGCGTGCTTCTACTCCCATGTACCTGCTGGCGCGTGTCATCAAGTCGATGGGCATCAAGATGGTGCTTTCGGGCGAAGGTGCCGATGAGGTGTTTGGCGGTTATCTCTATTTCCACAAGGCTCCCGATGCCCGGGCTTTTCACGAGGAGACCGTGCGCAAGCTTTCCAAACTGCATCTCTATGACTGTCTGCGCGCCAACAAGAGTCTGTCGGCATGGGGGGTTGAGGGACGTGTCCCCTTCCTCGACAAGGATTTTCTGGATGTGGCCATGCGTCTGAATCCTGCTGCCAAGATGTGTCCGGACACAACGATCGAAAAGCGCATTGTGCGCGAAGCCTTTGCCGACATGCTGCCCGAGAGTGTGGCTTGGCGACAGAAGGAGCAGTTCTCTGACGGGGTAGGCTATTCCTGGATAGACATGCTGAAGCAGGTGGCCGAGTCGACGGTGTCTGACAGCCAGATGGCCGAAGCGGCACAGCGTTTCCCCATTAACCCGCCCATGAACAAGGAGGAATACTGCTATCGCTCTATCTTTGAGGAGTACTTTCCCAGCGAAAGTGCAGCGCGCAGTGTGCCGAGTGTGCCGAGTGTGGCATGTTCGACCGCTGAGGCGCTGGCTTGGGATGCATCGTTCAAAAACCAGAACGACCCCAGCGGCAGAGCCGTCAGGGGCGTACATCACGAGGCTTACTAAACTGGATATGTTATTTTGGTTGATTCTCTCCGCTGCATGGGCTGACGTGTCTGTGTGGCGGAGTTTTTTGAAAAAGTTGAGAGCTGAAAGTTGAGAGTTGGCTGTTTTAGTCGAGAGTTTATAGTTGAAAGGTTTACAAGGTCACTATGAAGCACTGTAGTCACCCACTCAGTGACTGTCCTCATAAACTATAAACTTTCAACCATAAGCTCTTCAACTATAAACTTTCAGCTCTCAACTTTCAGCTCTCAACTTTTAGATTTTAGCTTTCAGCTACAAAATCATACGATGCCTTGTGCCATCATGGCGTTGGCTACCTTCATGAAGCCGGCTACGTTGGCACCGCGTACGAAGTTGATGGAACCATCGGCTTCGCGGCCATAGCGCACGCACTGGTCGTGGACAGCTGTCATGATGTGGTGCAGGCGTTCGTCTACCTCTTCGGCGGTCCAGGAAATGTGCATGGCATTCTGCGTCATTTCCAATCCCGATGTAGCCACACCGCCCGAGTTGACAGCCTTGCCCGGCGCGAAGGGCATCTTATGTTCGATGAAGTAGTCCACGGCTTCGGCTGTGCATCCCATGTTGCTGACTTCAGCCACGAGCTTCACGCCGTTTTGGCAGAGCTGTTCGGCATCATGCAGGTTCAGTTCGTTCTGGGTGGCGCAGGGCAGTGCGATGTCGACGGGCTGCTCCCACGGCTTCTTGCCGGCATAGAAGGTGGCCTCGGGATAGCGTTCGGCATAGGGTTCCACGATGTCGTTGCCCGAAAGGCGCAGTTCAAGCATGTAGTCAATCTTTTCGCCGCTCACACCTTCGGGGTCGTAGATGTAGCCGTCGGGTCCGCTCAGCGTAACCACCTTGGCTCCCATTTCGGTGGCCTTCTTCACGGCACCCCACGCCACGTTGCCAAAGCCTGATACGGCCACCGTCTTGCCTTCGATGGTCATGTTGTAGTCGGCCAGCATCTGCTTCACAAAGTAGAGTGCACCGTAGCCGGTAGCTTCGGGACGCAGGATAGAGCCGCCAAATTCCATGCCCTTGCCGGTCATGGTGCCGGTGTGTTCGCGTTTCAGCTTCTTGTACATGCCGAACATATAGCCCACTTCGCGTCCGCCTACACCGATGTCACCAGCGGGTACATCCTGGTCGGGACCCAAGTTGCGCCAGAGTTCCAGCATGAAGCTCTGGCAGAAGCGCATGATTTCGGCATCGCTGCGTCCGCGCGGAGCAAAGTCGGAACCGCCCTTGGCACCGCCCATGGGCAGTGTGGTGAGGGCATTCTTGAAGGTCTGCTCAAAGCCCAGAAACTTCAGGATGCTCAGGTTAACCGAGGGGTGGAAACGGATGCCGCCCTTGTACGGGCCAATGGCGTTGTTGAACTGCACGCGGTAGCCCAGATTCACATGGACTTCGCCCCGGTCGTCCACCCAAGGCACACGGAAGGTGATGATGCGGTCGGGTTCAACCATGCGCTCGATGATTTTGGCGCGTTCAAATTCGGGGTGTTCGTTGTACACGTCCTCAATGGAGAGCAGCACTTCGCGAACGGCTTGCAAGAATTCGGATTCACCGGGGTGCTTGGCCTCAAGAGCCTGCATGATAAGCTCGGTTTTCATGATAGGGTAGTGGTTTTAGATGGAAGGATAGTAGGTTTGCGCAGAGCAGGGGGGGCGGGCATGCCGCACGGTCATGGTTCGTGACGGTCGCGGTGCGGTTTGGCTGGGTGCCAGCTTGCTGGCTTGCGCCTTCCCATGGAATGCGCTTGTGTGCGCAAATGTAAGCTAAATAGGCGTTAGCAGCCAAATTTTTGCTGGCTTTTTTCGTTTGTCCTGCTGTAGAGCATAGAAAATCAGACAAATTGACACAGAACCTTGCAGGTCGGGGGCGCGCAGTAGGCGTGGGCGGCGTGCTTTTCGCTTGGCCCGACAGTTCCAACTGTCAGGAGCGGTGGTTGGATTGGACTGATGAAGACAAAACTGTCGGGGACGGTGGAGCAGGAAAACAGGGAAGGGAGGAGCAGGCTTGTCGGCAACAGGTAACTAAATACGGCCTATGAAGTAAGTTATCTTCATAGGCCGTTGCAGTTATCTGAAACTCCAGTTTCAGTAGGCTGAAACTCCAGTTTCAGATATATGAAACTCAAAAAGAGACTGACTGTCCGGGGAGGGGCAATGGGTAGATTGGGCGTCCTAAAGCTGCTCAAGCTCCCGATTCAGTGCGGCAAGCGCCTGATAGGTGTCGGGACGGGCCGGCACCAAGGGCAGGCGCAGGACGTTGGCCATGCGCTGCTGTACGGCCAGCAGTGCCTTGATGCCCGACGGGTTGCCGTCGACGGTCATCAGCTTGTACACCCGGCTCAGCTTGCGGTGGGCATGCAGGGCTTCGTTGAAGTTGCCTTGCATCGCGCCGTGTACCAGCTTGCCGAACAGGGCGGGATAGGCGTTGCCGACCACCGAAATGACTCCTTGGGCCCCCAGGGCTATCAGTTCGAAGGTGATGCCGTCATCGCCGCTCAACACTTCGAAGCCTTCGGGAGCGTTGTCAACGATGTCCTCAATCTGCGCGATGTTGCCCGATGCCTCCTTAATGGCAACTACCTGCTTGCAGTCGCGGGCTATGCGCAGGGTGGTCTCGGCCAGCAGGTTCACACCAGTGCGTCCCGGCACGTTGTAGAGCACGACGGGTACGGGGCTGGCTTCGGCTACGGTCTTGAAGTGCTGGTAGAGGCCTTCCTGCGAGGGCTTATTATAATAAGGAGTGACAACCAGCACCCCTTGGATTCCGTCGAAGTCAAAGTGCTTGAGGAAATCCACCACTTGTGCCGTGTTGTTGCTGCCGGCTCCGAGCAGCAGCGGGAGCCGGCCTGCGTTTACGCGCTTCACCGTTTCGATCACAGCCAGTTTGTCATCGTCGTTCAGACACGGCGTTTCGGCTGTGGTGCCGAGCACGCAGAGAAAGTCGGCACCATTTTCGATTTGGTAGACGACCAGTTGCTCCAGCGCGTCAAAATCGATGCTGCCGTCTGGATGGAAGGGGGTGACAAGGGCGATGCCTAATCCCCTGAAAGGGTTTTCTCTGTTCATTGTTGCAGGTATTGCGAAAGTGTCCGCCAGCAAGCAGGGTCGCTGCGTGGCGGGCAGTGTTAGAGTAGCTTCGTGGTGGCAAATCAGTTGGCGGCCATGAACTCGTCGAGGAAGCGCACGTCGTTCTCTGAGAAGAGGCGCAGGTCCTTCACCTGATACTTCAGGTTGGTAATGCGCTCCACGCCCATGCCGAAGGCATAGCCTTTGTAGATTTTGCTGTCAATGCCGTTGGCATCGAGCACGTTGGGGTCTACCATGCCGCAGCCCAGGATTTCGACCCATCCTGTGTGCTTGCAGAAGGAGCAGCCCTTGCCGCCGCAGATGTTGCACGAGATGTCCATCTCGGCACTGGGTTCGGTGAAGGGGAAATAAGAGGGGCGCAGACGGATCTTGGTGTCGGCCCCGAACATTTCGCGTGCAAACGTGAGCAGCACCTGTTTCAGGTCGGTGAAGCTGACGTCCTTGTCGATGTAGAGTCCTTCGACCTGATGGAAGAAGCAGTGTGCGCGGGCCGAGATGGCTTCGTTGCGGTATACGCGTCCCGGGCAGATCACGCGGATGGGAGGCTCTGCGTGTTCCATGACGCGGCTCTGTACCGAGCTGGTGTGTGTGCGCAGCACGATGTCGGGATGCTGTTCGACGAAGAAGGTGTCCTGCATGTCGCGTGCCGGGTGGTCTTCGGCAAAGTTCATGGAGGAGAACACGTGCCAGTCGTCTTCCACTTCAGGGCCGTCGGCCATGCTGAATCCCAGTCGCGAGAAGATGTCGATGATTTCGTTCTTTACAATTGAAAGCGGGTGGCGTGTGCCCAGTGGTGTGGGGTAGGGCGTACGTGTGAGGTCGAGCGAGGCGTGGTCGTCTTCTTTCACGGCAACGGCCTGTTTCAGTTCGTTGAACTTGTCCTGCAGGGCGGTTTTCAGGGTGTTGAGCTTCATGCCAATTTCGCGTTTCTGCTCGGGTGCCACGTTGCGGAACTCGCCCATCAGTTCGTTGACAATACCTTTTTTGCTCAAATATTTGAGGCGGAGGTTCTCCAGCTCTTTCTCATCGGCAGCCTGAAGGCCGGCCACTTCGCCAAGTAACGATTCGATTTTTTCTGTCAGCATGCTATGAAGATGATTTTTCATGCGGCGCACCGAAGGCATGGGCCTGGTTGGCGCGGTGCATCTTTTTTGAGTGGGCAAAGTTAAATATTTCTTTTCCAATTCGCTCTATCTTGCTGCGAAAACCCTTAATTTTTAAGGAAGATTGGCTGCGTTCTCCCAGTGCGCCGTTGTCTGCTCCATGAAAAATTGTGCAAGAGAGTGCAGGGCCATGGTTGCTTGGGTTATGCGCTCACTTGCGCAATCCTTGCCCCTTCGGGACGTGACTTGAACCCTTTTCTTTTCCACTGCGCTCGCCTTGCACAAATATCATATAACAAGAAGGGCTGAACGGATGTTTCATCCAATGATTCAAACCGGGATGTAGTGCTAATGGCTGGGAGGGCGGGCATCGCCGTCTCAGATTGGCTTGGCAACAGGGCGGGCTGGAAGCCACGCCCTCCCAGTGCACTGTCGCCTCAA
>JBJEAF010000265.1:0-6543 GCA_051868755.1 Alloprevotella sp.
AAGATTGGCTGCGCTCGGCATAGCTCAAGCAAGCTTGGCTCTGCGCTCACTTGCGCAACCCTTACATTTCCTAAAATAAAGGAAAGAACCGACAGCTTCTTTCCTAAAATTCAGGAAACGCACATATTCTCATTAACGCACCACGCATATGGACAAGGAGGTCTTCAAGCAACTGATTCTGCTGCATCAGAGCCACATACCTTTCCCGCTGACCGAGAGAGAGGAACGTTTGCCGCTACATGCCGAGCAGATTATCACCATACCCGGCGTTCGCCGTTCGGGCAAATCCAGCAAGATGAAACTGGTTATCAATGATCTGGTCCAGTCTGGCGTTTCGGCACAAAACATCCTGTGGATGGGATTTGATGATGAACGTCTGGCCGACATGTCGCTGCAAGACCTTGATGACATCTTGGAGGCATACCGTGAGCTGTTTCCTACCACGCCGCTGAGTGAGGTGTACATGTTCTTCGACGAGATACAGAACATCAAGGGGTGGGAACTCTTCGTCATGCGGGTTCATAAAAGCTACTGCAAGCACATCTACATCAGCGGAAGCAATGCGAAAATGCTCAGTCAGGAGATTGCCACCTCGCTGAGAGGCTGGGCTTTAGAATACCGTACCTACCCACTGAGCTTTGCCGAGTATTGCCGTTTCCTGTCTGTGCCAACCGAACTGTTAGACGAACAGCAGACCACCCGGCTCCGATTGGCATGGGATGACTACAACCGCTATGGAGGCTTTCCCGAAGTGGTGCTGACTTCCGACAGGCTGCTGCGCGACAAGTTGCTGCAAACTTATTATCAGGCCATGCTGTTCAGGGATTTAGTGGAGCGTCACAGCATCAGTAACACGGGGGTGCTGCGTTATTTCATCAAGCGCATCATGAACAACGTGACCAAGCCCACCAGCATCAACAGCATCTACAATGACATCCGTTCGCAGGGTCTGAAGACAAGCAAAGACGACCTGTACAAATGGGCGGACTACCTGTGCGAAAGCTTTATGTTCATCCGCATTCCGCGCTACACTCCTTCGCTCATCGCTGAGGAAAGCGGGCTGAAGAAATACTATTTCATTGACAACGGCATGCGTCAAAATATCCTGCTACCGCACAGTCAGGACGACGGCAAGCTGTTGGAGAGCAGTGTCCTGCTTCACCTGTGCCGCACGTGTGGTGAGCTGGAAAGGATAAGCTATTTCATGAAGGAAAAGGAGTGCGACTTTGTGCTGCAACATGAAGACCAGGTGCTGCAACTCGTTCAGGTGTGCTGGCACATGGAGGACAACGACACGAAGGAGCGTGAAATTGCCGGTCTGTTGGAAGCTCACAAGGTAACACACTGCGACAAGCTCTTCATCATCACGCACCATCAGGAAGAAACTATCGAACGTGATGGGCTGACCATCCGTGTGGTTCCCGCTTGGAAATGGATGCTGAGCCGATAAAGGTACAACTGTTCAAAGAACGCTCTGTCACAACCCTTGTTCGCACAAGGCTCTACAGCCCTTGCGGACAAGGGTTGAACTTATTCCATAGGACGAATCATCGACTCTATAAAGGCTATCTCATGCTCGTCCAAACCGTATTTCTTGTAGAGCTGTGTGTCTATCTCACTGATTGATGAGCCCCAATTGATATCCGAGTCAGATGTAAAATCTTGTAATGGTATCAACTCAAAAGATTCTCGTGAGATATTCAATGAATGACGATTATAGAAAAGAAGAGCCCTGAAAAACCTCGACTTGATGTAAGACAAACAATTTCGTGCTTCGCCGTCACTGTCAAAGCCACCAATCATCAAGAATGTTTCCGTACAAATGGTTTGAGGCTTTCCGATAATTATTTCAGGCGGTACCGTGGAAGTCGTCATGTATGCTTTTGAGAAGAAAAGCTTATACTGATTTATCGAATCCACGCCCTTCTCTACTACAGACTTCGGAATATATGCAGAGACACGCTTAGCACCTCCCTTTTTTCCTTTAACACCGTGAATCATTACAGTCTCCTTACTGGGATTATCGCATACAACTATATGAGGATAAGCCTCAGGTGAATTGAAAAAATCGGCATTAAAACCATACGGATTTCTTGCTGAAACTATAGACTTAAACTTCACATTATCCACTGCTGCTTTCTGGATTATGGAAGCTTGCCTATAATCTCGTATAACTGTTTCAGAGAAATCACTTTTTAAATATCTAAAAGACCTATTGGTTGTACCGTCTAATGCTTGAAAGAAATAGTCTACCTTGCCATGATAGTCTCTATCCCATAGAAAATAACAAACGCCTCCATCAATATGCAAGCCTGAGAAACACACTTTCGCGTCCTCAAAGTCATACATGACCTTGATTCGGGTATCATTCATCATTTTCTGCCTAAACTCGTTTAATCCCTTACCACCTTTCATCCATCTTGAAGGAACTATCATAATCAAATAGTGGGGCAAGAGTTTTTTTGCCTGCTCTATAAATAAATGGTATAAGGGCTTAGCACTGTCTCCTGTTCCTCCGCCATCACTCATTTGATACGGCGGATTACCGATAATAACATCAAAAGTCATGTCTTTCGGGAATAAGTTTTTAGGGTTGTCGGTATGGATAAACTGATAGGCATATTGCTCGGACTCGTTGCCCCGATCATACACTTCTTGGCTTGCCCCGCAGTATCGGCACTTGCCGTTGACCCACGTATGCGGAATGGGCTGATACTGCACATGGCCCTCCTCGTTGTCGAAATGGCTGACGCTGTGCGGACTGTTGGCCCGTTTGCTGCAATAGAGCGTGCGGCGGCTTAACAGCGAGGTAAGTTCGGTGAGGGCGATGCCAAACACCTGACGGTGCATGATGTGGTCGATGCGCTGCTGGCGGTCGGGAATAGATTCGGACAAGCCACGGTCAAGCCGCTTGACTATCTCACGAAGAAACACGCCCGACTTGCAGAACGGGTCGAGAAAGGTGGTTGTCGGACTGCGGAACAACTCCTGCGGAAGCTGGTCGAGCACTTGGTTGGCCAAAGCAGGAGGCGTGAATACCTCGTCGTTGCTGAGGTTGGCAATGCAGTTCAGCACATCGGGATTGTACGCGCTATTCTCCATAAGCCTGTGCATTGAGTTGGAGGAAATGGACGGGCTGATAGGTTCTGCACGGCAGGTCGGAGAACAGGTCGCCGCCCTGATTGCCGCCAACCATGTAGCTGAACTCATAATCCCGGCGGTTCATCATGCCACCGCCGAGCAGGCTCCATTCTGAAATGATGATCCACTCGTCGGGCTTGTCCACCCGGTGATAGGTGAGCGCGTTGCCGATGATGATGTTCTTGGTGAGCAGGTAGCGGATGCTATCCAAGCATTCGGACTTGACACGGTCGGCATAGAGGGCACGGTAATCAGTGGCGAAGATGTGGTACAGACGTTCGCGGCAGGTGAGGGCATTGTCGGGCAGGAGTTCGATGCCATAAATGCTGCTCACTGCCAGCACGGCGTTCTTTTCGTATTCTAACTGCGTGGACTTGTCTTGCTCGACAAAGCTGCGACACACCTGCAACTTGCGGCGCAGTATCTCTGCCAGAAAATTGCCGTCGCCACAAGCAGGTTCAAGGAAACGGCTGTCGATGCGCTGCGTCTCATGCCTCACAAGGTCGAGCATGGCGTTCACCTCACGTTCGTTGGTGAACACCTCACCATGTTGCTGCACGCGTTCGCGCGACTTCACTTGTTGGGTTGGGGAGGGTATCATAAATGCCAAAGGATAGGTAGCAAAATCATCAACCTATCATTTGGCATGACTATATATATAATAAGGAGTGGAACGACCACAGAAAAAGGGTGCAAGCTCCTTCTTACGGTGTTCCGGGGTACAAGCCTAGGAATTAATTTAGACCCCATCCGCGTATAAGAATAATGCTTACACCCCATGCAGGGTGCAAACATCTTCTATCTTCATACGCGGATTGGCCATTGTTCCTGACGCTTGTGTATATACGCCAAAGCCAACCATCATTGATGTGGTTCTTATCCAAATTGAAGTTTCCTAGGCTTGTTTCTGGAACACCACAATGATAGTCTGATGCTGCTATATGTCAGATTCAACTTTCGCAGACGCGAAATAGGGAAAGCGTCCGGGGTTAAAAGCAACCTCCAAGCAAGCGCTTATAGCCTCCCAGCTTGCGAAACTTGAATCAAAAATTTGGGTTTCTGTTTCTTTTCTTCCGGTTTATAGGTTTCTAACTGCGCGGTTTGCCAAGCTATAGGCCATGGCGCACCGCCCATAAGTGTGAGATGAATGTGCAAAAGTACACAGAAAAACAGACGGGCCAAGCAAAAGCACTGATTTTAATGTTGGGAGAGCCGGCAAAGGACTGCAAAAGCTTGTGGTTTGATAACAGCAGGCCTTAGTCTGATTTCCCTGTCTATCCCATGAACCCCCGTGCCGAGTTGTTTTCTCACACAAAACCATAAGCCCACAAAAAATAAAGGGGAACTAAACGGCAACCACTTATTTTTTTATACTTTTGCCCGCAAAATGCGCTTTCCGCGCATACAAACCTGACATCAACAAATCCTGCATCCATGAAATTTGTAGTACCAAGCTCTACGCTCTCCACACACTTGACCACCATTGGCCGTGTGATTGTTCAGAAGAACAACATTCCCATACTCGACTGCTTTTGCTTTGACATTCGGCAAAACCACCTGACCATCACTGCCTCGGACAACGATTCAACCTTCATGTCGGAAATAGACCTGAACGAAAGCGATGCTGACGTGCGCTTTGCTGTCAATGCCAAGACGCTGCAGGATGCCATCAAGGAAATCCCCGACCAGCCTTTAGAGTGCTATCTGAACATGGAAACGCTGGAGCTGACGGTTGACTACCAGAACGGACAATACAAGCTCATGGCCCAATCGGCTGACGAATATCCTGTGCCGATGATGAACGATGCTTGTGTGGCTCAGCTGACAATGCCCGCCCCTGCCCTGCTGACCAGTGTGGCCCGTTCCATGGTGGCTGCTGCCGAGGAAGACTTGCGTCCGCAGCTGCATGCTGTCTGCTTCAGCCTGCGGCAGAATGAGCTGTGCATCGTGGCAAGCAACGGCAGTCATCTGGCCATGACCCAGCGCACAATGGAAAACCAGCAGTGTGAATCAGACTTCCTGCTGAACCTGCGTCCGGCCAACCTGCTGCGTGCCATGCTGGCCAAGGAACAGGGCGACGTGACGATCAGCTTCAGAGAGCGCGGCGCCACCTTCTCGACCGAACACTTCACTTTGGTGTGCCGGTTAGTGGACGGCAGATACCCCAACTTCCGCAGCATCATCCCCCAAACGAACCCCTATGTCGTGACGCTGAACCGGCAGGCTATCATCAGCGTGCTGCGCCGTGTGTTGGTGTTCGCCAATCCCAGTGGCGTGTTGGTACGCTTCAAGCTCGACAGCAACCGCCTGAACATTTCGAGCCAGGACATGGACTTTGGCAAGAGTGCCGAGGAGAACATGCTGTGCGACTATCTGGGCACGCCGCTGCGCATAGCCTTCAAAGGCTCCACGCTGCTCGAACTCATCCAGAACATCGAAAGCGAAGATGTGGTATTCCAGCTGTCTGACCCCAGCCGTGCCGCGCTCATCCTGCCTGCCCAGCAGAAGGAGAACGAGAAGGTGCTGATGCTCATCATGCCTTCGGTATTTTCAGAATAAGAGACGGAAACGGAACAGCTCAGGCTGTGAAACTCCCTGAATAAACAAAACCAACATGAAACTGTCACTTTCGCGCCCCATCGTGTTCTTCGACATCGAAGCAACAGGACTGAACACAGCCACCGACCGCATTGTCGAGCTGTGCTATATCAAGGTGATGCCCGACGGCACAGAACACACCGTGACGCAACGCTTTAATCCCGGCATACATATCTCGGCCGAAGCATCGGCCGTGAACGGCATCTATGACAAAGACGTGGCCGACTGCCCGCGCTTTGCTGACAAGGCTGCCGAAGTGGCCGCCGATATGGAAGGCTGCGACCTGGCCGGCTTCAACTCTAACCACTTTGACATTCCGCTGCTGGTGGAGGAGTTCATACGCGCCGGCATCAACTTTGACATCGGTGCCGCACGCTTTGTCGACGTGCAGGGCATTTTCCACAAAATGGAAAAACGCGACCTGACCTCGGCCTATAAGTTCTACTGCCACAAGGACCTGACCGAAGCGCACACGGCCGAAGCTGACACACGTGCCACGCTCGAAGTGCTGGAAGCGCAGCTGGACCGCTATGCCGACACACTGAAGAACAATGTGGAATATCTGGCAGAGTTCTCTCGCCGCAACCGCAACGTGGACTTGGCCGGACGCATCGTGCTGAACGAACAGGGGGTTGAAACCATCAACTTCGGCAAGTATCGCGGACGCAGCGTAACCGAAGTGCTGCGCAATGACCCGGGCTACTTCAACTGGATCATGCAGGGCGACTTTACGCAAAACACCAAACAGGCATTCATGCGCATCAAGCTGAGAATGTAATTGGGGGCAAGGTTTCAAGTTCCAGG
>JBJEAF010000266.1:0-1733 GCA_051868755.1 Alloprevotella sp.
TGTCTCTACGTGGACAAGACGGCCTTCATCCCCAAGATGACAGCGCTCAGCAAGTACATCTTCCTGAGCCGTCCCCGCCGCTTCGGCAAGTCGCTGTTGGTGTCCACGCTCCAAAGCTACTTTGAAGGGCGGCGGGAGCTGTTCAAGGGACTCTACATCGACAGGGTGGAAAAGGACTGGACAGAATACCCCGTCCTGCATTTCAGCATGGCTTCGTCCAAACACATGGAAAAGGAACAGTTGGTGAACTACCTGCTGTTTATCCTGGGCGAGAACGAACGGCGCTTCGGCTTGTCGTCCGACCACCCCGACCCGAACGTCCGGCTGTACGACCTCATCACCCAGGTATACCAGAAGACAGGGAAGAAGGTGGTCGTGCTCATCGACGAATACGATGCCCCGCTGCTCGACGTGGTGCACGAAGAGGAAAAGCTGCCTGCACTGCGCCAAGTGATGCGAAACTTCTATTCCCCGCTCAAAGATTGCGACCCCTATCTCCACTTCGTCTTCCTCACCGGCATCACGAAGTTCTCGCAGCTCAGCATCTTCAGCGAACTGAACAACCTGAAGAACATCTCCATGGACCCGCAGTTCGCTGCCCTGTGCGGCATCAGCGTGAAGGAGGTGGAAGAGCAGATGGCCGATTATTTAGAAGATTTTGCCACGGCCCAAGACATGGACTCCGCCGAAGCCCTCCAGGCACTCAAGAGGCAGTACGACGGCTACCACTTCACCTGGCCCTCGCCCGGCCTATTCAACCCGTTCAGCCTGCTCAACGCCTTGCAGGACAAGAGGCTCAAAAGTTACTGGTTCGAGAGTGGCACACCGACCTTCCTCATCGAGATGCTGCGGAAGTTCAACGTCGTGCCCTCCATGCTCAAAACCACCAAAGCCATGGCATCGGCTTTCGACGCTCCCACCGAGAGCATGGCGTCCATCATCCCGCTACTCTACCAGAGCGGCTACTATACGATCAAGGAGTACAACCGTATGGGCGACCTCTACGTGCTGGACATTCCCAACACCGAAATCCGCATCGGTCTCATGGAAAGCCTATTGCCCAACTATGTGCAGATCGACAGCTACAAAGGCACCACTGCCGTGGCCGAAATGTACCTCGCACTCTTAGAAGAGGACCTCGACGAGATGCTCCGCCTGCTGCAAGCCTACCTGCTCACCGTCCCGCAGTGTGACAACACGAACTACGAGGGACACTACCAGCAGCTGCTCTACGTCATCTTCTCTCTCCTGGGCCGCTATGTAGACGTCGAAGTGCGCACGGCCACCGGCCGCGTAGACATGGTGCTGCGCACGGCCCGGAAGCTCTATCTGTTCGAGCTCAAGCTCAACAAGTCGTCCGAGGCGGCCATGCAGCAAATCAACCTCAAGAACTATCCCGCCCGCTTCGCCCTCTGCCAGCTGCCCGTTGTCAAAGTCGGCATCAACTTCGACGTGGAGCAGCACACGATTACAGACTGGAAGATTGAGGCGTGATACGGCGCACGGGAAAATCAGGCTCAAGCCGAAATCCCGGTGCATGATTTTTGGATAAATGTGTGAATGCAAGCGTTCAAGGCACGCCCCGAAGGGGCAGCAAGCGCTTAGCCCAGGGCATCGCCCTGGGTTGGTTGACCGCCGCAAAGATTGTGCAAGTGAGCGCAGAGCCAAGCTTGCCCCAAGCTATGCCGAGCGCAGCCAATCTTATGCAAATGCGCCCTGCAAGGGCAAAAGCG
>JBJEAF010000267.1:0-6506 GCA_051868755.1 Alloprevotella sp.
ACAAGAACAGCATCGACACGCTCATCCAAACCGTGCTCGAACGCTTCTGCTAATCCCTCTTTGCTGATTTTTCGGATAAGAAAATCCCCACTTCACATGCGCCGTAAGCTGTTGTTCCGGCAATGTGCAGTGGGGATTGTTTGTGGGGTAGAGGAGGAGGTTACCTTGGAGATTGGGCCATGGTGAATGTTCCAGCTTTATCAGGCCTTGCCGCCCCTTACCGTTTGTTGAACCTTAGCAGAAGATTCCATGCTACAGACCATCGGAATCTGAGTTTCTGCCATAGAGTGGATTCACTGGGTGAACTGGTCGAAGAAACATTGCTACCGTGGCGGCGATATTTCATGAGAACTTGAGGCAGAAAGCTGATAGAGTAATAGAAGGCCGCTACGTTTCCCAGCCAAATGTCGTGCATGGGAATATTGTCGGGAAAAGGCAGGGCTCGGATGAGCAGTTCACGTCGGAATGCCATGCAGCAGCCCAGATAGCAATTGCGTATAAGCAGATTGTACCATTTGCCTTCGTGCTTACGTACGACCTCGTAAAATGAAGGCGAGACAATCTGAAGTGAAGCATCAGTAACAGCGCAGTCGCTCACTATGCAGCAGCTATGCTGTAGAGCCTGCATCATGACTTGCACTTTGTTGTCAGCCCATACATCATCCTGGTCGCAGAGGAAAATGTAATCGCCTTGGGCATGGCGCAGGGCATTTTCGAAATTATATATGGGAGAATGCCGTCCTGTGTTATGTATCACGCGAACGATTGGATTGTTCAGGGCTGCAATTCTTTCAAGGGTCGAATCGGTCGAGCCGTCGTCCGAGATAATAACTTCATCGTCTGGGCTTAGTTGCGGGAGTATGGAGTTAAGTTGTTCGTGTATGTAGCGGCTGCCATTGTAGGTGGCTATGCAGACAGAAATCATGGGGAAGTCAGGATTTGTAGTTAACTGCTAAAGCATATTTGCAGAAGTATCTGAGTTTATAGTAGACATATTTCCACCAGGAGCCATATCCGGCATCACGGAGCATAGCGTAGTTGGCTTTGTTCTCCTTCCATACGTTTTTGAGCTGTTTCAGCCGTTTGGTGACATAGTGTGTGCGTATGTCGTGGGCTCCCAGCGTGTTGTTTCCATGTTGCCGGTAGAGTATGGTGGATTGGTCTATTTCGTAAATGTGCCCGTTGTGCTTGAGTACGCATAATGCCACCCAGGCATCGTGCATCAGCGTGTGGCAGGAATAATTCTTCGACACTTCACGCGCCGCGCGGTTGAGTAGCATGGTGCATCCCGTACAGAGGTTGTGGCCAGCCTGTTCGTCGAAGGTACGGAGTAGGGCAGGGGCAATACGCGACATTTGCCAAAAGGAAGGAGCCATTTCATTCAGACCTCGGTCAACTACAGTCAGGTCGGTGTGAACCACCAATGGCACCTCTTCGCCTTCCTGTTGTTCTGCGGTCAGCATCCGTTGCAGGGTGAATTCAATTTTGTTGGGAAGCCACACGTCATCTTGGTCGCAAAACATATAATATTGAGCCTCGACCCGGGTGAGCAAGTTCATAAAACCGTGCATGGCCCCCAGTTTTCGCTTGTTCTCAAGTAGGATGATGCGTGCATCCTGAGCTGAAAGCTGTCGCAAATAATGGGGGGTGTCATCGGTTGACAGGTCATCCTGTACATAGAGCAGCCAGTTTGAGTAGGTTTGCCTTTGCAGTGATGCCACGAGTTCGGGCAGAAAAGCTGTCCCGTTATAACACATCATCAGGATAGCGACCTGAGGCATTTTGCGGTTTGCAGTAGGCATATTTAATAAGAGGTGTTTTTAGAACGCAAGTAGGTCGGAGTAAATCACATTCAGCATAAAGATGCCTATGGCATAGAGCATGATCAGCGTTCGGGCTGCCTGTTTGGGAACTACGGCATGGATGATGAGGGGCACCATCATGATTTCGACAAAGGCGAAGAGTTCGCTGATACGGGTGGCCAGAACAGCCATGAAGTTAAACACGCCGAGACACACGTAGGAAAGGGCGAATATCTTGAGCAGCAGGGTGAGGTAAGGGCAATGGGGTCGTACCACTTCATACTTCCAGAGCAGGAAGTAGTAAACCAGCATCTTCACCATGATGGCCGCGTTGAAGATGTTGATTTTCTCCACATCAATTTGACCAGTATCCTTCAGCTCTTCGTAGATGGCCAGCTTGTCCTGTACAAAGTCAAACGGAATGAGGGTGATGAAGTCGATATTGAACAGAATGGTGACGAAGGCCAGAAAGGGCACAAAGGCCAGCACGATGCGATGCCATACCTTCAGCTCATTGTTGCGGAACAGTGCAATGACCAGTGTGGCTATAGCTGACACATGGAAGCAGGTGGCAATGAGCACGAGGCCCAGAAAGTGCCAACGGTTTCCCTTGACGATGCAGTAGAATCCCAGCATCACAAAGGCCATAGCTGCGCCTACGCGGATTTGCGTCATGTCGTGCAGAATGAGCAGGTTGCTGGTGTAGACGGCCAGGAGCAGGAAGTGTTCGTCGCTCAGCTTGGTGAACACGTAGCACTTGAGCGGTATGGCCAACAGTGCGTAGATGATGAACACACCCTGCACATCATCGATGGTGAACCGCACCAACTCGCTGATCCAGATGAAGGTAGGTTCCACCAAATCGTCGAAGTTGCCGATGTAGTAGCTATAGTATTGCAGTGAGTCCTTGTCGATGCCCAGCGGACGCAGTCCGGCCATTAACACCAGCACCAACACCATGCCGGCATAGATGAGGTTGCGCGTGAGTGGCCGCTCTTCTTCCAAAAAGGAAAGGGCGACCATCATAATCATCAGTATGAAGAGTATGGCTACGAACATGGGCAGAAGGACGGTTGCTGCTTGGTGTAAGTGATAACCTCACAAATTCACTCCTCACTTTTCAGGGAATAGAGCTGGTAGAGGGTGGTGATGATGAATGCCAGCAGCACGAGTGCTGCCACCGTAATCATGCGCTTGGGTCCGGTGTGCTTCACCGGCACACTGGCGTTTTGCAAGGTGGTAAACACAGGGGTGCGTTCCTGAAGTTTGGCCTGTGCCATGACTTTCTGCTGCGATAGGGTGTTGTAGGCAGTGTAGGCCATCTGCATTTCGTTTTCAAGCTGTTCCTGCTGGTTCCGGTAGCTTTCCATGACAGCTCCGTAGTGCGTGTCGGCAAAGGCAGCGTATTTGTGGCAGGACTCCAAGTATTTCAGGTGGGCTTCCTTGCACAGTGCTTCGACGTGTTGCAGGTCAATGCGTGCCTTCTGGGTTCGGTAGGCTGTGATGAAGTCCTGCAGGCGTTGCTTTACGGTGTCAGCCAACAGGGCGGCCACAAGCGGGTCTTGTGCCGTAGTGGTGATGGAGATGATGTCGGTCTTCTTGTCAACGGTACATGAGATGTTACCTGCAATGCCCTGTACGAGTCTGTCTTCAGCTTCGGTCAGCTTGAAGGGGTCGGGCTGGTAGCCGTCGGCCGTGTTGACCTGGCCGATAGGCTTAATGAGGTTCTTTACCTTCGCCACAGCCAGTAGCCAGAAGGGAATCTCTTGTTTCTTCATGAGGTAGTCGGCATACTTCCCCTTAAACGAGCCGTCAAGTGTTTGCACCTTCACGCCCATCAGCGGCACCAGAAAGTCGGTAGAGTTCATGAGGTCAGGGTAGAACATGGGTGCGATGGCATCGTTCGACGACATGTTTCCCAGATTCACGCCGAACATGCTGGCCACGTTGCCCAGTCCGGCCATGCTGCTTGTCCCGTTGGAGTATTCCGGGGCGAGCATCACCTGCACCTGATAATAACGGGGAATGCACAACATAATCGCCGAGGAGATGACGGCTGTGAGCAGTAACGGCAGAATGTATTTTTTTCTGCATGACACGATAGTGCGGAATATCAGGTCGAGCCTGATTCGTCCGCTGAATGCTTCGTTCAGTGTACTCTTGGTTTCCATGAGTAGGAGTGGGGTTGAAGGTTTTGGCGCAGTGCGCTTCTAATTGATTTGTTTGACAACCTTGGCCGGTGAGCCCACGGCTATGCTGTAGGACGGGATGCTGCGGGTCACTACAGCTCCTGCGCCGATGACACTGTGGTCGCCTATAGTCACACCAGGCATGATGCACACACCTTCGCCGATGTGTACGTGGTGGCCTATAATAACCGGCCCTTTGCTGAGCAGCGGGCGGTGGCGTGGTGGCAAGTCCAGCTCTTGGCGTGTGGTGCCGCCGTGCGTATGGTCGGTAATGTAGCAACGGGCACCCATGGTGGTCCATTCGCCAATCTCCACGTGGTTGATGCAGCCAATGTGGCACATGGACTGAACCACTACATGGTCATGCAGGATAAGCCGGGGCGTGAAGGTTTGGTTGGTTTGTACATAGTAATCTATGCATTGTACGCGTGCATGGAAGTTCAACTCCACCTCGTTGCCCCATTCCATGTGCCGGAGTCCGCACAGGTGCAGGTGGGTCGAAGCCAGCTTGATCCGTCCGCTGCGCTTGAGCTGGTGGCTGATGTAGGAGGCGTAGAGATTGTGCCACACGTTCTCCAGCTTCCGCTTCACAGCTGGCCACCTGAGCCAAACGGGTAACCAGGTTATCAAGTCGAAGAGTTTCAGTATGATTCCTTTCATGTATGTGCAGGATTGATTGAACATAGAGTCACTTGCCCAAGCGGCTCCTCAGCTTTTGCAGCGCGGCTTGACGCTCGTTGCGGGTAAGGCCCAAGCTGGCGGCAGCCAGAGCGGCCCATAGCGCACTGAAGGCACAGAAGGCCAGGTGGGCGGCTGTCCCCTGTAGGGGTAGGTAGTGCATCAATGCCCAGGGAAAACCCATGCCCAACACGGCAACGGGCAGCATGTGGCGCACGGCCTGAAGCAGGAAAGCCCTGATGGGAAAGCCAAACAAGCTGCGGCAGATGACCATGCGCAGGCATTGGGACAGCAAGGTCGTGAGCAGCAGCATCGCAAAGGCTGCGGCGGGCTGGCCCGTGTGGCTTACGGCCCAATAGGCCAGAGGCAGGGTGGTGAGCAGTGTCGTGCCGATGGTCAGGTAGTAAGTGCGCACCCGTCCTGTAGCAGAGGCCCCTATCATGAGCGGGTTAGCCACGCAGTCCACCAGCGTCACACATAGCAGCAGGCGCACAAAGGTTGGGGCGTGGGGTGGCACTTCCACTAACCACAGGTCCAGAATAAAAGGTGTTTCGAGCAGCAGTGGAACGGCCATGAGCATCATGAGCAGGAACGACAGACGCGAAGAGGCCAGAATGAGCCGGTTGGTCGTGTCGCGTTGGCCCTGGGCATAACTCTTGGTGATTTGTGGGTTAATGGCCGTCTGGAAACTGGCTATGAACGAGGTGACGGCGGTTTGCACCTGAAAGGCCACTCCGCGTGCCGCGTTCACCACAGGACCGCCCAGAGCGTTCAGCACCAGGTTGAGCCCCTGCGTGTTGCAGACCACCGACAGATTGCCGAGTGTGCTCCAACCCATAAAAGAGGTCATTTCGCGATAGAGTTCCTTGTCGCGCACCAGACAGAAACGGATGTCCGGATAGTGCTTGCGGCAGTAGAGCCAGTACACCGACCGCACGATGGCCGCCACGCACAGCATGAAAGCAGCGTAGGCAGGTAGCAGCCACTCTTCGGGGATGAGATAGAGTGATAAACAGGCCCCTAACTTGAGCGTCACGTCAAGTGTGGTGATGGCTGCGAATGCTCCCATGTCTTCATGCGCAATGATATTGGCGTTGCTGGGCATACTCACGATAAGCAACATGCCTGACAGCAGGGAGCAGCCGAACACGAAGAAAACGTCGGCAGCCTTGTCGGGCGGAAACACCAGAAAGTGCTGGATGTAGAAAGTGCCTGCCGTGCCGCCCACCACGATAAGCCCGATGCCCAGCAGCAGGTGAATGGCCGATGCGGCCGAATACACCTTGTTCATGTAAGCGGCATCACCCTTGCCCAGAGCCACGGTGATGTAGCGTTGGGTGCAGGTGGTCATGGAGTTGTTCAGAAACATGAGCACGAGCACCATGCCGCCCACCACGTCATATAGGCCATAATTCTCCACCCCGAGCACCTTGATGAGTACGCGCGAGGTGTAGAGGTAAACGGTCATTTGGAAGAGCATGCGAAGATACAGTATCAGTGTGTTCTTCGCGACTCTGCGGGTGTCAACTTGGTTTGTTGCCAATCGGTGGGTTGGATGCTAAGGCGGGCGTTCCGCAGGGGACTTGTCGTTGCGGCAGCCTTTGGGCTGGTCCCCTTTCGTGGTGAAGTCCGCCGGTTAGGGATGATAGAGACCGTAGTCCGGAGAGTGTCGGCAAGGCATTCCGTCAGTGTCGGCCTTCGGAAAAAGCAGGGCAGCCCTACAGCGAGCAACTGTAAAGCGCGTGCAAAAGTACACAAGTTTTGCAGGACAGCGTGTCTTGCCGGCGATAAAGTTGGTGCGGGTGGTACTTACAAGTAGCTTTTCAGCACGCTCCCC
>JBJEAF010000268.1:0-6469 GCA_051868755.1 Alloprevotella sp.
CAAAAGAAAATCTTGCAGCTTTTCTTTTGCACTGCGCTCGCCTTGCACTACCTTTGCCCCATTCATTCACCCAGCCACACTACGACACCATGTTCAGATTCAAGCAATTTGTTATCGACGACACGCACTGCGCCATGAAGGTCGGTACCGACGCGGTGCTGCTGGGCGCATGGGCTGACTTGCAGGGATGCAGGCGCATACTGGACGTGGGATGTGGCAGCGGAGTGATTGCCCTGATGGCTGCCCAACGCGCTCCCGAAGCCCAGATTACAGGGGTGGAAATTGACGGGGCGGCGACACGCGATGCCGAACAAAATGCTGAAGCTTCGCCCTTTGCCGACCGCATACGGATGGTGCACGACGACATCACGCGCTTTGCCCAACGCGGCCTGCGCTTCGACTGCATTCTCAGCAATCCGCCTTACCACCAGGAGGACTTGCTACCTCCGTTGGCAGCCCGGGCTGCCGCACGCCACACGGGGGGCGGCGGTTTGTGCTTTGAGGCTCTGCTACAGGCGGCCAGCTCATTGTTGGACGGCACTTGTCCCGCCGCACGCTTCGCGTTGGTGCTGCCCACTGCCGCCCTACCCCACTTCCTGCCCTTGGCCGCCGTTTATGGCTTCAATGTCGCCAGACGCACGCAGGTCATCACGCGACCGGGCAAACCCTGCAAGCGGACCTTGCTCGAACTGCGGCTGCTACCGGTGCCGACAGTGTGCGACGAGCTGGTGCTGGTGGGAGATGACGGAGGCCGTTCGGAGGCGTACGCCTCACTGTGCCGCGACTTTTACTTATGACACGACAGTCCGGAAGCCGGGCTACAACATCAAACAAGGGTTGATGCGTTACGAGCTGGGGCCGCACCATGAGCGCACCACATGCCTTGAACGCATCAACCCTTGTTTTTCTCTGTTTCTCTGATTAGTTGGCCGCTGTCTACCGGCCCTGAATGACTTTCACTCCATTCTTAATATATACTCCCGGCGCGGCAGCCTGCTTCACGCGGCGGCCCTGCAGGTCGTACATCAGGGTGGGCACACTCGCCGTCGGTGCATAGGGTTGCTGGAGGCCGGTGGCTGTACCTGTATACTGGATGGGGAAGAAGGGGTTGCTCTCGGTGAACTTGTAGGCTCCGTCGGAGGCCCAGTCGAGGCTGAAACGCACAAAGCGGAGCACGTAGTTCGAAGCGTTGTAGTAGCCGTCCTCCTCGTAGTACACGCCCAGTGTGCCGTCGGGCAGCACCACCGCCGTGCTGTAACCCGAGCCCCAGGGGCAGATGGTCTTGGGCGCACCGAAGGTTTCTCCCTCATCGGTCGAGAGGCAGATGCTCACGTTCTCGCGGCGACTGCTGTTGGGCAGGGTTTCGAAAGCGATGTTCCAGGGATTTCCCTCCAGGGTGGAGCACCAAACCATGTACTCGCCGTCGCAGGCTGTGCCGCTGATACCCGAGGTGAAACGGGTCTCGGCGGGATAGTGCCAGGTCTGGCCTTCATCGCTGCTGACGTTGTGGAAGTTATAGCCATTGGCACGCACGAAGATGGAGAGATCCCCGTTGTTGCGCTCCAGCGTTTTCGGTTCGTCGGCACTGGTGGTGCCGCTGGTCCCGCTCACGTACCAGGACCGCCCGCCGTCCTTGCTCATGAAGAAATAGAAGTTTTGGGAATTGTCGGCCTCGCGGTTCACAAAGCTCGACACCAATGTGCCGTCTCGCTTTTGCAACGCGGCTCCTGAACCCGAGAATCCGCCTTTCCACGTGGGATGCGGACTGCCCACACCGTAGAGGTCGGCTGTGTGGTCAACAGGTACGGTCCAGGTTTCGCCGCCATCGCTGCTGCTGATGGTCTTCCAGAGCATGGGCTGGTCGGCTGTCGATGCCCAGAATCCGTGGCCGTAGGTTCCGGCCGAGGTCATGATGCCAATGATGTCGCCGTTCAGGCGGTTGGTTACCAACGAAGCGTCACCATGGCCATATGCTCCTCCCAGCTCGGCTGTACCTGCCACACGGACAGGGCGGCTCCAGCTGCGGCCCAGATCGTCGCTGTACTGTGCGACCAAGTAAACCTGATTGGGAAGGTCGCCATTGTGCTGAAGGCGGTCGTCGGTGAGCACGACCAAGCGGTCCACCTCCGTGCCGTCGGCCAATTCCTTCTTGACAGTCGTAATGGCCGGAATGCGGTAGTAGCGTGAACCGCAGTCGTAGGGCATGAGGGCTGCACCTTCGGAGAGGAAGATGGTCACGGCATGGGCCGGATTGCCCGCCGCCTCTGTGCGCACGGTTCCGTCAATGGTATAGCTGCTGACCACAGCATCGACCTGATGACCTTCGGTGGCATTGTCGGCTATGTCGTAGGCTATCCACACATGGTTGTCGCCTGCGTGCAAGGTGGCGTTGCCCGCAATGCTGAAGCTGCCATCAGCGGCCACTTCGGCAGCCTCGCCGAACAGTTCTCCGTTGGTTTCGCGCCAGGGCATCAGTCTCTCTTCGTCGACAAACAGCTCGCGGCCATTGGTGGCCACATACGCTCTGACGCGCTTCACGTCGGCCAGGTCGTCGGCCACTACCTGACCACTGACAGCCTGCAACTGGCAGGTGCCGGTCAGACCCTGTGTCGTCAGTGTGGCACGCACAATGGGCTGGTTCTTGTTGCCCATGCCTGTAGTCACCTTGCCCTGCTTCACTGTGGTCGAGGTGACAGCCAGTTCGGGATGACTGACATCGGCTTCGGCGAACTTCCAGAGCGAAGCTCCGCCGGCCTCAGCCGCCCAGCGCACCAGCACCTGTCCGGCCTCTTGGGCGTGAAGCTCCACGGCATTGTCCTTGATGAGAAAAAAATCGTACGCCTCGTCTATTTGGTAGATGTAGTTCGGCTCGTCGCTCTTGCCGAACTGGGTGCCGCCACCCGTGCCCGCACCGGCTGTACCGAAATACACGCCGTCGTAGTTCTTGATGGCCAACTTGCCGTTCTGTTCCCAGAAGCTCCACAGGCGGTCGGGCGAGAAAGCCTTGTCACCAAAGCGCAGGCGGTCGATTTCGGCATCATAGTACACAACCTTGCCGGCACAATAGGTCTTGGTCGAGGCACTGGTGATGTAGTACCAATGTTCATTGCCTTCGGTACTGACCACAGGACGTGCGGGCGAAGCGGCTGTGCCCGCCGTGAGGTGTACGGTGAAGTTGGTGAGCATCACGGGGTTGCCGTTGGCCCCTGCCAGCGTAAAGCTCACAGCCGATGTGCCCACGCCTTCAGCCGACTGGGTCTGGGCTGTGGTCGAAGTGGTGTAGGCTTGTCCGTCGTCCATGGTGAGCGTGAGCTGCACGCTGTGGCCGTTGTTGGCAAAGGTGAAGCTGTAACTGTCAATGACATAGCCCTCGGGAGCATTCAGGGTGTAGGTGGCACGGCCTGCCGTTCCCGAATAGAGCTGCACGTTGTTGCCGTTCCAGTTCATGTTGTTGGCATTGCTCGTGAAGGTAAGCTGCGGAGTAGCATTGCTGCGCCACACGGAGTTGAAGCTGGCATTGGCCGTGGTGCCGTTGTAGAGGTTGCCGTTCTGCTTGTCGACAACGATGTCCATCTGCTCGGCAGGCTCGGGCTCTTCAACGGGCTCGGGGGCCTCGTTGATGTAGAACTGGCATCCGGCGTCGGTGCGGTCGGCCCCCTTGTCAGACTGGGCACTCCAGTTGTATATCTTGTACTGTTGGGCCGCCTGGGTCTGGTTGAGCTGCACCTCGCCGCTGCTCACGATGTAGCAGCCCGGCGTGGAGGCATAGCTCACGGTCCAGCCACTGGAGGGCTGTGAGGCGGTGGTGTTGATGGCGGTGTTGTAGTTCGAAGCCGGGCTGAGGTAACTGCCATGCTTGCGGTTCACGATGTCGAAGGTGTTGTCACTGCGCTTCACGAACTTCCACTGCGAACGGGCATAGGCTGCAGCGGTCTCGTCGCCCGTTACGGTGCCTGCTGCCTCTGCGGCCGACATATAGCGGTCGGGAGCACGCAGCGAATGCAGCTGGTACCATTGTTCCTGACCGTCCGTGCTGGCCACAGGCATGTTCAAGGCGGCATTCAGGGCATCGGCCAAGCCTGCCGTGGCGGTGCTCACGTAGTCAGCGGCCAGCGTCGGCTGCGACAGTTGGCCGAATGCCTCTTCGGCCAAAGCGTTGAAGGCAGCCATGCCGGCCTCGCCATACTGTCCCATCTGCGTGCCGGTCTGGGCCAGCCAGCCTTTGTGGACAGCCTGCGACACGGCATTGCGCAGGTCGGCCTGCTCGATATTTTGTTCAGCCTCAGCTTCGGTGGCCACCCGGTAACTGTCTTCTGCAAAGTCGGCACTCAGGGCATCGGCAATAAGCTGCGACATTTTCACATAGCCCAGTCCATACAGGTAGTTGGTGTTCTTGATGTAGCGGGTGTCGGCCACCGTACCGTTGAGGAAGGGGGTGTAGGTGTCGACGAAGCGTACCTGCTCATAGCCCTCACTGCCGGCCAAGGCCTGCATGTAGGCATTGAGCACCGTCACGCGGTCGGCATTGGTCGAGGCATTGGCTAAGGGATGCAAGGCCAGCAGGTAGACCTTGGCATCAGGGGCCTGCTGTATCAGCTTGTCGACCAGCTGCTTGTAGTTAGCCTTGACAGTTTCAAGGTCGGCAGTGCCGGTCATGTCGGCTGTGCCGGTGTAGAGCAGCATGGCCTTGGGCGCAGCCTTGCTCACGCCTTCGACTGAGGCAAAAGTGGCATCGACCAGCCCCGAAGTGGTGGCTATGTTTCCGCCAAAGCCCCAGCCCGTGCCGCGGTTCTTGACGTGGTCGTTGTGGAGCAGTTCGTTCCACTCGCCGTTCTTTACCTCTTCATCACCAAAGAAGAGGATGTCGGTCGAGGCGACTGGCAGCAGGCTGAAGAAGGTGGCGCGCATACCGTTGGAGGCTTGCAGGCCGCCGTTCTGCTGTAAGTTGAGGGCATCGGCGGGATAGACGGGCTGGACTTCGAAGTTCTCGCCTTCTTGCAGGTATTGGCAGATCTCACGACACCACACCTCATAGGAGGCTGCCGTGGGATGCAGCTTGTCGTAGCTCCAGCCGCCGCCGTCGGCAATACCGGCCAACTGGTCGTAGAGGTCGATGTAGGTGAGCCAGTCGGCATGTTCGGCCTCGACATAGGCTTTGACCAGCTCATTGGCCTTCAGCCAACGCTCGGCGGCTCGGTTGCCCGTGTCGTTCTTCAGGATGCTGTAGAGGTAGACTTTGGTCTGGGGGGAGCGGAGGTGCACGTGCTTCACCATGGCCTGGACCTGTGCCAGCACCTGCTCGCCCGTGTAGTTGAGTCCGTTGGTGGCAATATCGTTGGTGCCAATCATCAGGAAGAGCTTCTTGGGACTGTGGGCCAGATAGCTTTCCAGATTGTCGCCCTGCTCGGTAGAATAGGTGCCCGAGTTGCCTCGGTTGACAATGGGCAGGGGCTGTCCGTCGGTTGTACGGAAGGTTTCGACCCACGGGTGCATGTCGGTGATGCTGTTGCCCACAAACACGATGCTGCCCTCAGCGGGAGGCAGCACCTTGAACTGGTCATAGCGGTGCTTGCGGAAGGGTTCGTCGGCCCACAGGCTTCCACCCAACAGCCCCGCAGCCAAAAGGAGTAGGAAGGCTTTTTTCATAGACTGTATGCGTTAAGGGGTGTTCTATAAATTAGGCCGAGCTGGATGCTGGATTTTTAGAGATGACATTTTGTAAGTGGAGGAAGGAGCATAGCGGGCTATGCGACTGACGAGACTTGCAAAAGGTCGCTCTAAAAAACAGCAGGCAGCCGGAATAATGAGTTCACTCATGGGGCATTCTTTAAAACCTAATTTATAGAACACCCCTTAAGGTTTATTCGGCTGTAAAAATAGGCATATTCTGCCATTACTGCAAATTTACCCGGATTTATGAGCGCAACGGCAAACAGAAAGGGCGCAGCGGCTGATTTCAGCGGCTGCGCCCTTCATGCTGCGCCTCAGTGAGGCCGCAGGCTGTCTTGCAGGATGAGTCCGGCCAACGTAAAGCCGAATATGGCGGTAATGTGCGCCAGACTTCCGTTGATCTGCGCCTTCGAACTGTTCCAATCGTGGTCGAGCAACGCGGGGTCGCCCGGCTTGTTGCCAGCCTTGGAACACAGACAGGTCGCCGTGTCACAGGCACGCGCTTCGCCCAGATTGGGCAACAGCTCTTCGCTGTATACGCATTTGAACTTGCGCGCGGGCTTGACGCCCTGCTTCTTGAAGCGGCGGCGCAAGGCAGCTCCCAGCGGACAGCCGCGCACCTTCCAGAACTCTGCCACCGCAATGCGTGTGGGGTCGAGCTTCAGGGCGGCACCCATCGAGGAGAAGAACCTCGCCTTGGTGCGGCAGGCGTGAAGAATAAGCTCAGCCTTGTTTTGCAGCGAATCGATGGCATCGACAATGTAGTCGTAGTCCTCCAGGTGGAAGTCGGCAGCGGTCT
>JBJEAF010000269.1:0-1718 GCA_051868755.1 Alloprevotella sp.
GCTTCATTTACTTTAATCCGTTATTTTTGATAAGATAGGCTGCGGCTCGGCAAAAACTTTTCAGCTTTTCTTTTGCACTACGCTCGCCTTGCACTATCTTTAGATAAGATAGGCTGCGGCTCGGTAGTGCAAAATGAAAATCTTTCAGCTTTTCTTTTGCACTTCACTCGCCTTGCACTAACTCTGCTTCGCGAAGTTAGGCTGCGGCTCGGCAGTGCAAAACAAAAACTTTTCAGCTTTTCTTTTGCACTACGCTCGCCTTGCACTATCTTTGCACGGCATAGCTGTGTGCAGTCTGATGGAATGGGAGGCTTGCCCCATGTTTTGCAAGCTTACTGAAACGCCGGCAGAGGAACCTGTCGGCGTGCAGCGTGCACACGCTGACAACCACCGAATACAACACTTTTTTCAAGGATGAATATATTAGAACTCAGCGAACAGGAAATACAGCGCCGCCAGTCGTTAGACGCATTGCGCGAAATGGGAATCGAACCTTATCCCGCTGCGGCCTACCCCGTGAATGCCTGGAGCGATGACATTAAGGAGCAGTTCTCTGACCGGGAGGACGCTCCCAAGCGTGAAGTGTGCATTGCCGGCCGACTGATGGGCCGCCGCGTGATGGGCAAGGCCAGCTTTGCCGAACTCATGGACTCGAAGGGGCGCATACAGGTGTATGTCACCCGCGACGACATCTGCCCCGGCGAGGACAAGACACTCTACAACTCTTTCTTCAAGAAGCTGCTCGACCTGGGCGACTTCGTGGGCGTGAAGGGCTTTGTGTTCCGCACGCAGACGGGCGAGATTTCAGTCCATGCCCGTGAGATAGTGCTGCTCTCGAAGAGCCTGCGCCCCCTGCCCGTGGTGAAGGAGAAGGACGGAGTGACCTACGATGCCTTTGCCGATCCCGAACTGCGCTACCGCCAGCGCTACGTGGACCTGTTGGTCAACGCCGATGTGAAGAGCATCTTCCTGAAGCGCAGCCAGGTGATCAAGGCCATGCGCCAGTTCTTCGACGCTGCCGGCTACACCGAGGTCGAAACGCCTATTCTCCAGCCCATTCCCGGCGGTGCCAGCGCGCGCCCCTTCATCACCCACCACAACTCGCTCGATGTGGACCTCTACCTGCGCATCGCCACCGAGCTTTACCTGAAGCGGCTCATTGTGGGCGGCTTTGAGGGTGTCTATGAAATAGGCAAGAACTTCCGCAACGAGGGCATGGACCGCAGCCACAATCCGGAGTTCACCTGCATGGAACTGTATGTGCAGTACAAGGACTACAACTGGATGATGGAGTTCACCGAGCAGCTGCTCGAACACATCTGCACCACGGTGAACGGCAAGCCCGAGGCGGTGGTAGACGGACAGGTCATCAGCTTCAAGGCACCCTTCCGCCGACTGCCCATTCTGGAGGCTATCCAAGAAAAGACCGGCTATGACCTCGACGGAAAGACCGAGGACGAAATACGCGACATCTGCCGCAAGCTGGAGGTGGAGATTGACGACACCATGGGCAAGGGCAAGCTCATCGACGAAATCTTCGGCCAGTTCTGTGAGGGCACTTACATCCAGCCCACCTTCATCACCGACTACCCCGTCGAAATGTCGCCGCTCACCAAGAAGCACCGCTCGAAGCCCGGAGTCACCGAACGCTTCGAACTTATGGTCAACGGCAAGGAGCTGGCCAACGCCTACTCCGAGCTCAACGACCCCATCGACCA
>JBJEAF010000270.1:0-6459 GCA_051868755.1 Alloprevotella sp.
TATTATAAAAAAACTATGTTGTTTTCTTTCCACTGCGCTCGCCTTGCACTAACTTTGCTTCGCGAAGTTAGGCTGCGGCTCGGCAGTGTAAAGAAAAAACTACGTGTTTTCTTTCCACTGCGCTCGCCTTGCACTAACTTTGTCCCCCGATTCAGTCCGTGAGTCAAGTGCACTATATCATTATATAATATGTATTGCGTGTGTCCTATAAAGACGTTGGTCATCCTGCTGCTATGGGTGGTGTTTTGCACGTCGTGCCGTCGGGCAACTTCGCCGCTTCCTGCCGATTTGCTGGAAGAACAAGCCGACTCGGTCGGTATGGCCGACTCGTTGGTGGCCGACAGCCTGCCCGAACCTCCCCGTGCTGCCGACGGCTTGTTTGATGACTTCGTCTACTCCTTCATGAACAACCGCCGTTTTCAGTATGAACGCATCGTGTTTCCGTTGCGGCATGTGGTGGACGGTAAGGAGCGTTTCATCAGCCGCGAGGCGTGGAAGTTCAACCGCCTCTACAGCAAGGAAGACATCTATCTGCAAGTCTATGCCAATGCCCGGCAGGCCAAGGCCGAGAAGGACACGGCACTCCGCCGGGTGACGGTCGATTGTATTGACTTTGGCCGTCAGCGCGTGGAGCAATACGTGTTTGCCAAGGTGCAGCAGCAGTGGCGTTTGACAGAAATAGACACGTACGCCCTGAGCCGTCATGCCGACAGCGGCTTTTATGCCTTCTACAACCAGTTTGCCACCAGCACCGACTTCCAGATGACACACATTGCCGACCCGTTCTATTTCAAGACCTACGATTCTGACAGCTTCCAGACCATCGAAGGGGTGCTCGACGTAAACCAGTGGCCCGACTTTCGGCCGGACTTGCCTACAGGCAAGGTCACCAGCATCAATTATGGCCAAAGCTACGGCCAATCCCGTCGCCGGGTGCTCATGTTGTGCAGCCCGTCGGGCGGCATGAGCTGTTCGCTCACTTTCCTGCGCATGGGCAAAACCTGGATGCTGGAGAAACTGGAAAACTGACTTGCGGCATCCCCCTCCTCCGGGCAGCCATCTGCAAAAAACGGAAAGAACCTCCCTATATACCCCGACTCCCCCTTTCATCCTATGTATTCACTGCTTCACCACAACACCTTTGGCATTGACGCACAGTGCCGCGACTTCTTCGAGTATACAACCGTCAGCCAGCTGCTGGAACATCTGCCCCAGTTACGGCAGACCCAGTGGCTGCACATAGGCAGCGGCAGTAACCTCGTGTTTGTCCACGACTTCGAGGGCACTATCGTGCATTCGGCCATTCAGGGCATCGAAGTGCAAGGGCAAACCGAACAGTACGTGTGGCTGAAGGTAGGTGCCGGGCAGGTGTGGGACGATTTTGTGGCCGAGTGTGTCGCGCGTGGCTATTGCGGGCTGGAGAACCTCTCGCTCATTCCAGGCGAAGTGGGTGCCGCCGCCGTACAGAACATCGGAGCCTACGGCGTAGAAGTGTGCCAGTACATCGACACCGTCGAGGCCGTTCAGGTGAGTACAGGCAAGTTGTGTGAGCTGCGTGGCAGCGAATGCCAGTATGGTTATCGCAGTAGCATCTTCAAAAAGGAGCCGGCCGGACAGTACATTGTTACCCACGTGGTTTTCAAGCTGCCCCTCTGCTTCCAGCCCGACCTGCACTACGGAGCCATAGCCCGTGAGTTGCAGCAGCGGCACATAGCCCCTGAGCAGGTCACGCCGGCCGTGTTGCGCGACTTGGTGGTAGAGGTGCGTCGGGCCAAGTTGCCCGATCCTGCCGAAATAGGCAGTGCGGGTTCCTTCTTCATGAATCCTGTGGTCAGTGCCGACACCTTCAGGCTGTTGCAGCGGCAATATCCCGACATGCCGCATTACGTAGTGGAGAACGGGGTGAAGATTCCCGCAGGCTGGCTCATTGAGCAGTGCGGGTGGAAAGGACGCAGCATCGGTCCTGCCGGAGTCTATGCCAAGCAGGCCCTGGTGTTAGTCAACCTGGGCGGGGCAACGGGCTCCGACATTCTCCGGTTGGCCCGGCAGGTCCAGGACGACGTGAAGCATCGCTTCGGCATTACCATCACCCCCGAGGCCAACATCATCAGCTAAGTCATAGAACCCGTCTGCCATGTTTCCCATCCGCTTGCATTTTCTGGGCACAGGCACCAGTACCGGTGTGCCCCAGATAGGCTGTCATTGCGCCGTCTGCACCTCGTCCGACCCTCGCGACAGCCGTCTGCGCACCTCGGCCTTGCTCGAAACTCCGCAAGGCTCAGTGCTCATTGACTGCGGTCCCGACTTTCGCTGGCAGATGCTCAGGCTGTTGCGCAGTCATCCCCATGTGCCGGCCATACGCGCCGTGCTGCTCACCCATGAGCACTACGACCATGTGGGCGGTCTGGACGATTTGCGTCCCTATTCTTCCCGGCAGGCCGTCGAGGTCTATGCCGACGAACTTTGTGCCCGCCACCAGCGCGAGCGTATGCCCTACTGCTTTGTAGAACACAAATATCCCGGTGTGCCCAATCTCAGCCTTCAGGCGGTCCGGCCCGGCCAAAGCCTTGAAGTGTGTGGCATGAAGCTGACCCCTTTTCAGGTGCTTCATGGCCGTTTGCCCATCTTGGCGTGGCGCAACGAACGTCGCCTGGCCTACATCACCGACCTCAGCTATATGCCACCTGAAGCGTTGCCCCAGTTATATGGTGTGAACACCTTGATAATCAATGCCCTGCGCCATGAGCCACATGGCTCCCACCAGACCTTGTCCGAAGCCTTGCAGCTGATCAGCGAGATACAGCCACGCCGTGCCTACCTCATCCATGCCTCCCACCAGATAGGCTTGCACGCAGAACTTTCGGCCAAGCTGCCGCCCCATGTCATGATGGCCTACGACGGGCTGACCATTGAGGTGTAGCGTGCTCGGGGCGATCCAAACATGATTATTATATGTATAGATGATGGTCTGCCGTTAGCCGTATATAAAAAAGAGTCAGTGTCCCGATTTGACGGGACACTGACAGTAGGTTCGGCATGGTTGCCAACGACAAAGACACTGCTTGTCAGGCAGGTGGTATTGCTTTACCGGGGGAACTTGGCGAAGTCATCCGTCGGTCAGATTGTCAAACACATGGGGCGCGTTCTGAGCCAGTTCTCCCAAGGTGCTGCAAGTGTGCAGCTCGGCGCAGTCGCCGCAGGTCGCGTAGCCTTTCTGCGTGACACATTGGCGAATCTTGCACAGGTCGCTGCAATAGTAGGTCTTGCACCCTTCGGTGCGGCATCCCATGCAGTTAATCCATTCGGGCTTCATTTCCGTTTGGTTCATTTCGCCCCATTCCTTGGCCACTTTTTCGCGCAGGCGGTTGTCATCGTTCAGAGTGGCGATGCGTGCCTCGCATGTTTCGCAGTCGAGGCCGCAGCAGGCAATCAGTTGTTTCATATGGCAGCTTGCAGTTTTTTGTTCTATAAGAGCCTTCTCATCGCCTTGCGGCACTTGGCTTTTTCTCTTTTCGTGAGCGTGGTGTTCCGGCGCGTACCGCCCTTTTCGATGGTTGCCACAGTCTTAAATCCGCTGTAGCGGCATATCTCCTTCATAGCCCTGATGGCCCCATGGCTCTGGTGCATCAACACGTTCAGCGGCCAGGGTGTGGTCGACGTGCTCACAAGCACACAGCGTTTGCCTTTGTGGAGGGGGATGGGAATCCCCCGTGCGCTCTCGTCCATCATGCCATAAACCATACGGTCGAACAGCAGTTTCAGTGTACCGGGAATGTTGCCCCAATAGCAGGGTGCGGCAATCACCATAGCGTCGCAGTCCCTGATGAGCTGCAACACCCGCTGCGCATCGTCTTCGGGCAGCGTGCAGACCTTCTTGGTTCTGCATCCCATGCAAGCCATGCAAGGCCGTACGTTCAGCTTCTGGACTTCAACCACCTCGGCCGCCGCTCCGTGCGCCTTAGCCTCTTCGGCCATTTCGGCCACCATCTGCGCGATGTTGCCCTTCTTTCTGGGGCTTGCGTTGATAATCAGTATACTTTTCATATAGCGTCAAATAGATCTCGCTGTTTTCCAAACGCCATTGGGGTATTACTGGAAAGCCAGCCTCAGTACCCTGACCGGTCTGTTCTCTCCTCCATAGAGGCTGTCGTCGAATGCCGTTTCGCCCGTTGGGATAAAGCCGCACTTTTCCATCACCCTGCCCGAAGCGGGATTGTCGGTGAAATGGCCACTGACAAGAGATTTTATGTCGGTCGTCTCACGTATATGTCGGATCATCAGTCGCAGAGCCTCAGTACAAATACCTTTGCCCCAAAATGGTTTGCCTATCCAATAGCCCACGGTAGGTTCTCCTTCGCGTGAAGGCAGGGAGCAGTCGCACGACGGCCCGTAGCCCATCGCGCCAACCACCTTACCCGTTTCTTTCAGCACAATGGCCCATGTGGTGGGATTGTCAAACACCGTGCGGATGATCTCCAAGCTCTCCTCGCGGGATTGATGCGGCGGCCAACCGGCGCGCTCCCCTACTTCGGGGTCTTTGGCGTATTCATACAACACGTCGGCATCACTTTCCTGCCAATGGCGAAGTCGTATTCTGTCGGTTTCCATATCGTTTGATCTGCAATTTTGGGGAATAAGAGGGTAGTTGTGTTTTGACAAAAGAGACGCTGCCAGCTTCCGGATTTACAACAATTCGTGAATCTGCCCGAAGTGCAGGTTCAGGTGGTTGGTGTAGCCGCGTATCATGGCATCGAGGGTCACCCGGCCGCCTTCGTAGTCAATCCAGTAGTTGTTGAGCTTTGTCCGGTCAACCGAACGGATTATGTGGCAGATGTGCTGGTTGTATAGTTTCAGCAGCATCACGAGCTGGTGCCAATCCTCATGCTGGTAGTCCTGAAGTTCAATCCACAGGTCGTTGTCCTGGGTGTAGTCAGGGAAGACGAGCATCCCCATCTCTGTATTCGGCATGGAGTGTCCGCAACGAGGGGCATACTGTAGGCGCACGATTCGCTGGTGGTTGTTCGAAGCCGAGTCGATGAGATGTCCCACCAGCATCTTCACCGTGCGGTTCTGACTGTTTCTTTTCACACTCACTTGTTCTTCTGTAAGAGAGAGGAGCATCGGTATCTCGCGGTTCATGACCTCGTTGATACCGTCGGTTACTTCTTGATAGTCCATAATCATGGTCATTCCACAAATGACGAAATCTCAATGAGATTGCCTTCGGGGTCAGCCACATAGCAGGTGCGTTGTCCCCATGGTTCTGTGGTTGGGGCAAAGACGGGTATTGCTCCCATGCTTACGGCACGCTCATACTCCTTGTCAACATCGGCAAAGCATGGGACATCTAACGAGAGTTCCACCGTGCCGTTGGTGCCTTGGGGATAGTCATACACTTGTGATGTCATCTGCTCGAAGGCATCGCGAGGGAACAAGATGATGCGAGAGTCACCAAGAGTCATTTCCACGTTGGGGGCGCTGCCGTCCCATTCCGTATGGAAACCGAAGATGTCACGGTAGAATGTCACCATCTTGGTATTGTCGGTCGTAAACAGACCTACGGTATTGAATACAAATCGGGGTATCACCTGCGACTTCATCTTCGCAAATTCCACAAGTCCCAACTTGTAGAACGTCTTGTACATCTCTATTTCCTTGGGTTCATCGTTCTTCAGGAGAGAGAGCATCTCGCAGGCAAACTCCAAGTGGGCACTGCCGTTGGCTGTCACGATGTTCTTGTCGCTTACGGTCTGGGCGTTGACATAGCCTGCGGCATGGGTATAACGCTCACCACCCCATAGCTGCAACTGCTCAACGCCATTGCCCGTATGGCGGACATTGTTGAGAAAACCCTTGCCGGCCATCCACGAAACGGCATTGCAGATTGCTCCTACTATGCGTCCTTTCTTTATGGCATCTTCAACGAGAGGCACAACACGCTCGGCTGCCTCACTCTTCCAGCCATATCCACCTATGAGCACAAGAGCGGCATAGTCATCGGGAATAGTTTCGAACGTATAGTCGGGCAGAAGCCGTAAACCGCTGATAGCCTCAACAGGCTCCATCGACTGAGCCACGATCTTGTTCTCATACTTGGGGTTCTCCTTCATTGCCATAGCATCAGAACGCAACGGCTGCGTGAGATACGGCAATTCGTGCTCCGCAAACTGCGGCAGCAATACATATAATATGGTCTTCATATATGGTGTTGTTACCTTTGTCCCTTTCTTCTGTTTCTTGCAATAGCCAGCGCGTTTGCCGAGAAGACGCAACACAAGGCTATGGGCAGCGGGTGATGATTGTCACCGTTGTTGCCAAACATGGAGATACACAGAAAGATAATCCCCAAAAGCAATAGAGTCGTAATGACTATAATCAAAAGCTTGTCCTTGTTCATCATGATCGTTTTAGGGGTGTTCTATAAATTAGGCCGAGCTGGATGCTGGATTTTTAGAGATG
>JBJEAF010000271.1:0-6457 GCA_051868755.1 Alloprevotella sp.
CTTCATGGCCAGTGTGTCCAGATAGAGCTGGATGGCCTCGTTGGTGGGTGCAAAGACGGTGTAGTGGCCGCGGGCCGCCAAAAGCTGGCGCAGGGTGGAGGTGGAAATCTTGCTCACCTTCACCTTGCCCAGCAGGTCCACATACTGGCTGTATTGGTCGTGTTTGCTCAGGTAGCTGAACACCGTTTCGTCCAGGAACACGTAGCGTGCCGAGGTGTCGATTTGTTCCTTGCATCCGGCCATGATGGCCGTTGCCATTGCCACTGGCATGAGTCGCCTGAATAGTTTGGAGAAATGCATAATTGGTTTCTTTTTGTTGGGGAGTCGGTTGTGAAGTCCGGGACCATGGGCTTCTTTGTGTCCACAGCCCCGGACCTCTTGTTTATGGATGGCTCAGAGAGCGCAGTAGGCCGGCTTTACTTGCCCACCGCCACTTTCTTGCCGTTGATTACATAGATACCCTTGGCCAGCTTGGAACTGTCGCTGAGGCGGCGGCCCGAAAGGTCGTAGATGCCCTTGCGGCCTTCGCCCTCGGCCATGATGTCCTTGATGCCCACGGCTGTGCCCACGAGGATGGGATAGCTGCCATCCTGCATGTCGCACGACCATACGGTGGAATCCCATGCAACGACGGTCTTCTGCAGCTCGGCAAAGTTGTTGCCGTAGTAGTAGCTGATGCCGCTCAGGTCGTCCTGCAGACGCAGGTTGCCAAAGTTCTCATAGTCGTTGTTCCAGACCACTACATTCTTATAGGTAGAGGAGGGAGTGGCGCCCTCTTGTCCGCCACCGATGACACCGCCACCACGGGTGAACGAACCGGCTGCATAGCAGTTCTCCATGGTGAGCGCACCACGGACGCGGGCGATGATACCGCCTGTGTTGGCATCGGTGCTGTTGATGTCCACATTGGCGTAGCAGTTCTTCATCACTACGGTGTCGCCCACGGTGCCGAACATGCCGCCTGCATAGTTGCTGGTCACTTCCAGCTGGCCGGTCACGTAGACATGCTCGATGTAGGTGGGCTTGCCATAGTTGGTGTGACCCACATAGCCAGCCAGAAGGCCGTCGCCGCTGGCCGAGGTGACTACGCTGGCGTTCTCCAGACCCAGGTTGCGCAGGCCGCCGCCCAGAATACCGAAGATGCTCATGTACTTGGTGTCGGTGGTGGTCACGTTGAAGTTCTTGATCACATGGCCCTGTCCGTCAAAGTCGATCCACTTGTTGCCCAGGTTGAGCGGAGTCCATTCGGTAACCTCGCTCATGTCGAGGTCGGCGGCCAGACGGATGTAGTTCAAGCTGTCGGTCACCAGATAAGAAGCCACATCCTGCAGTTCCTGCACGGTGTTGATGATGAACGGGTCATCCTTGGTGCCGGCATACTTCATCAGGTCGGGCTGGGTGTTGGTGTAGTCACCTGTAGCGAGCGGGTAAACCACGCCATGGCTGCTGTTGAGCACGGGGTACTCGTCAGTGCCGATGGTCTGATACCATGTGGGTTCCCTGTAGGACTCATGGTTGAGCTTGAAGCAGAGTTCGCCGCTTGCGCCCATGAGGGTAACGTCGGCCTGTGCATAGCAGTTGTTCATGGTCTGGCCGTTGAAGCCCACGCTGTAGTAGCTGGTGTAGCAGTCGTTCATTGTGCCTGTTTCGAGTTTGCCGATGATACCGCCCTTGTTGGTCGCACCGGAAGGCAGGGTGATGGTGCCCACTGCATAGCAGTCGTCTATGTTCAGATTCTTTCCGCTACCGCAGATGATGCCCGCATTGGTGCCGCTGGCGTCTGCACTTGCCACGGTGGCGTTCGCTACGCCCAGATTCCTGATCTTTCCGCCGAACAGGTTGCCCACGATACCTGCGTCATAGCCTGCTGCCACGGTGATGGTGAGGTTGCTGATGACGTGACCTTCTCCGTCCAGCGTACCGCTGTAGAGACGGTTGGGGAGGTCTTCTTCGGTGATGTTAGCCTTGTAGCGGCCAATGGGCTCAAACGGCGTGTCGGTCATGTCGATGTCGGCGGTCAGGCGTGCGCTTGCACCCTCATTGCCTTTGTTCACGTGGTTGGCAAACCATATGAGGTTCTTGGCGCTGGCAATCAGATAGTAGCCGTCCTTGTCCACTTCGCAGGCATCGATGGTTTCGCCGCACTTCACGCAGAGGCCGTCATCGCCAAACTCATGATGGTCGGCCACATAGGTCATTGACGGGTCGTTGGAGAACTCCATGGCTCCCATTTCGCCCGAGCAGCTGATGGTGCCGCCGGCGTATACCACACCGTGGGTGGGGTCGAGCACGGGGTACTCGTCGCCGGGCAGGTTCTGGAAGTAGACGGGCTCATCCAGTGTCTCGTTGATGCGGAAGGCCAGCGCTCCGGTGGGAGCCTCAGCGGCTGCATCTACAAAGCAGTTGGTGGTGGCACCCGATGCAGCCAGTGTGGAGGCTGTGGTGTAGCAGTTGTAGAGGCTTGTGCTGGCAGCTTCGCCAAACATGCCGCCTGCCTGGCTGTGGTCGGTTATCACCACGATGTCGCCTGCGGTGAAGCAGTTGTATACGCTGCTGGCATGGCACTCGCCTCCCATCACGCCGGCACGCACGGCTGTGCCGTCATCATACAGGCTGGTGATGTGTGCGTTCACGATGCCCAGGTTCTTGATGGTTGCCTGGTAGGTGCGGCTGAAGAAGCCGGCCTCGCACTTGTCGGTGCCCACAACCGTGAGGTTCTTCACAATGTGGCCCTGTCCGTCGAAGGTGCCCTTGAACTGGATGTTGGGGCCACCGAAGTCGCTATAGAGCCCGATGGGCGTGAAGTTCTTGATTTCAGCCATGTCTATGTCGGCTGTGAGGGCACCCTTGATGGTGTTGTTGCCGCTGTTCACCTGCTTGGAGAACCAAATCAGGTTGTAGGGAGTGCCCAGCTGGTATACGCCGTCCACTTCCTCAGGCTCTTCACCGTAGGCGAGCTTGTAGTATACGGTAGACTGCAGTGTCTCCACGCGCTCCTCGGCCTCGGCCTGCGACAGGTCTTCGCTGGCATAGTGGCTTTCATACTCGGCATACATGGCTTCGAACTGTTCGCGCAGTTCGGGGTCTTCCGACTGCTCGTAGAGGGCAGCCTGTGCTTCCTCCAGTGTCTGCATCATCTCCAGATAGGCGGCCTTGCAGTCGAAGATTTTGTTGAACAGCTCGCCAAACTTGCCGATGAGGGCATACTTGGCGGCATTGTCGGTGGCACTCTCGGCCTCTGTCACGGCCTGTGCCAGTTCGTCCTTCAGTGCGCTGTAGAACGAGGGTGCCTCGGTGTAGGTGACAGAGGGAATGTAGTCGTTGCAGATGTGTGCGGCTGTGGCGGCCATGTCGGCCAGCACCTCGTCGAGGGCTGCGGTGGCTTCGTCCATCGTGCCGCAGTAGTAGAGGCGTGCATTGCCCAGGAAGGTGTCATACAGACGGCTGAATGCACCCTTGTTCTGGATGCCCACGGTCAGCTCGCCGTCGGTCACGTTGGCCAGGATGCAGTTGTCATAGTGTCCCATGCCGAAGGCAAGGCTCACGCCGGCCAGGTCGGTGCATCCCCACAGCTGGGTGCCGTTCTCGTCGAAGGCACCGTTCTCCTCGCCGAACCACTTGTTGCTGGCCCATGTTTCTTCAATTTCCTCGGGCTGGAACAGGCTGGTGAACTTGGTGTGCACATAGTTGCTCATGCCGTTGGCATAGACGTAGCCGATGTAGTTGTATTGCGACTCTATGGTGGACTTCTGCACCTCCAGGTAGCTGTTTATGCGGAACAGGTAGATGCCGTCCTTCAGACCGGTAATGGTCTGCGACAGGTTGGCCTTCTGGGCATTGATGAGACCGATGGGCACACCACCGCTTACAGTGGTTATGCTGGGATAAAAGCCTTCCAGAATGTTCCATCCCGTGTTGCCCTGTGTGAAATCGGCATTCTGGAGCATACCCGTCACGTTGGCGCCAATCAGATAGCCCTTGTTCACGGCATCGTTGAGCATCTGCTCCAGAGCTGCGGTTTCCTTGAGCACCTCAATGGTGGTGAGGGTGGGGTTCTCTATAATATAAGGATAGGAACCGTAGGCGTACACGTCGCCCGGGGCCACTTCCTTGTTCAGATAGTCTTCGAGAAGGTCGCGGTCGGGGCCGGCAAACTCAGCGTCGTGTTCTGCAATGTAGGTGCTCACTTCATCGGCCTTGGCCTGATAGGCCGTGTAGGCATTGTAGGAGCTAACGAGGGCATCGCGGATGCCGGCTGCTTCGGTGTAGGCCTTCAGGAAGGCTTCGTAGTCCATGCTGAGCATGTCCTGCAGCTTGGCAGTGTAGCTGTCGCGCAGGCGCTGTGAGGCAACGGCTTCTTCCCAGGTGTCGATTTCACCTTGTACCACAGTCTGTACCATTTCCAGGAATTCATCCTCTGTAGTGGCGCTGGCGTATACGCCATCCTCCACCTTATATACAAAGCCGTGGGTGCTGTCGAAGATGGGGAAGTCGTCCTCGCCAAGGTTCTGGAACCATGTGCACTGGCTCTTGTCCAGGGTGCCGCCGTTGAGGCTGTAGCAGAGCTCGCCCGAGGCGGCCTTCTCGCGGCAGTCTTCGCCCCACAGGCAGTTGTTGGCAGCTGCCTGTGCCACGGTGAAGTTGTCTCCCGTGGTCCAGCAGTTTGTGAGGGTGCTGTTGGCCGATTCTCCGGCAAAATGGTTGCATTGTGCGTGGGAGGTGCTCACACTCAGGTCGCCTGCGGTGAAGCAGTTGATGATGGTGCTGTTGACCAGCTCGCCGCCCAGCACACCGGCGCGCACGCTGGCTCCGTTGGTGACGCTTGCGTTCACGATGCCCAGGTCCTTGATGGTGCCGGAGCCTACGCGGCTGAACAGACCGGCCTCGTCACCGGTTTCGATGTTGACGTTCAGGTTGTAGATGATGTGGTGCTGTCCGTCAAACGTGCCGTGGTAGTCGTTCTGCGCGCCATTGTCGTTGAAGAGTCCGATGGGCGGGAAGTTATGGATGACCGACAGGTCGAGGTCGTTCATCAGACGGACGTTGATGTTGCGCTGGCCTCCGCTCACTTGCCGGCTGAACCAGCGGAGCTCGTCCGGGGTGCGCACTTCATACCATCCGTCCTCGGCCGGCTGCATTTCTCCGGCCTGCGAGCCGCAGACGGTGCAGTAGCCGTCCTCGTCGAAGTCATGTGGCGGCAGTTCGCCGGCCTCTCCGCTGTTGCTGTAGGCAATGTCGCCAATCGGGCGTCCTGCACAGTCCAGTGCGCCGATGGCGTACACGGTGCCATGGCTGCTGTCCAGCACGGGATAGGCATCGGTGCCCAGTGTCTGGAAGTAGATGGTTGCGGGCTGGCCTGCGTTCAGCTGGTAGCACAGCTGCCCGGTGGCTGCTATGGCATTGGCTTCCTCGCCTCCATAGCAGTTTGTCAGTTTGGATGCGAGCGGGTCGCCCACCAGGTATTCAAAGGTGGTGTAGCAGTTCTTGATGTCGCTGTTGTAGGCTTCGCCCGACAGGCCGCCCCGGTTGTTCCTGGGGTGGTCGGTGGTTACGGTGATGTCGCCTGCGCTGAAGCAGTTGATTACCTGTGCCACTTCCAGCTCGCCGGCAATCACGCCTGCGCGGATAGACTTGGTGTTGGCAACGCTGGCGTTCACCACACCCAGATTCTTTATGGTAGCGTTTTGCAGGCGGCTGAAGAGTCCGGCTTCATAGTAGTCGTCCATCGTCACCTTCAGGTTTTTCACCACATGGCCCTGTCCGTCGAAGGTGCCTTGGTAGGGGCTCTGCGGCATGTTCCATTCAGCGTCGGCAAAAAGGCCGATGGGTGTGAAGTTTTCCTCGCCTGCCAAATCAATGTCGGCAATGAGGCGGCCGTTGATTGTCTGCTGGCCTGAATTGACCCTGCTGGCAAAAGCCTTCAGGTCTTCAACCGATGAAATCAGGTAATACCCGTCATCGTCTTGCATCTGGGCTTGCACTTGTGTGGCGCAGAAAGCCATGGATGCCACCAATAGGAGTGATTTGTGTCCCATAGTGTTTTTGTTTTTTTTTTGGTTTTAAAAACAGGAGCATTGTTCACTGTACTCCCTGGGGGATTGCTCCTTTTAGATCCCCTATGAAGTCCCCCTTGGAGGGGGGGGGGTAGATTACTAAATTCGCGCAAATTTACACTTTTTTTCTAGAGTATGAAGAAAAATCGGGGAAAAAAATGTACTTTTTCCCAATTTTGGCGCAAGATGTTACAATCTGCGCCTCCTGTCTGTAGGTTTTAGTGCCATTTTGGCCCGTTTTTGCTACCCAGTTGGAAAAAAATTGTTGCCCAGTTGGGAAAATCATTTTCTCCAGTTAGGCGGCATTTCGGGGGTAGATGGAAACCGCCTCTCCGCACGATGGAAAATCCGCTTTCTCGCGGGGGAAAATTTGTTTCCTCGCGTGGTAGCAAAAATTGACATGG
>JBJEAF010000272.1:0-25067 GCA_051868755.1 Alloprevotella sp.
GGGCTACCGCCACGCGGCCTCCTACGCCGGCGGACGCGGCAAGAGCCTGTGGTACTGGAGTGCCACGGCCGACCCGACGGCCACACCGCCCTACGTGCCCGAAGGGTCCTACGCCGGAACGGTAGACGAAACCACCACGGCCTTCAACTACGGTGCGTTCGCGGGCAAACCCCGGTGGTATCCCCATCCCCGCACCAGCGGGCAGGCCATCCGCCCTGTGACAGAATAGGCCGGAACAAACAGATTTTTCAATAACACATTATTGTCTAACCTAAACTTTCATCAACATCATGGCAAAGAAAGTCTTAATCATCGCCACGAACATGGGTGCATGGGGTGAAGAACTCCAGGCTCCTTGGGATGCCTGCAAGAAGGCAGGTTTTGAAGTAACGCTCGCTACTCCCCAGGGCAAGAAGCCCCTTCCCTTCCAAATCAGTGTAGACCCCGACTTCGTAGACGGCGTGCAGAACATCAAGACGAACCCCGACTGGGTTTGCAAGCGCTGCAAGGAACTCGTTGACGGCGACGAGTGGGCACATCCCTTGAAGTTCTCCGAAGCCAACATGGCCGACTACGACTGTATCGCCCTGACAGGCGGACCCGGCGCCATGCTCGACATGTGCAACTGCTGGGAACTTCACAAGCTCATCATGGACGCTTACAAGAGCGGCAAGATTGTAGCAGCCCTGTGCTACGCCGTTTCGGCCTTCGTGTTCCTCCGCGACCCCGAAAACGACTACAAGTCCATCATCTACGGCAAGAAAATCTGTGCTCACCCCCGCGCTTGGGACTTCTACGGACCCGGCATGGCCATGAGCTACGACCTCTACGGCGCTACGCCCGACAACGCCGGCACCAACGTGGTTACGCCCGGCTTCCTCTGGCCGATTGAAGACCTCGTGCGCGATGCAGTAGGTCCTGACGGCGCTTGCATCGCACGCATCAACACGAGCCGCGAAGACCCCCAGGTTTACTACGACCATCCCTTCATTACGGGTACTTCCGTAGAGTCCTCCATCGCTTACGGCGACATGATTGTGAAGGTACTCAACTCGCTCTAACCGAAATTCACCTCTGCGGAGAGTCGTGCTGCCTCATCGGGCGGCACGACCCTCCCTTTAAAGTATACCTCTCCCCATGCCCGCAATCATCATCAACAGCATCGAGATGACCGACGAGCAGAAGAAGGTGATTGCCGACAAGTTCATCACCACTTTCTCCGAAGTCACCAACGTACCCAAAGACCGCGTATACCTCTTCTTCAACGGCTATGCCCTCAACGAGGTATCGACAGGCGGCAAACTCTTCTCCGAACTTCCCGCCACGGGAGCGCGCCACAAGTTCAACGAGGCCGACTGGGCGGAGAAGGAAGATAAATAAGTCAATCAACTCACAGCGCAACCCGCACACACAACACAAGCAGTCAAATGGACGTAAATCAAACCGTAGTCAAAGTGTTGGAAGAGATTGGAGTAAGCCACGTATTCGGAGGTAGCGGTCAGGTAAACGCCTCCATGCTCCTGGCCCTCCGCGACTCCAAGAAAATCCAAACCGTCATCATCCGCAACGAACAGGCAGCCTCGTTCATGGCCTGCGGCTATACGATGTTTAATCCCGGCAACCTCGGCGTGTGTTTCGCCACGGGCGGTCCCGGTGCCTTCAACCTATTCTCGGGCATGGCGGTCGCCCTCTCCGACTCCCTCCCCCTGCTCGCCATCACGGGCTATACGTCCATGAGCCAGCGCGGCAAGGGTGCGCTCAACGAATCGACCGGCCTGAGTCGCACCCCCGACTCGCAGGCCATGTTTGCGGCTACCTGTAAGAAATCATACATCCTCGAGCGCGCAGAAGATACCTGCGACGTGCTCGAAGATGCCATCAACACCGCCTTCGAAGGTCGCCCCGGCCCCGTACACATCCATATCCCGAAGGACATCACCACAGCCGAGGTGACCAACTACCGCCCCATCCGCCTCCACGTGGCTCCCGTGCTCCCCGAAGCGCAGGCGCTCGACGCGGCTGCCGACCTTCTGGCGAAGGCCATAGAGAAGGGTAGCAAGATGCTGGCCCTCGTGGGCTACGGCTGCGTGAGAAGCGAGGCCGCGCCCGAACTGCTCACCCTCATCGAGCGCTACCAGATTCCCTTCGTGCAGACGATGGACGCACGCGGCCTACTGCCCGAAAACCATCCGCTCTGCCTCGGCATGTACGGCACTTCGGGCGACAAGGCCGCAGGTGAATGGTTTGACCAGGCCGAAGTGGTGCTGGCCATCGGCAACTCCTTCGCACAGAACGCCACCTTCGCCTTCAAGGACGACCTCTACAAAGGCAAGCAACTCGTGCACATCAACATCGATCCTGCGGAAATCGACAAGGTCTACAAGGCTGACGTGCGTGTGGTGAGCGATGCAAAACCTGCCCTGAAGGGCCTGCTCGAAAAGCTCGGACAGAAGGTGACCGCTTCTGCGGCGAAGCACGTTCTCCCCACAGGCAAATTCTTTGAAGAAGCTCCGCGCACTGGTGCGGCCCGCATCTTCCCCGGAGACATGGTACGCCTGCTCTCCGAGAATCTCCCGAAAGACGCCATCGTCATGGGTGACGCGGGTTCGCACATGCTCTGGCTCAGCGCCTACCTCCAGCTCAACGGCAACCAGCGCTACCAGAATCCGGGCAGCTTCGGCCCGATGGCCAGCCACACGAACGGCTGCATCGGCGTGAAGTGTGCCAACCCCGACAAAGTGGTGATTGCCGGCGTAGGCGACGGCTGCTACCAAATGGCGGGCTTCGAGCTGATGACTGCTGTGCAGTACAACATCCCCGTGGTGTGGATTATCTTCAACAATAGCGAGTTCAACATCATCAAGAAGTTCTTGCTCAACATGTACAACGACGAGGCCTACATGCAGTTTGACAACCCCGACTTCGTGAAGTATGCCGAAGCATGCGGCGCAAAGGGCTACCGCGTGGAGAAACTCGAAGAGTTCGTGCCCGCCCTGCGCGAGGCCATCAGTCTCCAGAAGCCTTGCGTCATTGATGTGCTCGTGGACAGCCAGGTCTACCCGCCCTTCAACCTGGGCAAAGTCTGATTCCACAAGAATTTACTCCTTATATATATAGTTTGTCCCATGAAGAACTGTCTCCGACCAAACTTCTGCACACCCCTTCTCCGAAACGTGCTGGTCTTCTCCATGCTACTGGCGGGCTACAGCTCCGCCCAAGCCCAAAACTTTGAGTTGAAATTAGAGAACGACTCCACCTTCAACGCTGCGGAAGACTATGCGAAGACGAGTGAGGGCTTCGACGTGGACATCACGAAAATCAACGTGGTCAATGTGGGCCTGCAATTGGCGCAGGACCTCATTGACGCCACGGCCAACGACGACGGTATCGTGCACGGGCTGAAGAACAAGTCGTACTATCGCCAGCGCGCCGACCTCATGCTCTCCTCCGCCCTGCCCGAACGGACCAACGTCTACTCCATCATCTCGTTCATCAACAACCAGACGGGCAACGCCGAGTCGGTGGTGACCGTGACCAACCTGGAGGTGGAGCACTTCTTCAACAAGAACTTCAAGTTCCGTGTGGGCCGCTTGGTCAATTCCGTCTCCGAGTCACAGTTCTTCGGCCGCATCGCCCTGGAGGAAAGCTCCGCACACGTCTACGGGCGCAAGATATTCGTGAACGATGCCATCGAGTTTGACGGAAGTTTCAAGAAGCGCGGCGGCCCCTCGTTCTTCATCGGACTCAAGCCCGTGTTCAAGGACCTCAACCTCAAGGCCGTCTATGCGGGCATCCACCAGCAGTTGCCCCGCCATGCTCAGGTGGCAGCCATCGTCTCCGTGAACCGCCAGTTCGAGGCAGACATGAAGAGCTACATCCCCACCTTCAAGGGCAAGGATGCCTACTTCTCGTACGAGGCCGAAGCCTCCTTCAAGGGCCCGACCACCACGTGTTTCCTCAATGCGGGCGGCAACCTCGGCTTCACGGGAGTCATCCCCCACACAGGCGGCAACTTCGACTTTCTGAAGCAGATGGCCCCCGTGGTGACAGACAAGAGCGACTCCTTCCGCGAAACCTTCACCACCGCTGCGGGTCTGCGGCTCCGCCCCGCGAAACTGTGGCCTTCGCTCAAATGGCTGGCGCAGGCGGGACTCGAAGGCGAGGTGCAGGGCGCACTGACCGACCGCTTCACAGCGCTCAACCTCTGTGCCTACCTCAAGGTGAACATCACCCGGCGTCTCGTGCTCACCTACTATTGCACGCCGCAGTTCATCTGGCAGTACTACAACGCAGACAAGCCTTCGTACACGGGAGGCGTGGTGAATTTCCTTCGCCTCAGTGTCACCGTGGGCAAGCCTTCACGTATGTTCCTATAATGCCAAAGAGAGGAAGAGGTGAGCACTGGCCCCGTTTCTTCCTCCTCGCCGCATCATAAACGGGAGTATTCCGCCCCACCTTCACGACAATCAAACTGAAACAATCATGTCGAAACCCTCGAAACTGCTCATCCCTTCCATACTCTCCATATCGCTGCTCACCATCATGGCCCCGACAGCGGTTTCGCCCGCATTGGCGGCCATCAAGGAAGCCTTCCCCGAAATCTCCGCCACGCAGGCCAAGCTGGTGCTCACGCTGCCGACCTTGGTGATGATGCCCATCGGCCTCTTCTCGGCCCGCCTTACCGCGCGGATAGACAAGAAGAAGCTCCTGTTGACAGGCATGACCCTTTTCCTCATCTTTGGTGTGGCCGGCGGTTTTGTGAACGACTTCCGCCTGCTGCTGTTGATGCGCGTGCTCTTCGGTGTGGGATTGGGCATCATGACACCGCTTTCTACCTCCCTCATCTTCGACTTCGCTCCCGACACCCAGAAGCGCAGCAAGCTCTTGGGCATACAGGGCGCATCGAACCAGTTGGGCGGCCTCGTGTTCATGAGCCTCTCGGGCATTCTGGCCAGCATCTCCTGGCGCTACTCCTTCCTCTGCTACGCCTTCGTGCTGGTGTCGCTCATTCTCACCTTCTTCTTTCTTCCTTCCATTCCCCCACAGCAGCCCCGGCAGGGCGCACAAGGCAAGCAGCGACTGAGCAAGAAGCTCTTCGTCCTGGCCTTCTTCGCCATGATGATATTCGCCTGCTACTTCGTAATCAACACCGACCTCGCCCTCTTTATGGACGTGGAGGGCATCGGAGATGCCAAGCAGTGTGGCTACGCCCTCTCGCTCATGCGTATTCCTGCCATCATTGCGGGCATCACCCTGGCTTGGACCATGCGCAACCTGAAGGACTGGACCATGCCCTTCGCCACCCTCATCATGGCCTTGGGCTACGTGATTATCGGTCTGGCCGAAAACTTTGCCGTGCTCATGGCGGGCTGTCTCGTGGTGGGCCTCGGCGGCGGATTTGCCCTGCCCCCCATTTCCCTCTTCCTGCCCCGCATCGTCACTCCGCGCCAGCGCACCCTCGGCGTGGCCATCATCATGTCGGTGGCACAGTTGGGCCAGTTCATCTCCCCGCTCTACACGGACATCTTTGTGGCTGGCAACTCGGGCGATGACTGCCGCATGCGGTTCTTCGTGTCTGCTGCGACCACCCTCGCCATCGGCCTCCTTGTGCTATGCTTCGCACGCACACTGCCGCGCAAGCCTTTGGAAAATTAAACGATTTCGTTCAGCCCAAAGTCCTAAGGGAACTTGCTCACTTGGGCTTGGCGAGCAACTTTCGTGCAAGCGAGAGCGGAGAGAAAACTTGTTTTCACTCAGCCGAGCGCAGCCGAAAGTGTCTTAGAAAATCGCACTTTTAAGAACCCAAACCTATCACACTACACACATGCTCCTATTCGAGAAACAAAGTCTGGCCGCCCTGACCCTCTTGCTTGCCTTCAATGTCGCCTGCAGCGATGACAACGAAATGATTGTGCCTCCTTCGAAACCCGCCGATTGGACGGTGCCCGGAGACCATCGCGGCCATGCCTACGTAGACCTCGGCCTGCCCTCGGGCACCCTGTGGGCACGGGATGACGTTTCCGCTCCCGTCAATGGCGTTGATTCCTATTTCTTTGCATGGGGCGAAACGGCTTCCAAGGAAACGTTCTACGTGAATAACTACAAATACGCTGCTGGCGAAGACAATCAGATTATCAAGTATTGCAACAATGCAAGCTACGGCAAGGACGGGGCTACGGATGGCATCGAACGCCTCCAGCCCGAAGACGATGCGGCGACCGCCCTGTGGGGAGGACGCTGGGAAACGCCCGACACCCTGCAGTGGATCGAGTTGCAGAAGTACTGCACCATCGAAGTGGTGAAGGAAGAAAGCGGCAACGTGTTCGTGTTCACGAGCACCCTGAACGGGCAGTCCATCCGCTTCGAAAGCCGCGGAACCATCAACAAGGACGAACTGCAATACCAAGGCGTGGCCGCCTACTATTGGGCTTCCAATCTATCCGACGATAACAACCAGGCTTGGGGCTTCTCCATTTCCCCCAAACAGCAGGTGCTGAACGATGGCAAACGGGCCTTGGGCCACTGCGTGAGGGCCGTGATTGCGGGCAGCAGTGTGCCGGCCACCGCCGTAGACCTCGGATTGCCTTCGGGGCTCAAGTGGGCTTCGTGCAACATCGGTGCTCCCACTCCCGATTTGCCGGGCACACTCTACGCCTGGGGCGAAACCGTCACGAAACCTTTCTACGACTTCACCAACTACAAGCACTGCGAGGGTACGCCGAAGTCGTTCACCAAATATTGCACCCATGCCGAATTTGGCACGGTGGACGGCAAGACTTCACTGGACCCCGAAGACGATGCCGCCCGGCAGCTCTGGGGACAAGGCTGGCGAATGCCTACCGTGGAAGAAGTGGAAGAATTGCTCAATGTGTGTACGTGGAGTCTGGAACTCATCGGCGAACAAAAGGGCTGCCGTGTGACCGGGCCGAACGGCAACAGCATCTACCTTCCCATGGGCGGCACAATGTGGCAGTCCTCGATGGAGTACGTGAACATGCGCGGCTTCTATTGGACTTCCACACTGGACGATGCCGGCGATGTCTATGGCGAGGGGCTCTTCATCAATCCCATGTCGTGGTCGTTGGGCACAGGCTTTACGCGGGCCAGTGGCCGCAACATCCGCCCCGTGCATGAATAAGACAAGAAAAAGTATAACCCTTAGAACATCCCGATACATATTTAAATTCAGACAATCATGCCTGTCAAGATTTTAAGCGTAGACGATGAATTAGACCTGGAAATCCTGCTCACCCAGTATTTCCGAAGGAAAATACGCAAGGGAGAATATGAGTTCACCTTTGCCCACAATGGTCTGGAGGCCCTTCAGCTCCTCCTGGAGAAGAAAGATTTCGACATCATCCTGAGCGACATCAACATGCCCGAGATGGACGGCCTGACCCTACTCACCCGCATAAACGAGATGCGCGATCCCGCCCTGAAGTGCATCATGGTGTCGGCCTACGGCGACATGGAGAACATCCGTTCTGCCATGAACAACGGTGCTTTCGACTTCGCCACGAAGCCCATTGACCTCGACGACCTCTCACGCACCATCGAAAAAGCCATAGAGCAAATCAACTTCGTCAAAGAGTCGCAGTGCGAGCACCGCCAGCTGGAGTCCATCAAGAGCGACCTCGCCATTGCGGGTGAAATCCAGCAGGCTATCCTGCCCCGCAAGTTCCCGCCTTTCCCCGCGCTCAAGGCGCAGGTGGACATATTCGCCTCGATGACGCCCGCCAAGGAAGTGGGCGGCGACTTCTACGATTTCTTCCAAATCGATGAGACCCATCTGGGCTTCGTCATCGCTGACGTGTCCGGCAAGGGTGTGCCGGCCTCCCTCTTCATGGCCGTGAGCCGCACGCTGCTCCGCGCCACGGGGTTGCGCGGACTTCCATCCCACGAGTGCATGAACATTGTGAACAAGCTGCTCTGCAAAGAAAGTCTCGACTCGATGTTCGTCACTGTCTTCTATGGTATTTACAACCTCGAAACGGGCGAGATTGACTATACCAACGCGGGGCACAACCCTCCCTATGTGCTGAAGCACAACAACCAGGTGGAGGCCCTCCCCCTGTCGCAGAATTTCATCGTGGGCGTGTTCGATGATTTTGTCTACAAGAACTCGACCCTCACGCTCCAACCCGGCGACACCCTCGTACTCTACACCGACGGCGTGACCGAAGCCTTCAATCCCGAAAAGGAACAGTTTGGCGACACCGGTCTGGAGAAAACGCTCAAGAGCGTGCCCGGCGCAGGCAGCCAGGAAATCACGGAAGCCCTGCTCGAGGATATCCATGATTTTGCGGGAGATGAGCCTCAGAGCGACGACATCACCACACTCATGCTTAAACGATTGAAATAATACTAACAGCGTACCTATATGACAGACAAATTCAAAACCTTCCAGCCTGCCAGTCCCATGCAGTTCGAATTTACCGACCTCATCGCTGGCTACGTGAGCAATTTCAATGAAGGAGCAAAGACCTTTACCCTCACCACCACCGACAAGCGCGCCTTCACCGTCTCGCTGACCGACACGACCTTCGCCCGCTTGTTGCGCAACCTCGACGAGCCCTATCAGGATGCTACCGGCAATCTCTACACCTTCCTCTCTCAGGAAGGCCGCATGGCTTTCGTCTTCGGCATCTTCTATCCCCAACACGACGGCAACTATAGCTTCGAGGCCAAGCAAATCGACTTCCCCGAACGCGAGCCCGGCAAGTTCCGCTTCGAAGAGTCGAACTGGTGGATCAACCAGGCCAAGAGCATCTGCAACTTCTTCGTGAACGCACAGTTCGGTGACGGCGACATCAACTACGAGAAGTACCGCACCGCAGTGAGCCTCGGCGGCAAGCGCGAAGTGAACTCCTTCCGCCAGGAGACAGACACCATCTCGCGCATGATTTACGGTATGGCTTCGGCCTTCATGCTCACGGGCGAGGACATCTTCCTCGAAACCGCAGAGAAGGGCGTGGAATACCTCAAGAAGCACATGCGTTTCTACGATGTGGACGAGAATGTGGTCTACTGGTACCACGGCATCGACATCGACGGCGACAAGGAGAAGAAAATCTTCACTTCGGAGTTTGGCGACGACTACGATGCCATCCCCATGTATGAGCAAATCTACGCCCTCGCCGGCCCCATCCAGACTTACCGCATCAATGGCGACCCCTCCATCCTGCGCGATGCCGAGCTGACCGTTGACCTTTTCGAACGCTTCTTCAAGGACAAGAAGGGCGAAGGTTACTACTCCCACATCGACCCCGTGATGCTCAGTCCTGACAGCAGCAGCCTCGGCCCCAACCGTATGCGCAAAAACTGGAACTCCGTGGGTGACCATGCGCCTGCCTACCTCATCAACCTCTATCTGGCCACGGGCGAGGAGAAGTACAAGGACTTCCTTGAATACACGGCCGACACCATCACCTCTCACTTCCCCGACTACGAGAACAGTCCCTTCGTCAATGAACGCTTCATGGACGACTGGAGCCACGACCTCACCTGGGGCTGGCAGCAGGACCGTGCCGTGGTGGGCCACAACCTGAAGATAGCCTGGAACCTGATGCGTATCAACAGCATCTGCCCAAAGCAGAGCTACGAAGAGTTTGCCGAACACATCGCCGAAGTCATGCCCAAGGTGGGTATGGACGTACAGCGCGGCGGCTGGTACGACGTGATGGAACGCCGCCTCCACGAAGGACAGGAATACTACCGCTTCGCCTGGCACGACCGCAAGGCTTGGTGGCAGCAGGAACAGGCTATCCTCGCCTACGAAATCCTCTACGGCATCCTCGGCAAGGAAGAATATCTGAAGTATGCCCGCGAATCCGCAGCCTTCTACAACACCTACTTCCTCGACCACGAAGACGGCGCCGTTTACTTCAACGTGCTCGCCAACGGCCTTCCCTACCTGCTCGGTACAGAGCGCAAGAAGGGTAGCCACTCCATGAGTGCCTACCACTCCGTGGAACTCGCTTACCTCGCAGCGACCTACACCAACCTGCTCAACACGAAGAAGCCCCTCACCCTCTACTTCAAGCCGATGATCAACGGTTTCAAGGACAACGTACTTCGTGTGCAGCCCGACATCCTGCCCGTGGGCAGCGTGACCATCAGCAAGGTGTGGATTGACGGCAAGGAGTGGAAGCACTTCGATGCAGAGAAGCTCACCGTGCAGCTTCCCGCCGTAGAGTACCGCCCCAAAGTGAAGGTTGAACTCACCCCCAAAGGATAACCGCATGAATACAGAAGTATATAAGGTGGGGGCGGTGCTCGACTCCTCCACCAGCAAAACTGAACAACAGAACATTCTTGCCCTCCTCGACCAGGGCAAGAATGTCATACTCGACCTCACGGAGTGCACCTACGTTTCCAGTGCCGGCTTGCGCGTCATGCTCTATGCTTACAAGGTGGCAGTCTCCAACAAGCTGCAGGTGCTCTTGGTCGGCGTGTCCGACGAGGTTCGCGACGTGATGAAAATCACGGGCTTTGCACAGTTCTTCAAATACTTCGACACGGTTGAAGATTGCAAACAACAAATCGGATAGACCATGCAGAGAGTAGACCTCTTCCCAACCCATGAGTTCGAAGGCTTAAAACTGCGGGCAGGGTGTCCCTATCCCTTCGGTGCCACTGTCATCGGCAATGCGGTGAACTTCTCCATCTATTCGCGCTATGCCACAGCTTGCACGCTCGTGCTCTTCCACAACCACGAGCATGAGCCTTTCGTGGAGATACCCTTCTTCAAGGAGTTCCGCATCGGCAATGTGTTCTCCATGATGGTCTTCGACCTCGACTATGAGAACATCGAGTACGGCTTCCGCATGGACGGCCCGTTCAATCCGCAGGAAGGCCACCGCTTCGACAAGACCAAAATCCTGATGGACCCCTACGCCAAGCTCATCGTGGGCCGCGACGTGTGGGGCACACCGCCTGACTGGGACTGCCCCTACCAGTACCGCTCCCGTGTGGTGTTCGATGACTTTGACTGGGAAAACGACCAGCCGCTCGAGACGCCGGTGAATGACCTCGTCATCTACGAGATGCACGTGCGCAACTTTACCTGTGGCGCGGCAGCCGGCGTGGAGCACCCCGGCACCTTCGCCGGCATTGCCGAGAAGATTCCCTACCTCAAGGAGCTGGGCGTGAACTGTGTGGAACTCATGCCTATCCATGAGTTTGACGAGTTTGAGAACAGCAAGCCCTCTCCCGTAGACGGGCACATGCTCTACAATGTCTGGGGCTACAGCAACGTGGGTTTCTTCGCCCCCAAGGCAGCCTACGCCTCGACAGGACGCTTCGGCATGCAGGTGGACGAACTGAAGAACCTCATCAAGCAACTCCACGCCAACGGTATCGAAATCATCCTCGACGTGGTGTTCAACCACACCGCCGAAGGCAACGAGAACGGTCCCTACATCTCCTATCGCGGCATCGACAACAAAACCTACTACATGCTCACGCCCGACGGCTACTATTTCAATTTCAGCGGTTGCGGCAACACGCTGAACTGCAACAACCCCAACGTGCGCGACATGATTGTGGAGAGCCTTCGTTACTGGGTGACGGACTACCACATCGACGGTTTCCGCTTCGACCTCGCCGCCATCCTCGGCCGCGACCAGCACGGTTGTCCCATGTCCAACCCGCCTCTGCTCGAATCCCTGGCCCACGACCCTATTCTGGGCAAGACCAAACTCATTGCCGAGGCTTGGGACGCAGGCGGTCTCTATCAGGTAGGCTCCTTCCCCTCGTGGGGGCGCTGGGCCGAGTGGAACGGCAAGTACCGCGATGCCATTCGCCGCTTTCTCAAGGGCGACGAGCACGTGCTGCAGGATGTCAAGGAACGCCTCGTCGGTTCGCCTGACCTCTATGCTTCGCAGAACCGCGGCATCAAGGCCAGCGTGAACTTCATCACGGCCCACGACGGCTTCACGCTGATGGACCTCGTGTCCTACAACGGGAAACACAACGAGGCCAACGGCGAAGACAACCGCGACGGCGAGAACAACAACAATAGCTGGAACTGTGGCTGGGAAGGCGAATGTGACGACCCGGGCATCAACTTCCTGCGTCACCAGCAGATCAAGAATGCCATTTCCCTCCTCATGGTGAGCCAGGGCATCCCCATGGTGCTCTCGGGCGACGAGATGGGCAACACCCAGTTTGGCAATAACAACGCTTACTGTCAGGACAACGAGATTGGCTGGCTCGACTGGAACAATCTCAAGAAGAATGCCGACCTTTACCGCTTCTTCCGCCAGATTATCCGTTTCAGAAGGCTGCACAAGGTGCTGCGCTACGAGTATCACCTCGGCTACTGTGACTTCCGCAACCTCGGCTATCCCGACATCTCCTGGCACGGCGTGAAAGCCTGGGACCCCGCCTCGGGCTACAACAACCTCACCCTCGCCTTCATGCTCAACGGCCGCTATGCCGAAACCGACGGACAGCCCGACGACTTCATCTATGTGGCCATGAACATGCACTGGGAAATGCACGGCTTCGAACTGCCGCAGCTCCCTGAAGGCATGCAGTGGCACGTCTTTGCCAACACGGGCATGGCCTCACCCGACGACATCTGCGAACCCGGCCACGAATGTCCCGCCGAGAACCAGCACGAGGTGCTCGTCGGCGCACGTTCGATGATGATTCTGGTAGGCAAGACTCCTGCCGACAGAAACAAAAAGTAAATAAGGAAACAACAAACGCCTCAAACATTCACAATCATGGACAACCAATTTCAAGTAAATCACGATGGCGACACCCTGACCATCGTTTTGGGCGAACAGCTCACCACGACCAATGCTCCCGCCCTCATGGACGAGCTCAACAACTACAAGGACAAGGGCGTGGCCAAGGTCGTGTTTGATGCCAGCCAGCTCACCTATATTGCCAGCAGCGGCATCCGCACCATCATCTTTGCCAAGCAGAAGCTCGGCGGCAATCCCGCAATCGAATTCGTAAACTGCTCAGCCGACGTGCGCAGCGTGTTTGAGATGACGGGCCTGCAGAACTACATCAACTTTGTAAGCAAGTAAAGCCCAGCACCATGCCGTCATTGCATTACCAACCCATTGCAGGCAAGGCCGAGGAAATCATCGATGCCATCCTCCAGACTCCGGAGGTGGCATCGTGCTCCGGCGAACTCTTCGCTATCCACTTGGTGTGTGAGGAGTTGGTGGTCAATGTCGTGAGCTACGCTTATTCCCCCACAGAGGAAGGCTACCTCCACATCGACATTGACAAGACCGACGGTGTGCTGACCATCCGCTTCACCGACGGAGGCGTTGCCTTTGACCCGCTCGGCAAGGAAGACCCCGACCTGAACCTGCCGCCCGAAGAACGACCCATTGGCGGCTTGGGCATCTTCCTGACCAAGCAGATGATGGACGAGGTGGACTACCACCGCGTGGCGGGCGAAAATGTTTTAACCATTAAAAAGAAGATAGCTCAGGTATGAGACACAAGATAGGCATCCTCATAGAAAGCGATTTCTACGAAAACGAAATCTTCTACTATCAGTTCCGCTTTCAGGAGGCGGGCTACGAAGTCCACTTCCTCTCGCGCCTCTGGGGCTGCGACAGCATCACCTTCTCGGGCCATGAGCTGCGCGCTCCTTTCCGTTGCGACGAGAGCTTCGAAACGCTCGACGACGCGGCCCTCGACGACTATGCAGCCGTCATCGTGCCCGCCGGCATGGTCTCCGACCGGCTGCGCTACACCGAGGACATCACCAAGTTGCCGCCCGCCTGCGAGTTCATGAAGCGCGTGTTTGCCCGCAAGGACATTGTGAAAGGTGTCATCTGCCACGGCCTTTGGCTTCTCTCCCCCATTGCCGAAGTGGTGAAGGGCCGCAAGATGACCGTCCACAACAACCTGCTCGGCGATGCGAAGAACTACGGCGTTGACTACGTCGATGAAGACGTGGTCGTGGACGGCGACCTCGTTTCGGCCCGCACGGGCGGCCACTGCTACCTCCTGGCCTCGCACATCCTGAAAACGATAGGGGACAACAAGTAGGCACGCTCCCGCTTCCCCGCACACAGCATCATCTCCATGCACATGAACATCAAGCAAGCCCCCCAAAGGCTGAGACACGGATTAGGACTGGCGACAATCCTGCTGCTCGCAGCGGGACTGTTCGTCAGTCTCGCCCGTATAAGCCGACTGAAACAGGAACGCGATGAACTCCAGGCCCGCTTGCGGCTGCTCGAAGACAAAGAGAGCGGCTCGTACATCGTGGAACGCATCAGCAAGCAGATGGAAGACATCGCCTACCAGCAGAAGGACATCTCCGACAAGCAGCGCGAAGAGGCGGTGTTCCAGATGGGAGTGGCTGAGAATATGCGAAAAAAGGCGGAAGCGGAACAGACGCGTGCCAACGAAGAGACCCAGAAGGCGCAAGCCTACGCCCGAAACGCTGCCGAAGCCCGCAACATGGCTGAACGCCAGCGCAGCATGGCCGAAGAACAGCGCGAAATGGCCGTCACCCAGCAGCGTCTCGCCGAGCATGCGCGAGGCGAGGCTGACACGCTGAGCTACGTGGCGATGGGCCGTTCCTTAGCTTCTCTCTCTCTCATGCAACACCAAGGCGGGAACTACGACTTGGCCTCGCTGCTGGCTTACAGTGCCTGGAAGTTCACCACCGACTACCACGGCAACCTCTTCTTCCCCGCTGTCTTCAATGCGCTGACGGTGAACAGTGGCTGCTACGAATCAGTAAAACTCTTCAAGGGCGGCATTTCCCGCATCGTACCGCTCCCTGCCGGCGGCTTCGCCTCAGCGAGCCGCTACGGCGAAATGGCGCGCTGGGACTACGGGGCCTCGGGCGTACACAGCCAGTTGCTGCTCTCCGACCCGTCGTTCGACTTCCGCGACCTCCATGCCGATGCAGACGGACGGCTCTATGCGCTCGACATCAACGGACGCCTGGTCATTGTTTCCCCCAACGGCGAAAGGACCGACAAACTCCTGCCCATCCCGGGCGGTCTGACCGCCATTCGCCAGATAGCTCCCTACAGGCTGCTGCTCTCCTCCGACCGGGCCTTCTGCTTCTACGACACCCGCCAGGGAGTAACCGGACCAATCCGCGAATATCCCCAGCCAGTCAGTTGCTTCGGCTGGTTCAAGGGCGCACTCTATGTCTTTGGAAAGGAGGACGGACTTTGGCGCATCGACAGCGAAGGTTCGCTCCACGCTACGCCGCGCCATGTAGACCAACGTGTCACGGCATTCGCCTGCGATGATGAGAACCGCCATACGGCCGTCGGAACAGAACAGGGGCATCTCTTCATCGTGGACAAACAGGGAGAAGTCACCCAGCGGCTGGTCGGCCACCGCTCCCGCATCACGCAGCTGGAGTTTGTCGGCGACTACCTCATCTCATCAAGCTACGACGGCGACCTGAAGCTGCTCAACCTTCGCGCCGGAAAGTTCGAACCGCTCACGCTCCACAGCTTCCCCACCTGGGTGCATTGTTTCTACATGGCTCCCAACAACATCCTTTGGGCGGGCGACGAGAACGGATCACTCTCGCGCCTCGTGGTCTCGCCCAACGGCATGGCCGAGCTGATCCGCCAGAACCTCAGACGTGACTTCACCGACGAGGAGTGGAACTTCTACATCGGCGCCAACGTTCCCCGCTCTAAACTCCAGCTATTCCCCTAACCCCATACACTCCGCCATGACGCGCACCCTCCTGCTATTCCTGTTGTCTATTCTCTGCCTGTTCACGCAAGCAGATGCCTCTCCGGGCCGCGGCATCCCCTTCTTCGTGAACTATGCGCCCTCGGCCTACGGAGCACACAACCGCAACTTTGACGTCATCACCGATGAGGCGGGGCGCGTGTATGTGGCCAACTTTGAGGGCCTGCTCTACTACGACCAGACCCAATGGCACACAGTCCACACGCCGGGCATCTTCCGCGTGACCCGGCTGTTCCGTGCAGGCGACGGCCGCATCTGGGTGGGCGGCTACAACCTTCTGGGCTATCTCGAAGCCGGGCCGCAGGGCATGCTCGTCATCCACTACGTGTTCTCTAAGGACAACAAAGGCTTCATCGGCGAAGTGACGGCCATCGGCGAGGAAAAAGGCCGCATCTGGATCGAAACCTCCATCGGCACGCGCGGTCTGGAGGACCAGTCGATGAAGGACTTCGTGATACGCGCGTCCGCTGCCGCCCAGCCAGAATTTTACAAGGGTTTCAGAATCAACCAGCAATTGCATACGCCCGACGGCTCCACGCTCCTCGCCACTGCGGGAAGCGGCCTCGTCGTACTCGATGCGGAAGGACGGGAACACTACTGCCTCTCTGAGCGCAACGGGCTCTGCGACAACAACGTCAACGCCATCCATCTGGATGCCTCCTCCAACGTGTGGGGAGCCACGGACAACGGCGTGTTTCTCGTGAACATCAATTCCTCCTTCACCCATTTCGGCGTGACCGAAGGCCTCAGCGGCGACGTACAGACCATCTGCTACTCCGCTGCCGAAGGCCTCTACGTCGGCACCCTGCGCGGCCTCTTCTACAAGCAGCCTGACGGACTGTTCCGCCAGGTTCAAGGCATAGACCATGCCTGCTGGAAAATCCAGTCAGATACAGCCGGCGGCGTGTTTGCCTGTACGGCGGGCGGCATCTACAAGGTGAAGGGAGCACAGGCCACCTTGCTCAAGGGCGGCCACACTCTCTTTGTCCACACCGCCCCCAATGGCGGCTACTACACGGCCGAAATCGACGGTGTCTACCTCAACCGGGGCAGTGAGCGCAGCCAGCTCAACACGATTGAGAAAGGCATTAAGATGTTCACCGACAGGCAGGGCGCACTCTGGGTGAACAACATCTACGGCCAGCTCTTCCGCTGCACCGGCACGATGAAGAATCTCAACCGCATCGTGCCGAAAGGGAAGGACGGAAAGGGCGAAGTCTACAAGAACACGATGTTCAAGTACAAAGGCGACATCTATGTGCTCAGCCGGGTGGGCCTGTTCCGCTGGAACGAGGACCGGCAGCAGCTCCAGCCCACCGATGCGGGCAGCCTTTGGAAATCCGAGAGCCGCTATCCGCAGCTCGTCTCGCCCGATGCCGCACAGCGCATCTGGCTCACCGACAACGAGGGGAAGAACCTCCACGCCATTAGCGGCGAAACAGACTGCTCCCTGCTCAACGCCGCGCTCCACCCGCTGCGCAACTACGAAGTCCGGGCCATCGAGACCGAGGGCGATAACCTTTGGGTCGGCTGGCAAAACGGTGTCGTGCTCTGGGACTTCTCCCACATCGAGCACCGCAACGTCCCGCTCAACAAGGCCTACTACCGCCGCATCGTGCTCAACCGCGACTCCGTCGTCTGGGGCGGCTTCAGCTGTGAAGGCAAGACTCTGGGCGCACGTATGCCCTTCGACAAGCTGACGTTTGACAACGATGTCCGCGAAATCGCCCTTTACTTCTCCACCGACTTCATTCCCTCGCTCGGCGACACGGAGTACCGCTACCGCCTCTCGGAGAGCGAGCCGTGGTCTGCCTGGAGCACCGAAAACTCCGTCCGCTTTGTCAACCCCCGTCCGGGCAGCTACCGCTTGGAAGTCGAAGTGCGCGACCGCTACGGGCGTATCTCCTCCATGGAGCCGCTGGCCCTCACGGTGCGCTATCCCGTCTACCTCCGTTGGTACAGCCTCGCCGCCTACGCCGTAGTCCTCGCCCTGCTCGTCTTTCTCCTCATCCGCTGGCGTATGCACCGCCTCCTGAAGGAGACCGAACGCCTCGAAGGCATCATCCGGGAGCGCACCTCACAGATTGTCTGCCAGAAGGAAGAAATCGAAGAGAAGTCCAAGAACCTGGAGCAGGCCCTCGACTGCCTCACCAAGACGCAGTACCAGCTGGTGCGTCAGGAGAAGATGGCCACCGTCGGCACGCTCACGAAGGGCCTCGTCGACCGTATCCTCAACCCGATGAACTACGTCAACAACTTCTCCCACATGAGCCTCGGCCTCGTGAAGGACCTCAAGCAGAACCTCGACGATGCCAAGGAAGCCATGGAGGAAGAACTCTATGAGGACTCGGCCGACATCATCGACATGCTCTCCACCAACCTCCAGAAGATAGAGGAACACGGTGTCAACACCTCTCACATGCTCAAGGCCATGGAGGAAATGCTGAAAGAGCGCACGCCGAACTTCTCGCCGACCGACCTGGCTGCCGTATGCCGGAAGAACATGGAGATGCTCAGCTCCTACTATGCCAAGGAAATCGCCGAGTGCCACATCAGCCTCTCCCAGCTCGACCCCGACATGCTCGTCGTGGCCGAGGTTGATGCCGACCAGGTGAGCCGCACCATCATGAGCATCCTGGCCAACAGCGTCTATGCCCTCCGCAAGAAATACCTCCAGTCCCCCTTCGAGGCCAAGCTCAGCCTAAACCTCAGGGTAGAGGACGACAAGATTTGCGTCTGCATCCACGACAACGGCATCGGCATCGAGGACACCATCATCGACCACATCTTCGACCCCTTCTTCACCACCAAGACGACGGCCGAGGCAGTGGGCGTGGGACTTTACATCAGCCGCGAAGTCATCCTCAACCACGGCGGCGACATCCGGGTGCAATCGGAAAAGAACGAATTTACCGAGTTCGTCATTTCCCTGCCTGTGCAGCAGGAACACCGACCCGAAGAAACGTCACGCCCATAGTCCACCGACAACCATACACACTCCTATTATATATATAAAGAGACATGGAAGAGCTCAATCAACGCATACAACAACTGCAAGACCAAGTGAAGCAACAGGAGAAGCTGGCATCGCTCGGGATGCTCACGGCCGGCATCGTCCACGAGATACGCAACCCGCTCAACTTCGTCATCAATTTCAGCAAACTCTCCAAGGGCCTGCTCAAGGACCTGGCAGACGACATCGCAGCCAACGAGCAGGACATCGATGCCGACGACCTCGCTGACATCCGCGACATCATGGCCGACCTCAGCGAGAACCTGCAGAAGATTCAGGAACACGGTGACCGCGCAGTGAGCATCATCCAGAACATCCTGCTCTACTCTCGCGGCAAGGAAGACGAGTACATTCCCACCGACATCTGCAAGCTCGCCAAGGAATACGTCTGGCTCTCCTACCATGCCATGCGCGCCAACTATCCCGGCTTCAACATCAGCGTGGAGGAGCACTACGCCGAGGGCCTGCCCCTCCTGAAGGTCATTCCGCAGGACCTGAGCCGCGCCATCCTCAACGTCATGAACAACGCCTGCTACGCCGTGTGGGAGAAGACCCGGACTGCCCCCGACGGCTACAGACCCTGCGTGCAGGTCAGCGTAGACGACCGCGACGGCCAGTGTGCCATTACGATCGCCGACAACGGCAAGGGCATGACCGACGAAGTCAAGCAGAAAATCTTCCAGAGCTTCTTCACCACCAAACCCATAGGCCACGGCACGGGCCTCGGCATGTCCATCACCCGCGACATCATCGAGAACAAGCACCACGGCCACATCGAGTTTGACACCGTGGAGAACGAAGGAAGCCGCTTCACCCTATTTATCCCTTTGAAGAAATGAGAATCATCCTCATCCTCCTCTGCCTCTGGTGCAGCTGCCGCATGTGCGCCCAAGAAAATCTGGAGATTCAGCGCTGTTTGGAGGCAGAAGAATACTACAAGACGGGGCAGTTCGCCAAGGCCGAATCGATGCTCGCCACGGGCATCGACACACTCTCGGAGCGCGCCAGGGTGGAAGCCCTCCGCGTCATGACCCTTTGCTGCATCGCGCAGGACCGCGCCAAGGAAGCCGAACGCTACGCCTCCCTGCTGCTCAATGCCTCGCCCTACTTCACGGCCGGCCTCTCCGACCCTCCCCGATTTGCCGACCTTATCGAACAAATCAAGACGGGCCGCGTGAACACCATCATCACGGCTTCGCAGCAGGCCGAGTCGGTCGAGGAAGCCCCGATGCCCGTCACGCTCATCACGCAGGAGATGATTCAAGCCTCGGGAGCGCGCAACATCAAGGAGGTGCTGCTCGCTTTCGTGCCGGGCATGACGGAGGTGGCCTCCAACGAGGAGTACAACATCGCCATGCGCGGCATCTATTCTGCCAGTCAGGACAAGATTCTATTCATGCTCAACGGCCACCGGCTCAACAGCTACTCGACCAACACCGCCGTGCCCGACTACAGCATCGCCCTCGATAAAATCAAGCAAATCGAAGTGGTGCGCGGTCCCGCCTCCTCGCTCTACGGCGGTGCCGCCCTCACCGCTGCCGTCAACATCATCACGAAGGACGGCCGCGACACGGACGGCCTGCATCTGGCCGCAGGAGCGGGCAACTACGGCCAGGTGACTGCCAGCGCACAGCTCGGCCAGCGGTTTATCGAAGGCGACCTCTTCGCCTGGGCCTCCTACTACGAAGCGACAGGACAGGATGTCGGAATCCCTTCGGAGCAACAGAAGGGCCATTACCCCGTGCCCGGCACCATCACACTGGGCGGCTTCAACAAGAAGCCGACCTATGAGTGCGGCCTTCAGATTTCGCTGAAGCGCTTCTCCTTTCTCTACGACACATCTTACAGCAAGTATGTTGCGCCCTACTCGATGAACTCCTTCTTCGCGCCCTATTCCTACGGGAAGTACCGCACCTTCAACGGCGCGGGACCGGGCTACGGCAAACTCAGCAACCACTTCGAAGCCTCCTGGCTCATGGGCAAGGACGACTTCACCGTGAGAGCCACCGTCAGCTACGAGACCGAGGAGCAGTTCCGCTACCAGATAGCCAACGACACCATCCCCTACTACTTCGGCATGACGGCCACACCGCCGGGCACCCACGACACCATCACTGTGACAAAGGGCGTGTACCAATACCTGAAGTGGCAGGAGCATACCCTCGGCGCCTCGCTCCACGCCAACTACAACTACCGCCTCACCGCCCTGGGCCGTGGCAGCATCAGCTTCCGCGCCGAGGCAAGCCGCTTTCGCATGAACGACGCCTACTATGTCGAGGGCGACCAGTTCACCCGCGTGCTCGCCACCTTCGACGATTCCAAGAACGTGCTGACCGGCTCAGAGACCTCCGCCAACGCCTATTTGCAGTTCAAGCATCGCTTCAACGACCTGTTCCTGCTGAACTGCGGCATGCGCTACGACTACAAGAAGCGAAGTTCGGGCAAGGAAATCAACGAGCTCTCGCCGCGTATGGCCGTAGTCTTCTTGCAGCCGAAGTGGAGCCTGAAGCTGAGCTACTCGCGTTCGTATGTCGATGCACCCTATTTCTATCGGAACAACACGCTCGACAACTTCCTCGCCTGGGAGGATATGCGCTCGGAGTATCTCAATACCATCCAGCTGACCTTCATGGGCAACCGCCTGCTGCCTCACTGGAACTTTGAGGCGAACTTCTACTACAATGTGGCCGAGAACCTCATCACCCAGAACATCTTTGCTTTCACCAACTCCGACCAGATGCAGAACCTCGGCACGGAGGTGCAGGCATTCTACCAGAGCCGGCGCTTCAACTCTTGGCTCACACTCTCGTGGCAGCACTTGGTGAAGACGCGGGACTTCAATGTTTTCGCAGCCAACTACCCCTCCTACAATGTGCCCGAACTGTCGGCCCATTGGGTGGCCTCCTACCGCTTGTCCCGCCACTTCAGCCTGAACACGCACCTCCAGTCCCTTTCGGCGCAAAAGTCGCTGTACGCCTACTACTATTATGACGAGCAGGGCACGATTAACGTGGCAAAGAAAGAGCTCGACGTGCCGGCCCGTGTGGTATGGGATGCCGGAGCGCAGTTCGACTACAAACGATTCGGGCTGGAACTGCAAGTACACAACCTGCTCAACAAAAAATATGATCAAGGCGGCACCAGCTATGCCCCGCTCCGGCAAGAGGGCCTCTGGTTCACTGCAAAAGCGAAATACAAGTTCTAAACCAATGCCTGACTTACTGACTGCTAACGACTGTTTTACCGACAACACGGCGTGGCGGGCCGACAAGACCGCTGTCATCGTAGCCGACAAGAGCTATTCGTTCGGCCAGCTCGACCGGCGGGCCGGGCAACTTGCCAGACTCATGCTGGACCAGGAGGTCCTGTCTGGCCGGGAAGTGACGCGCGTGGGCCTTCATCTCACCAAGAGTTTCGATGCCATAGCTGCCATTTGGGCCTGCCTGAAAAGGGGCTGGTGCTTCGTCCCCCTCGTGCCCGAACTCCCCGCCGACCGCCTGCGTTTCATGGCTGCCGACAGCAGTGTTGACCTTGTCCTCACTAATGTAGAGGAAGGGACTGATTGGGGCCGGCTTCCTGTGTGCCACACCGGTCATGCCGCCGAGGCTTATGCGGACTGTGCTTCGCCGGCCGATGTGGCGAAATCCGACAGCCAGACGGCCTACGTGATTTACACCTCGGGCAGCACAGGGAAGCCCAAGGGCGTGCCCATCAGCTTCGGGAATCTCGCCCACCTCGTCCGGACCGCTGCACGCCCCGACGTGTTCGACATCCGTCAGGACAGCATCTTCCTCAACTTCGCCAGCATCAGCTTCGATGCCTCTGTCATTGAAATTATCCCCGTGCTTGCCGTGGGAGGCACCGTCGTGGTCGCCACCGAGAGCGACCGCCACGACCTGCGCCGCCTGCAAGACCTGATCCGTAACTACGGCGTGACACACGCGGCCTTCACCCCTTCGCTCACAGCACTCTTCGCCAACCTCCGTTTTCCCTCACTCCAGAAACTCATCATCGCCGGTGAGAAAATGCTCCCTGCCATCCAGCGCATGGCGAGCTCGCAGCCATTTGACCTCATCAACGGCTACGGACCCACGGAGAACACCGTCATGGCCACCTTTGCCGTGGTCCGCGAAGGGCAGAGCCTGCAAAACATCGGCCGCCCCGCGCCGGGTACGGTGGCCCATGTGCTCGGCGCGACAGACCTGCAACCCGTAGCCCCGGGCGAGGTAGGCGAACTCTGCATCGGAGGCCGCCAGCTCACGGCGGGCTACATCAACCGCCCCGAACTCAATGCCGCCTGCTTCTTCGACAATCCCTTCGACGACCGCGACCTGGCCCCGAGGCTCTACCACACGGGCGACATGGTGCGCCTGCTGCCCGACGGCACGTTGGAGTACGTGGGCCGCATCGACGACCGCGTGAAGTACAACGGCTACCGCATTGAGCTGCAGGAGATTGAGCGCGTCATCGAGCAGTCGCCCGCCGTGGTACAGGCGTGCGTGAGCCTGGAGCAGACAGGCAGCCGGCAGCAGCTCACGGCCTATCTGAAACTCGCCCGGGGCGATGCCCGGCTGCTCGATGAGGTGAAGAAGCGAGCCGCCTCCTTCCTGCCCGAATTCATGCGCCCTTCGCGCTGGGTGGCAGTCGATGACTTTCCGAAGAACATACACGGCAAGACAGACAAGGGGCAGCTGGCCCGGCTGGCCTCGCAGTCTGCCACGGGAACTGGCGGATATGCCGGCGCGTCGGAGGAACTCGTTGCCGAAGTGATTGCCCACCTCGTGGGACAAGAAAGCATCGACCCCGAAGCCGACCTCTTCGACGAAGTGGGGCTCACCTCGCTGCAGGCGATGCAGGTACCTGTCCACCTCGAAGTGTCGGGTCTGCACTACGTCATCGACGACCTCTACAAGCACCGCACCGTGCGCCGCATGGTCGAAAACCACGAGGTGAAGCGGGGCTGGTGGTACAACGAGCCGGCCGAGGGCAAGCCCGTCCTCGTCGTGGTGAGCGGCTACACGAGCTTCACGCTGGTGTTCGGCACCATGGCCCGTACTCTTGCCGACAGCTATGCCATCTACGTCATTGAGTCTTACCACGACTACCCCGATGAGCTGACCGCCTCGTGCGATGTGCTCACGGATTCCTATATGGAGTTGCTGGCCCCCATTGCCGAACGCTACGGCGTGGAGGTGATTACGGGCTTCTGCGTGGGCGGCGACATCGCCCTGGCCACGGCCAAAAAGCTCTGCGAGCGTACGGGCATGGCTCCTCACGTCGTTTCGCTCGACGGCGAGATAGACCGTAACGCCGACCCCGAGAAGGACATTCCCGTCTACTTCGACATGCTTTCGCCCGAAATGAACCGTCTGCGCATCGCGCGCGACCGCGCCGTCGTGGGCACAATGAACCTCCATGGCTACCCCGGCCCCGTCACCGCCATTCTCTGCGCCCGCCGCGTGCCCGACTACCAGCCTTTCGCCACACAAACGGAAATCACCGCCGAACAGGTACGCTGGATGAACGAATACTTCGACCGCGCCCCCCGCTGGTGGAAAGAGGCGTATCCCGACTGCACGCTGCGCTTCGTCGATGCCAACCACGACACGATGTTCTCGCGCCCGGAGTCAAAGGCGCCCATGTTCCAATATTTCCTCTCTCTCGTGGGAAGAGCAAAACCCGAACTCGATGCCTTCCATTTCGTCGAAGGACGGCTTGAATAAGACTACAACCTTCCAAACACTCATATTCATGGCAACATATTCCCTTCACCACGTGGGCTACGTCGTGGCCGACATGGAAGCTTCGACCCGCGTGTTTCAACAGCTGGGCTATAAGGCAGGCCCCGTGCTCCGCGAAGAACCGCTCAGCGTCGACCTGCGCTACCTCAAGAAGGCGGGCGAAACGCTGGTCGAACTGGTGCTGCAACACAATCCCGAATCGCCCGAACAGCAGCTGCTCGCCAAGAACGGGCCCATGCCCTACCACGTGTGCTACCGCGTGGACTGCATGGAGGAGGCCGTGGCCGACTTGGAGGCCAAAGGCTTTGCGCGTCTCTTCGACCCGCTGCCCGTCGGCGTGCTTCAGGGACAACGCATCTGCTACCTGAGCCATCCCGCCATGGGACTGGTCGAACTGCTCAGCGCGGCTGACCCCGAGAAGGTGTTTGAGTTCAAGGCCGGTCTCGGAAACATCATGAGCGTTGAAATCAAGGCCGAACGCTGACACGCTCCTGTCACGCGGCCGCACCGGACAGAAAATGCCTGAAAACAACTCGGCACTTAGGTTTTTCTAAGTGCCGAGTTGTTTTTCCTACATGCCGAGTTGTTTTTCCGACATGCCG
>JBJEAF010000273.1:0-25065 GCA_051868755.1 Alloprevotella sp.
ATTATACATTATACATTGTCACTTCTTCTCCTCATCGGACAGCTCGACGGCAAACGACTTGTTAATGCCGCTCTGTGTCTTGGCGCGAATCCAGAGTACGCGGTCGGGGCTGAGGTTGGCGGCCTTGACGGCTTCCTCGAAGTCTTCGATGGTGCGCATTTCGCGGTCGTTGACTTTCATGATGACAAGGCCCTTGGTGATTCCGGCTTCCTTCATCTTGCCGTCGCGGATGGCGGAGACGACGAGGCCGTAGGGCAGGCTGAGCTGCACCTTCTCCTTGTCGGTCAGGGGGCGCAGGGCTGCACCCATCGATTCGCTGTCGAGGTTCTGGACGGCAGTGGTCGTGCCCTGGATGTTGCGCAGGGTGAGCTGGGCGGTGTGCTGCTTGCGGTCGCGCAGGTAGGTGACGGTGATCTTGTCGCCCGGGCGGTGGTTGACGAGCAGTTCCTGGAGCTGTCCGAACTTTTCGATGGTCTTGCCGTCGATGGCTGTGATGACATCGCCGGCCTTGAGTCCGGCTGCGGCGGCTGCTCCGTCGGGGGTCACTTCGGCGACATAGATGCCGTTGACCGTGCCGAGGTCTACTTCGTTGCCCTTGTCGCGCTGTGCGTCGATATAGGCCGATACGTCGGAGCCTGAGATGCCGAGCAGGGCGCGCTGCACGGTGCCGTACTTCTTGAGGTCGTCGACGACCTTGTTCATAATGGAGGTGGGAATGGCGAAGCCGTAGCCGGCATAGGAACCGGTCTGGGAGTAGAGCATGGCGTTGATGCCTACCAGTTCGCCGCGTGCGTTGACGAGTGCACCGCCCGAGTTGCCGGGGTTGATGGCGGCATCAGTCTGGATGAAGCTCTCTATGCTGCCGGGGGTGGCTCCCAGCGAACGGGCCTTGGCACTGACGATGCCGGCGGTGACTGTCGAGGTGAGGCTGAAGGGGTTGCCGATGGCGAGTACCCACTCACCGAGCTTGAGGTCGTCGGAGTTGGCGACCTTGATGGGCTGCAGGCCTTCGGCCTCTATCTTGATGAGGGCGAGGTCGGTGGTCTTGTCGAGGCCGATGATGCGGGCTTTGTATTCGCGGTTGTCGTTGAGCTTGACGGTGAGTTCGTCGGCATCCTGCACGACGTGGTTGTTGGTGACGATGTAGCCGTCGGCAGTGAGTATGACTCCCGAGCCGGCTCCGGTGCGCTTGGGGGTCTGTATCTTGCGCTGCTGCTGGCCTCCGCCTCCACGGCCGAAGAAGTCGCCGAAGAAGTCTTCGAAGGGATCGCTGTATTGGATGGTCTGGGTTCGGGAATTGACAGTGACCTTGATGTATACCACTGAATTGACTGCGTTTTCGGCAGCATAGGTGAGGTCGATGGGATTCTGGGGTGCCGCTGCGGTGGCGGTGGGTTTCTCGCAGGTGAAGGCCATGCACAGGGCGAGGGCCAGGACTGGCAGTAGGTTTCGTTTCATGATCGGAAGTTAAATCTCTTATGGTTTGTTGTTTGTTTTCTTGGAGGGGTAACGGCGCGGGCTTCGCTCCTTTGTTTGTGAGGGGCGGCACGGGGGTTGGCCTAATCTGGGGTGCAAATGTACAAAAGCACCACTTGACTGTTTCTCCTTACGGCTAAAAAATGCCCCTGCATTGCTCTTTTTTAAGAAGAAGCCTTGCAGGGGTAAATTTTGTTTAGTTTTGGAGCCTCTGATTTGGGAGGCGTTTGCAATGAATAATGTATGATGAGGCTACACCAACGACATGGTCGCAGGCAATTGTACATTGTTCATTATTCATTACTTCCCAATGTGGCATCCAAGTCGCGCATCCAAGCATCGCAGTTAGCGTCGGAGGGCATGCGCCAGTCGCCTCGGGGACTCAGCGAGCAACTGCCCACTTTGGGGCCGTCGGGCATACAGGAACGCTTGAACTGCTGGGAGAAGAAACGACGGTAGAAGACGCGCAGCCACTTGGCGATGACTTCGGGGGTGTGGACGGCACCGGGGGTGCTGCCGTCGAAGGCACGGCAGGCAAGCCAGTAGACCTTGGACGGACGGAAGCCGAAGCGCAACGTGTGGTAGAGGAAGAAGTCGTGGAGCTCGTAGGGGCCCACGAGGTCTTCGGTTATCTGGCTGATGTTTCCCTCTTCGTCGGCGGGGATGAGCTCGGGGCTGATGGGGGTGTCGGATATGTCGAGCAGGGTGGTGCGGCTGGCCTCATCGGCCATGTTGTCGGCAGCCCAGCGCACGAGGTGGCGCACAAGGGTCTTGGGGATGGAGGCGTTGACTCCGTACATGCTCATGTGGTCGCCGTTGTAGGTGGCCCAGCCCAGGGCCAGTTCGCTCAGGTCGCCTGTGCCTACGACAAAGCCTCCCATCTGTCCGGCTGCGTCCATGAGTATCTGTGTGCGCTCGCGTGCCTGCGAGTTTTCGTAGGTGAGGTCGTGGTTGTTGATGTCGTGGGCCAGGTCTCGGAAGTGGAGGGTCACGGCATCGGCGATGCTGATTTCGCGGATGGTGACGCCCAGCTCTTTCATGAGGTTCACGGCATTGGTGTAGGTGCGGTCGGTGGTGCCGAAGCCGGGCATGGTGATGCCTACTATGCCGCGACGGTCGCGCCCAAGGAGGTCGAAGGCGTGGACCGTGGCCAAGAGGGCCAGGGTGGAGTCGAGTCCGCCGCTGATGCCTACGATGGCTGTCTTGGCGCGCGTGTGCTCGATGCGGCGGGCGAGTGCCTGGCTCTGCATACTGAGTATTTCGGCACAGCGCTCGTCGAGGTCATGGCCCGAAGGCACAAAGGGATGGGGGTCTACCCTGCGCGTGAGGGCAAAGGGTACATGGGTGCTGAAGGCTTCGAGCTCTGAATGGCGGCACAGTGCCGGCTCCGAGCCTGCTCTCCCGGCGAGGGCCGCCGAGTAGGTGGTGTTGACCTTGCGCTCCATGCGCAGGCGTTCCACATCGATTTCGCTGCACACGATCTGCTCGGTCATGGAGAACCGTTCGGCTTCGGCCAGCATGTGGCCGTTTTCGCAGATGAAGGCGCGGCCGCTGAACACGAGGTCTTGTGTGCTCTCGCCGTAGCCGCTGCCGGCATAGACGTAGCCGGCAATGAGGCGCGCGCTCTGGTTCGCAATGAGGCTGCGCAGGTAGTCGTTCTTGCCGATCAGCTCGTTGCTCGCACTGAGGTTGAAGATGATGTCGGCACCGCTCATGGCGAGGTAGCTGCTGGGGGGTATGGGTGCCCAGAGGTCTTCGCAGATTTCGATGCCGAAGGTGCAGTGGGAGGTGGTGAAGAGCTGGCGGCTGCCGAACGGGACGGTCTGGCCGCAGAAGCGCACTTCCCGGCCCTCGCCCAACACCTGGGCCGAGGTGAACCAGCGCTGCTCGTAGAATTCCTTGTAGTTGGGCAGGTAGGTCTTGGGCACGAGTCCGTAAATCTTGCCTTTCTGTATGACTGCCGCGCAGTTGAAGAGTTTGTTCTCAAAGGAGATGGGCACGCCGACCAGCGCGGTGATGTTGAGTCCCAAGCTGAATTCCATGAGCTTGAGCAGGGAGGCCTCGGCCTCATCGAGCAACAACTGCTGCCTGAACAGGTCCTGACAGGTGTAGGCGGTGATGCACAGCTCTGGCAGGCAGATGATTTCGGCTCCCATGCCATCGGCCTTGGCCATCATGTTTTCGATTTGCCTAATGTTGTAGGCGCAGTCTGACACGCTCACTGAGGGTATGCCGGCCGCTACTTTGATAAAGCCGTGTTGCATGATAATTTATAATTTATAATGTATAATTTACAATCGGGGCCTGCGGCGATGGTGGCGGCGGTTCTGCTCCGTCCTGTAGGTCGTCCGTAGGAAATTATACATTGCACAAAAAAGGCTGCACCGGTGATGTGATGAAACTCCGAGCGAATAAGATTTGAGGGTTAGTGAGTCTCTGTAATCCGACCCTACGCCACGAAAAGCAACGCATATCGGCACGCCATTGAACAGACTAACTGATCTCGGTTTTCAAGTAATTATTGATGAGTATCCCAATCTAACCGGTACAGCCTGTATGATGCTGCAAAAGTAAGCAGGCAGCTGTTTCCTTCCAAAAGTTTTGCGGTCATTTTTTCAGACAAGCATATTTTTTTGCACTTTTATGGGCCACACTCTTGGTGTGTCGCATTTTATTTCTACATTTACCGCCCAAGGGATTTATTTAAGTATTAGGTATTAGTGATTAGTGATTAAGTTCCTTCTTGAGCGTTATAAGCGACAAGGCTTCTTGAGCGTTATAAGCGACAAGGCTTCTTAATCACTAATACCTGATACTTACCAAACATTTTTTTCACGTGAAAACCATACATTTTGAAATAGACTACCACACCCGGTGGGGCGAACACATCGAAGTGGTTTACTCGGTGGACGGAGGCAGGACTGTACGCACTCCGCTCGAAACGGCCGACGGCAGCTTCTGGAACACTTCGCTTCAAATTGGCGACAGTGCCCGGCATCTGAGGCACGCCTATATCGTGACCGACGACGAAGGACGGACGCTGCGCACGGAACCGAACAGCTGGCGCATGTTCCACTTTAACCACCGTTCGGAGGTATTCTTTGCCGACACCTGGGCCGACCGGTCGCTGTCGTCGCTGTACCACCGCATCGCCTTCTCGCGCTGTATCATGCAGCCACGGGGCGGCGACAGCCTCCACATGGCGCCAATGTCGGCCTCGTGTATGCTCTTGCTGCATGCCCTGCCTCCGGCCGACGGACTGAAATGGGCCGTGGTGGGCAGCGGACAGGAATGGGGCGAATGGAACCCGCGCAAGGCCAGGGTGATGCAACGCACCGACACCTACGAATGGTGTCTGCCTCTTACCCGCGCCGACTTCGAACGCGGCACTACCTATAAATATATATTGCTCGACCCGCTGAACCCCGAAAAGGTGGTGTGGGAAGGAGGCGAAAACCGCACATTGGCCACACAGTGGATTCCGGCTACCTCGTCGGTCGTGCGCCAGGACGAAGTGCCGCGCATGGACCTGCCGGGCTGGAAGGGGGCCGGCTGTGTGGTGCCGGTGTTCTCGCTGCGCAGCAAGGGCAGCTTCGGCGTGGGCGACTTCGGCGACCTGAAACTCTGTGTGCGCTGGGCTGCCGACACCGGACTGAAAGCCGTGCAGCTGTTGCCCATCAACGACACGACACGCAGCGGCTCCTGGCATGACTCCTATCCTTACAACGGCATCTCGGTCTTTGCGCTCCACCCGATTTACCTCGACCCCCGGCCCTGGAAGCAGAGCAAGGCTTATGCCCTGTGTGCCGAACGCGCCGTGCCGCTGAACGAACTGCCCGAACTGGACTATGAGGGGGCTTTTGCCCTGAAAATGGAATTTGCCCGCGCACTGTTTGCCGAGCTGGGAACGGCCACACTGAAGAGTGCCGCCTTCAAGGAGTTTGCAACTGACAATGCACACTGGTTAGAGCCTTACACCCGCTTCTGCGCCCTGCGCGACCACTTCGGCACGGCCAACTTCCGCGCATGGCCCCACAAGGCCGACAGCCACGAGATAGCGGCTCCCGACCTCACCGCCGAGCGGCAGTTCTACGGTTTCATGCAGTTCCTGCTCCACAGGCAGATGCTGGAGGTGCACAACGAAGCGCGCCGTCTGGGCGTACTGCTCAAAGGCGACATTCCGATCGGCGTGTGTCCTGACAGTGTACCGGCGTGGCATGACGGCCGTCTGTTCCACTTTGACGGACAGGCCGGAGCTCCGCCCGATGACTTTGCCGTGCACGGACAGAACTGGGGTTTCCCTACCTATAACTGGGACGAAATGGCCAAGGACGGCTACCTTTGGTGGCGCCGCCGCCTGGGCCACATGGAGCACTACTTCGATGCCTACCGCATTGACCACGTGCTGGGCTTCTTCCGCATTTGGGAAATACCCTCGCCGCAGATCTACGGTGTGTTGGGACACTTCCGCCCGGCCCTGCCCCTGACGGAAGAGGAAATACGACAGTTCGGCTTTCAGCCCAGCCCGAAACAGTACAGCAGGCCCCAGGTGTCGGCCGAAAGGATGCAGCAGCTCATGGCGGCACACGGTCCCGTGTTGCTGCAACGCTACTTTGCCAAAGACGGTGACGGCTACACCCTGCACGACACCTGGTTGTCGCAGCGCAACATTGAGAGCCACGTGCCCGAAGGGCCCCTGCGCGAGCTGCTGCTCGACACGGTGGCCGAGGTGCTGTTCCTGCCCGATGGCGAGAGGCCGGACTGTTACCACCCGCGCATTGCCGCACAGCTCACGCAGGTGTTCGGCACGCTCAGCGAAAGCGACAAGCAGGCTTTCAACCGGCTGCACGACAACTTCTACTACCACCGCCACAACCAGTTCTGGGCCGATGAGGCGATGAAGAAGATTCCCATCGTGACGCAGAGCCGCGATGGTGAGTCACCTTCGCTGTCGCTCTACCCGCTGAACGGCGAGGGCATGTTGCCGTGTGCCGAAGACCTGGGCATGGTGCCCGCCTCAGTGAAGGGTGTGCTCCAAAGGCTGGGCATCCTGTCGCTCGAGATACAGCGTATGCCCAAGGAATACGGCGTGCGCTTCGGCCGGCTCGAAAACAACCCTTATCTGAGCGTTGCCACCATCGCTACCCACGACATGCCACCCCTGCGGCTGTGGTGGACCGAGAACCGGGAACAGACCCAGGCTTTCTGGCACGATGCGCTGGGACATGAAGGCACTGCTCCCGAAGAGGCTACGCCCGAGGTGTGTGAAGAGGTGATTCGCCGCCACATCCAGTCGCCCTCTATGCTCTGTCTGCTGGCCTTGCAGGACTTGCTGGCCATCTCGCCCACCCTGCGCAGCGAGCACCCCGAACAGGAACAGATCAACGTGCCGGCCAACCCTAACCAATACTGGCGCTACCGTATGCACCTCACTCTGGAACAACTCATACAGGCCACAGCCTTCAACGAAAAGCTGCGCGGGCTGGTCACGCTCAGGGAGTGATAACAGGAGAGTTGGAGAGTCTATAAGGATTGACAACAGGCGGGCCTTTGCCACGCCCTCCCAGTGCACCGTCGCCTCTTATCCCCCGATTATTATTGATTCAAGGGGGGTTCTATAAATTAGGCCGAGCTGGATGCTGGATTTTTAGAGATGACATTTTGTAAGTGGAGGAAATTGCTCTCCCCCGATAACGGGGGAGTCGGAGGGGGTGCATAGCGGGCTATGCGACTGACGAGACTTGCAAAAGGTCGCTCTAAAAAACAGCAGACAGCCGGAATAAGTGGGTTCACTCTCGGACATTCTATAAAACCTAATTTATAGAACACCCCTCAACGCCTCATCTTTACACTTTCACCCCACTCTCATAGCCCCAAGCACAACTGAAAGGACAAGAAAATCATATTTTTTCGGCCTGTTGTGCGCGCATTCCGATTAAAAGCAGTACTTTTGCACCGCCGTTACGAGATAGCGGCATCATTCAAACCTCTTAAAAATCAAACAAACAAATGGCAACTAAAATCAGATTGCAGCGTCATGGCCGTAAGGGTTATGCTTTCTACAGCATCGTTATCGCCGACGCACGAGCACCACGTGATGGTAAATTTACTGAGAAGATTGGTACTTACAACCCCAACACCAATCCTGCCACAGTAGATTTGAAGTTTGAACGCGCACTCTACTGGTTGGAGAACGGCGCACAGCCCACTGACACCGTACGCAACATCCTGTCGCGCGAAGGCGTGATGCTGATGAAGCACCTGAACGGCGGTGTGCGCAAGGGCGCATTTGATGAAGCTGCTGCACAGGCCAAGTTTGAAGCCTGGAAGCAGGAAAAGGCCGCCAAGGCCAACCATGCTGCCGACAAGAAGGCTGCCGACAAGAAGGCTGCCGCTGACGCTCGTCTGGAAGCAGAAAAGAAAGTCAACGAAAAGATTGCCGAGAAGGTGGCTGAAAAGAAGGCTGCCGCCGCTGCTGCCAAGGCTGAAGCCGAAGCCGCTGCCGCTGCCGCTGCTGCCGAAGCTGAAGCTCCCGCCGAAGCCGAAGCACCTGCTGAAGCATAATCTGCATTCAACTGAAAAGGACTTTTACAAGCCGGAACTACCCCGCGTAGGTCCGGCTTTTTTTAATCGTTAGTACCCCGTGTTGTTCAACTCCTACGATTTCCTGCTGTTCCTGCCTTGCGTCCTGCTGCTCTACCGCCTCACTGCCAGAAGACTGGCCTTGCAGAACCTGTTGTTAGTGGTTGCCAGTTATGTGTTCTATGCCTGGTGGGACGTGCGCTTTCTGAGCCTCATTATAGGCATGACCCTGGTGGGCTATGCGGGAGGCCGACTCATCGAACACTGGCACAACAACCGCCGACGGGCGAAAGTTGTCTTCACCGCCTGCATCGCACTCTGCTTAGGCCTATTGGGACTGTTTAAATACTACGGGTTCTTTGCCGAAAACGTCAACACGCTGCTGGGGCATTTCGGTCTTGTGCCCGCCCTGCCCGTGTGGCAAATCATCCTGCCTGTCGGCATCAGTTTCTACACCTTCCAGACACTGAGCTACGTGGCCGACGTTTACCGCCAGCGACTGCCGGCCTGCCACGATGCAGTGGCCTATGCCGCCTTTGTCGGCTTCTTCCCGCAGTTAGTGGCAGGCCCCATAGAACAAGCGTCTCACCTGCTGCCACAGATGCAGTCCCCGCGCCATGCCGCCTACGGGGACTGGGTGGACGGACTGCGCCAGATGCTGTGGGGATTTGCCAAGAAAATGCTGTTGGCCGACCGCTGCGCCCCTATTGTACAGGCCGTGTACGGCAACCCACAGAGCGACGGCACCGACCTGCTGATGGCCACCGTGCTGTTTGCCATGCAGATTTACGGCGACTTTTCGGGATATTCCGACATTGCTGTCGGCACGGCCCGCCTGTTCGGCATACGGCTCACCCGAAACTTCAACGTGCCCTACTTCTCGCGCAACATTGCCGACTTTTGGCGGCGCTGGCACATCTCGCTCATGCAATGGTTCAAGGAATATGTATATATACCTCTGGGCGGGTCGCGATGCAGCCGCACGCGCCAGGCCCTGAACACATTCGTCGTGTTCACACTGAGCGGCCTGTGGCACGGAGCGGCATGGACCTTTATGGCATGGGGACTGTTTCACGCCTGCTGTTTCCTGCCCCTCATCGCTAAACGGAGAGACCGTCACGCAGCAACCGCTCCGCCGCCCGACACCGACCGATGGTTGCCCTCGTGGCATGAGGTGTGGCAAATGGGCACGACCTTTGTGCTGGTGTGCGTGGGCTGGGTTTTCTTCCGTTCCGAAAGTCTGGGCGCGGCCTTCGGACGCCTGCTACGCATGGCCACCGACATCCGGCTGCACACGCCCTACGGCGGCTTCTCGGCCCTCTATCCCGCACTGTTCGTCCTGTCGGTCGAATGGGTGATGCGCCACCGTCAGCACGGGCTTGACATCAAAGGAACCGGCTGCCTGAGCTACCGTGCCGTGCGCTGGGCCGTCTATTACGCCCTGATTTTTGCCGTCTGCTATGGAGGAGGCGCACAGGCCGACTTCATTTATTTCCAATTCTAACCCTTCCTCCCGCTCATGCACAAGCCACCACACGCCCTGCCCGCCCCCTGGCGCATCCCGCTGTTCATGCTACTCCTGCTGCTGCCCTTGGCCGCTGCCGAGGTGTACGTGCGCTCCCTGCCCAATCCGTCCAAGCACAAGCACGCCTACCTGAGCCGACACAGCCGCGAAGTGGAGATGCTGGTGCTTGGCAGCTCACACACTTACTACGGCCTGTGTCCCGAAGTGCTCGGCGCACATGCCTTCTCGGCAGCCCAGGTGTCGCAAACGCTGAAGTACGACGACTACCTGCTGCATCATTACCCCTTCGACCGGCTGCACACCGTCATCGTGTCCATCTCCGACTTCTCGCTCTACGAGGAACTGGAGAATTCCTCCGAATGGTATCTGGCCAACCGCTACCGCCTCTATATGGACTGCGACCTGCACAGCCCGCTCAGCGTTTACAACTGGGAATGCACGGCCTTCAAGCCTTTTTGCGAAAAGTTGAAGAGCCTGTGGGAAAAGCCCCACATGCAGTGGAGCGACTACGGACAGGGACTGGAATACCGCATCGAGCGACGCCCAGCAGACTGGGACAAGGGGGCTGAAGCGGCACGGCGCAACCGCTACACGGACTTTAGCCTGGCAGCTGAGGGGGTGGCACACTTGGAACACATGGCCCAGTTCTGCCAAGCACGCGGCATCCGCCTGCTGCTGCTTTCCACCCCGCTTCGTCCCTCCTACCGCGAAGCCATCGACCCGCTGCAGGAGGCCGACACGCGGCAGCGTCTCCATTCCTTTTTAAACAAACACCGCACCGTGCGTTATCTGGACTGGCGAGCCGACAGCACCTTTACGGCTGGCGACTTCTACGATGCTGACCACCTGAGCCTACAAGGGGCGCGCAAGTTGTCGGCCAAGCTGAAAGCGTATTTGCAGCATGACAGCCCAACGGCGATGTGAAGACCGGCGCATGGGCGGGCCGCCTTTTTACTCCTATAATATATATAAGGGACAACCAGTCCATCCGGCCGCCAGTGCGCCTAACGGACAGGGCTGCCCTTAACCCCCAAGTTAAACCCCAAGTCAAATCAGGAAAAGCGTTTTTCCTGATTTTCTTTTGCTTATATCAACCCTTACACTACCTTTGCAAGGTGAATATAAAAAATTTCCGTCATGAAAGGAATCGTATTGGCCGGCGGTAGCGGCACCCGACTTTACCCTATCACCAAAGGCATCAGCAAACAACTCATCCCCATCTTCGACAAACCTATGGTCTACTACCCTATTTCTGTGCTCATGCTGGCCGGAATCAGGGAGATTCTCATCATATCTACCCCCCAGGACCTGCCCGGCTTCAAGCGGCTGCTGGGCAACGGCGATGACTTCGGCGTACACTTTGAATATGCCGAACAGCCCTCACCCGACGGCCTGGCACAAGCCTTCATCATCGGCGAAGAGTTCATTGGCAACGACAGCGTGTGTCTGGTGCTCGGCGACAACATTTTCCACGGAAGCAACTTCGGACACATCCTGCGCGAAGCGGTGCGCACAGCCGAGGAGGATGGCAAGGCCACCGTATTCGGCTACCGCGTGAACGACCCCGAGCGTTACGGCGTGGTTGAGTTTAACGAACAGGGCGAAGCCGTGAGCATCGAGGAGAAGCCGGCCGTACCGAAGTCGAACTATGCCGTGGTGGGCCTCTACTTCTATCCCAACCAGGTGGTACAGATTGCCAAAGGCATCAAGCCCTCGGCCCGCGGCGAGCTCGAAATCACCACGGTCAACCAGCACTTCCTGGATGCCAAGCAGCTCATGGTGCAGACACTGGGCATCGGCTTTGCCTGGCTCGACACTGGTACGCACGACAGTCTGAGCGAAGCTTCCACCTTCATTGAGGTCATCGAAAAGCGCACCGGACTGAAGGTGGGCTGTCTGGAAGGCATCGCACTGAAGAACCGCTGGATAACGGCCGAAAAGCTCCGTGAGCTGGCACAGCCTATGGCCAAAAACCAATACGGCAAATTCCTGCTCAAGCTGGCCGACGGCAGCAAGCAATAGCACGCTGAGACCTACCAGCCAGACAAGCTCACACCCAAAACCAACAACACCATGATTATTGCAGTAGACTTTGACGGAACCATCGTCGAACACGAATATCCGAAGATTGGCAAAGAACGGCCCTTTGCCACAGCCACCTTGCGCCAGCTGCTGAAAGACGGACATCTGCTGGTGTTGTGGAGTGTGCGCGAAGGTGAGCTGCTCGAAGAGGCCGTAGCGTGGTGCAAAGAGCGCGGCGTCACCTTCTATGCCGTCAACAAGAATGCAGACGAAGAAGGGAATGAAGCTGCCGACAATCCGAATTACAGCCGCAAGCTGAAGGTACAGATGTTCATCGACGACCGCAATCTGGGCGGCGTGCCCGATTGGGGAGTCATTTATCAGATGATTACCGAAAACCTCACCTTCGAAGCATACTACCGGCGGCTGTTCGCCCAGCAGCCCCCAGCCAAGAAGTCGCGCTGGAAGCTCTTTTAAGATGCGGCCGGGCTGCATGAATTGAAGAGGCGGCCGGGCTGCCACCGGCCCAACGTACCCCGCCACACCACCCACACAAACTATCCAAGAAGTTCTTTCACTGAAACATGAAGCTACCCAATGCGCACCAGATGCGCGCTATCGAAGCCTATACCATACAGGAGTCCGACATCACCTCGACCGAACTCATGGAGCGTGCCGCTACCGAAGCGGCCCGCTTTGTGCATTGCCAGTACCCCCAGTACGACCGTCCCGTGGTCATCTTTGCAGGTCCGGGAAACAATGGAGGTGACGGTTTGGCAATGGCCCGCCTGCTGCACTTCAAGGGCTATCAGGACATTCATGCCTACCTCTTCAACACACAGGGAACGCTGAGCGAAGACTGCCGCAAGAATGCCGACAGGCTGCAAGCCGAATGCCCCGAAGTGGCCTTCACCGAAATATCACAACAATTCGAGGCTCCGCAAATCACCCGCCACACACTGGTAGTCGACGCCCTCTTCGGCATTGGCATCAACAAACCGCTGGGCGGCGGATTTGCCGCATTGGTCAAGTTCATCAATGCCTCCGAAGCCGAAGTGGTCAGCATCGACATGCCCTCCGGGCTGATGTGTGAAGACAACACCTACAACACACCCTCTGCCATCGTGCGAGCCACACATACACTGGCTATCGGCCTGCCCAAGCTCGCCCATATTCTGGCCGACAACCAATGCTATGTGGGCAAGCTGCACTTGCTCGACATTGCCCTGTATACCGACTGCCCCGATGAGGAGGAGCCGCCCTTCAGCATCACCGAAGCACACGAAATCAGCGCGATGCTGAAAGCACGCCCAGCCTACGGCCACAAAGGCACGTTCGGCAACGCCCTCCTGATAGCCGGCAAATACGGCATGGCCGGCGCAGCCATTCTGGCCGCCAAAGCCTGTCTGCGCACAGGGGTGGGCAAAGTCACGGTCCACACACCGACATGCAACAACGACATCCTGCAGATAGCTGTGCCCGAAGCCATTATCGACCACGACGGCGACGAGAAGGTATTCACCACGCCTGTTCCCCTCAACGCGTTTCAGGCACTGGCCATCGGCCCTGGCATCGGCACAGACAAGCGCACGGCACTAGCCTTCATTGAGCAAATCAGCCACACAGCGACCCCGTTGGTCATTGACGCCGATGCCATCAACATACTGGGAAGCCACAAAGGCTGGATTCAGCAAGTGCCGCAGCACAGCGTCTTCACCCCGCATCCCGGTGAGATGAAGCGGCTGGGCATCTGCCACACCGATTCGTTCAGCATCTTGCTTGAGGCTATCTCCATGGCCGCCAAACACGGCTTCTACATCGTGCTGAAAGGCCATTACACCGCCGTATGTACCCCCGAAGGCAAGGTGTTCTTCAACCCGACCGGCAACTCCGGCATGGGCACGGCGGGCAGCGGCGATGTGCTCACCGGCATCATCCTCTCGCTGCTGGCCCAGAAGTATTCGGCCGAACATGCCTGCCGACTGGGTGTTTACCTCCACGGACTGGCAGGCGACATCGCAGCCGGCAAACTCGGCGAACACTCGCTCACGGCCTCCGACATCATTGAGGCTCTGCCCGAAGCCTTCGCCCGCCTGCTGGAAGGGTTTGCTCCCGGCCTGCCGTTTTAAAGCTCAGCACTTACCAAACGCCGCAAGGCTGTCCGCGTCTTGCAGCCATTCACCGAAACCCCTTGGCCTCCGGCCTTCAATGCCCCATGAATATGAAACATCTTCTTGCCCTTGCGCTGTCTTCCCTGCTGGCCCTGTCGGCCACTCATGCGCAAACACAAGTCACCCCCTACCAACCGGGCCTTACGCCCGACGGCATCACCTATTTCCTGCCGCGCACCTATGTCCACGTGACGGTTACTGCCCTCAAGCGCCATTACACGCCCGGCGAATACTGCCAGTATGCCAACCGGCACCTGCGCCTGCCCCATGTGACACAAACCGAAAGCGACGAGTGGACCGTGGAGCGTGTCGAACTGCAAACCTACGGCCAGGCCAATCCGACCCAAGCCTATACCATCAAGCTGAACAGCAAGACGGCTGCCCCACTGGTCAGCCTCACGCCCGACGGCCGCCTGCTGACCGTCAATGCCGAACAGGATTACACCGAACCCCAACTCCCGGTGGCCAAGGTCGAACAGCTCGACCCTGCCCCACTGGAGAGTGCCAACTACAAAACGCAGGACATCCTGCTCGCCGGCAGCACGGCCAAGATGGCCGAACTCACAGCGGCCGAAATCTACGACATTCGCGAAAACCGCAGCCTGCTCACTAAGGGACAAGCCGACTTCATGCCCAAGGACGGCGAGCAGCTGCGCCTCATGCTGGCCAACCTCGACACACAGGAGAAGGCCCTGCTTGAACTCTTCACGGGAACCCAAACGACCGAACGCCACACGTTCGTGTTTGACGTTTGCCCCACACAGGAAAATGGGCAGGCCACGCTGTTCGCCTTCTCGAAGTATCTGGGCATGGTCGATGCCGACGACCCTGCAGGCACGCCCTTTGTGCTGAACTTCCAGAAGCTTCCTTCGGTCAAGCCCGCCTACGTGGACAACAGCGCGAAACAGAAGAAGGAGGTGCTCGACCTGCGCTATGTGGTGCCGGCCAACGTGGAACTCAGCGTCACTTCTGACAGCGAGGTGTGGGCCAAACAGGTAGTGCCCATGGCTCAGTTCGGCCAGATAGAGCATCTGGGCGGCGACCTGTTCAACAAGAAGTTCACCACACACGTCCAGCTCTCGCCCGTAACCGGCGGTATCGTCAACATTGAGGCCGAACGTCCCGAGTAACCCTACCCTCATCATCAAGCCATGGAACGCCGCAAAGAAGAATCGGTGGGCGACGTGCTGCTGCGCTATTTGCGACTCATGCAGCTCGAAGCTCCCCTCAACGAGCACAGGCTGTTGCAGGCGTGGCCGGAAGTGGCGGGCGAAGCGGCTTCACGCTACACCGAGAGCCTGCGCATCTACAACCAGAAGCTGTACGTACAACTGCGCTCGCCGGCACTGCGCAGCCAGTTGCTCATGCAACGCACGCAACTCGTCAGGCAACTCAACGAACGGGTGGGCTGCCAAGTCATCACCGACATCTGTTTCAACTGAGACGCAATCAGGTTGTTTCGCCGCGAAGCCCTATTGGGAACTTCACAGGTATGGGGCGTAAACCGACAAGCGTTCGGGCCATGCCCATTTCCCACCCTGATGGAGCTATGCCCAATCTGCTCTCTTGCCAAAATGACACTGCCAATCTGTCGCTTGATTCTGTGGTGCTCCAAGGACTGTTCCGACCTACCAACCGTCTGGTATACGGATGGTGGCCACCGAAGGCCCTGTTCGCTATCCCCGCGCAATCCCACAGTTGGTTGCATGGGACAACAGTCTCCAAGAGCCTTGGCGCGCAGCGGTGTTTAAGACAAATTCAGATTGTTAATTTCGTACGGCCCATTTGGAGTTTTACACACCAATCCCTACCTTTGTATAAAGAGAAAAGGAGAATGCTTACACGCGAAGCATTCTCCCTTTTTTTGTGCCGCAAGCTGGCATTTCGAAGCCAGGGACTGTTTTTCCTAAGCCAGGGACAGGAAAAATTAGCCCGGGAATCGTTTGTACGACATGCCTTGCCGTGAATTTCAGCTGCCTTTCAGGCTGAAAAAGTCCAAGAGTTGCCACAAGAAAGCAACGATGTTTTGTACCTGAAAGTTAAAGATGTTAATGTACTCACAGAGCCAAACAAGGGAATACAGAAAAGAATGCCGCAAACTGGCAAGCCTCAGCCCACAGGATGCCTTTCTGATTACGCCAAACAAAAAATCAAGAGAACCGTGCGGCGGTTTGGCACGCTTTTGGCTTATTGGGCGACCGACAGCCGAAAAGCTGTACAATCCAATCAAAACAACCATACATCACAAATAAATCATTCATCATGAACATCAAACCGTTGGCAGACCGCGTGCTGATTAAGCCCGCCGCTGCAGAAGAAAGAACCGCCGGTGGCATCATCATTCCCGACACAGCCAAGGAGAAGCCCCTGCAGGGTGAAGTGCTGGCCGTTGGCAATGGCACCAAGGACGAAGAAATGACGCTCAAGGCCGGCGACCGCGTGCTCTATGGCAAGTATGCCGGAACCGAAGTGGAACTGGATGGCGAAAAGTATATGATCATGCGCCAGAGCGACGTGCTCGCCGTACTGGCCTGATCTGTCCGCTCCACGCGACACGCCACTATCACGCTCCCTTCGCACGAAGGCTGCCCCAAGGCGCGCCGCACAAACTACCTCACACATAAACAACCGATAAAATCCAAACAAAAATCATGGCAAAAGAAATCATATATGACGTTGACGCCCGTGAGCGTCTGCGCGAAGGTGCCGATGCACTGGCTAATGCAGTGAAGGTAACACTCGGTCCTAAGGGCCGCAACGTGGTCATCGACAAGAAGTTCGGCGCACCCCGCATCACCAAGGACGGTGTGAGCGTGGCCAAGGAGATTGAACTCGAAGACGCCTTCCAGAACGCTGGCGCACAGCTCGTGAAGAGCGTGGCTTCGAAAACCGGCGACGATGCAGGCGACGGTACGACTACGGCTACCGTGCTGGCTCAGGCTATCCTGACCGAAGGCATGAAGAACGTGGCTGCCGGTGCCAATCCGCTCGACGTGAAGCGCGGCATCGACAAGGCTGTTGCCAAGGTCGTCGAAAGCATCCGCGAGCAGAGCGAACAGGTGGGCGAAAGCTACGACAAGATTGAGCAGGTGGCTACTATCTCGGCCAACAACGACTCCGAAATCGGTAAGCTCATCGCCGACGGTATGCGTGCAGTCAGCGTGAACGGCGTGATCACCATTGAAGATGCCAAGGGCCGCGACACCGTGCTCAAGACTGTTGAGGGTATGCAGTTCGACCGCGGCTATCTGTCAGCCTACTTCGTGACCGACACGGAGAAGATGCAGTGTGTCATGGAGAACCCCTACATCCTGATTTACGACAAGAAGATTTCGAACATCAAGGACTTCCTGCCCATTCTCGAACCCGCCGTACAGAGCGGCCGTCCCTTGCTGGTCATTGCTGAGGACGTAGACAGTGAGGCACTCACCACACTGGTTGTAAACCGCCTGCGCACGCAGCTCAAGATTTGTGCCGTGAAGGCTCCGGGCTTCGGCGACCGCCGCAAGGCTATGCTGGAGGATATTGCCGTGCTCACCGGCGGTGTCGTAATCAGCGAAGAGAAGGGCCTGAAACTCGAACAGGCTACGCTCGACATGCTGGGTTCGGCCGACAAGGTAACCATCAGCAAGGAGAACACGACTATCGTGGACGGCCAAGGCTCGAAGGAGTGCATCCAGGAGCGCATCAACCAGATCAAGAACGAAATCAGCAACTCCACCAGCTCCTACGACAAGGAGAAACTGCAGGAGCGTCTGGCCAAGCTCTCAGGCGGCGTTTGTGTGCTTGAAGTAGGTGCTGCCAGCGAAACCGAGCAGAAGGAGAAGAAGGACCGCTGCGACGACGCGCTCTGTGCCACCCGTGCTGCTGTCGAAGAAGGTATCGTGACCGGTGGCGGTGTGGCCTACATCCGCGCACAGCAGGTTTTGGAGAACCTTACTGGCGACAATGCCGACGAGACGACAGGTGTGGCCATCGTGCGCCGCGCCATTGAAGAACCGCTGCGCCAGATTTGCCGCAACGCCGGTGTAGAAGGTGCTGTCATCGTGAACAAGGTGCGTGAGGGCGAAGGTAACTTCGGCTACAACGCCAAGACCGAAACCTTCGGCGACCTGCGCGCAGCTGGCGTGGTTGACCCTGCCAAGGTAACGCGTGTGGCACTGGAGAATGCTGCTTCTGTAGCAGGCATGTTCCTCACCACCGAATGCGTTATCTGCGACAAGAAGGAAGACAAGCCCGAAATGCCGATGGGCAACCCCGGCATGGGCGGCATGATGTAATCCCTGCCTGAGACAATCCATACGGACTCAAGCCGAATAGGATTACACGACATACCACATGGACCGGCACCCCGGCAAGCGACTCTCTACGCTTGCCGGGGTGTCTCTTATTTCCGCAAAGGCTGCGCCGAAAGGCGAAACAGCCCATAGAAGGCCCTAAAACAGGAGGGTTTCGGTCTTCCGTCACGGATTTAATGATACCTTTGCACAGAATTTGCCGCTCCCGTATGGCCCCGTCGAGTGAAAGGCTGGAATGTCTGAACACTTATCACACGCCATGCGCCGGGCATTCCACACCGGCCTGACTTACTCCCGCTGCCAGGCACGCAGCGCGCAACAGCCCGAATCCCGAAGACTTAAACACCTGTCCATGACCCTCAAAACCTTACATCTAATGGTGCCGCTCATCGCAGCACTCTTTTCGGCAGGCTGCCACCAGCCCGCTGCCCACCATGAAGAAGCTGAGCTTGACAGCACGCTCCAGCAACTCAAGCACCTGGTCACCGCCGAACCGGAGCTGGCCTACAGCAAGCTCGACAGCATACAGCGGCTACTGGCCGACAGCAGCTGCTGGTGGCGCGCCGAACTCTTCAAGGCCACCTCACTCGAATGGGCCGGACGTGCCGAACAGGCCGAACACACCTACCGGCAAGTGGAAGACTGGTGCCGGCTGCACCCCGAACAGTACAGGCTGCAAAGTGAGCTGTGGCACCACCGGGGCACGAACCTACAGGCCCACGGTGACTATGACCGGGCCATCACCTGCTACAGGAAGGCGCAACACTGCTATGACCTCTTCCCCAAGACCGACGCCGCCATCCGAACTGCGCTGAACCTGGCCGACACCTACATGCTGAACGGCAAGCCGGTCGAAGCCGCCGACCAGTACCACCAGAGCCTCTTCCTCTGTGACTCGCTCCACAACACCACATTGAGGCTTGCGACGCATACCGGGCTGGCACAGGTCTACATGGAACTGGGCAACTACACGCTGTCGCACTACTACTTCAACCTTGTCAAACGGAACCTCGACAACTACCCTCCCGACGACCAGGCGTATTATTACAGTTTCTTGGGCAACTGCTACTATTATCAGGAACGCTACCAGCCGGCCATTCAGGCTTTCCGGCAGGCTGCCGCCCTGAACCGGCAGACAGGCCAGCAAATGAATGAGCTGATTTCCTATTGCAACCTGGCCGAGGTCTATCTCATGCAGGACAGCCTGGAGCAGGCGGAACAGATGCTGGCCCGCTACGACTCTATCCTCCCCTACGTACGCAACCAGCTGTCCGAACAGCTGCTCTTCAACGCCATGAGCCTGAAGGCCGACCTCTACATTGCCCGTGGTGAGACGGCCAAGGCCATGCCTGTGCTGCGCATGAATGCCGACTCTATCCTGCAATCCATGCCGCGCGCCCTCATGTTACACTACCGCCGGCTGGCCCGCTATGCCAAACAGCACAAACGCTGGAAGATGGCCACCGAGATGCAGGAGAAGAGCAGCCACTACGCCAATGCCCTGAGCAGCGAGCAGAACCGCAGCATGGTGCAGGAACTCAGCCAACGCTTTACGCGCGACACCACCATGCTGCGCCAGCAGCTGGTCCTGGCCGGCTACAAGGCCCGCACCGCCAAGCAGCAGAACCTCATCATCCTCAGCATCTCACTGGGCATCATTGTCGCCCTCACCGTGGTCATCATGCTGCTGGTATACCACCGGCGCACCCAGCGGCGACAGAAGCGGCAGATGGAACAGATGGCCAACCTGCGCATGAACATCGTGCGCAACCGCATGTCGCCCCACTACATGTTCAACGTCATGGGCACCATGTTGCCCAAGATGCAGCGTCATCCCGAACTGAAGGAGGAGGTAGACCTGTTCATCGACCTGCTGCGCGGCACGTTGGTGTCGTCCGACAGCATGGCCACCTCCCTGAGCCATGAGTTGAAAATGGTGGAGCGTTATGTCGAACTGCATCACCACAGTCACGACAACCGCCCTTTGGTGACTTGGGAAATCGACCCCCGGCTACAGCCCGACACCGTGCAGGTGCTCTCCATGTCGCTGCAGATTCCGGTGGAGAATGCCTTGAAGCACGCCTTCGACCCGCCGTCGCCCGACGATGTCATCCACATTGCCGCGCTGCACAAGGGAGACCACGTCGAAATCAGTGTCACCGACAATGGCATGGGCTATGAACCCGGACGCATCAGGCGCACCGGCCGCGACACGGGTTCGGGCCTGCTCATGCTGTCGCGCACCGTACATATCCTGAACCAGTACAACCGCGAGCAGGCCAGCTTTCACATCACCAACCTGCCGGCACCGCAACACGGCACGCGCATGGTGCTGTGCCTGCCCGTCAACTACAGCTTCACCCTACCGCGCAGAGGGAATTAGACAAAATCTCCTTCCTCGCTGCGGCGCAGGGTAGAAAACGCCCCCCGAGCATGCCTTTTGTCACCAAAGGGCAACTTCTGCGCCTTCATCGTGCTGTAAATCATGATTTTTTCGCAACTTTGCACCCGTATCGAACGACTTAATTAACAACCCAACATGAAAAAGTACACTTTATCTCTGGGCATGGCAGCAGCCTCGCTGCTCTTCGCCAGCTGTGGAACAACACAAAACGGCAGTCTGCTGGGCAGTCTGGCCCAAGGCATGCAGAACAACACTGCAGCCTCTGGCAGCCAAACGCAAACAGGCTCTTCGCTGCTGTCCAACCTCCTGAGCGGCGTGCTCGAAGGCAGCTCCACCCTCACTCAAGAAAGCATCCAAGGCACTTGGAAGTTCACCAGCGCCGACTGCGTGTTTGAAAGCGAAAACCTGCTGGCCAAGGCCGGCGGTGCAGTGGCCGCTACCAAGATTGAGGAAAACCTGAACACGCAGTTCACCAAGTTTGGCATCAACGCCAACACCTGTGCCTACACCTTCAACAGCGACAACACCTACTCGGCCAAGATCGGCAGCTACACCGTGAACGGCAACTACACGCTCGACACGAAGACCAAGACCGTCAAGATGACCTATCTGGGCGGCGTGGCCTCCTACTCTGCCCGTGTGGCCTTGGTAGGCAACAACCTCAGCCTGCTCATCGAGAGCGACAAGCTGCTCAACCTCCTGAAGGGCCTGTCGGCACTCAAGAGCAACTCGAACCTCACCACACTGTCTTCGCTGCTCAACAACTACGACGGCCTCTACGTAGGCATCCAGATGAGCAAGTAAGCGAAGCGCAGTTTCCCAAAACATCCTATCTGAGAGCCGTGCAGCACCCCGTGCCGCACGGCTCTTACTTTTGCAATGCGATGGGAGAGCAATTTTTCTCTCCAAGCCCTTGCACAGCTCAAATAAAAGCAGCAACTTTGCAGCACAAGAACCCGCCAAGCCTCTCAACGATGCTTAAATCGGCGGGTCGTTTTATTTTATGAAATACACCAAGGAATATTCATCACCAACTGAACTAATATCCATACTTCAAAGCAGGGGTTTGGATTGCAATGACACTGGTAACGCCATAGAAATTATAAGTTCCATTGGATATTATCGGTTGTCAGGCTACTTTTATCCTTTCTTATCAACTCCTAAGTCAGAACATTTATTTAAACCCGGAAGCACATTAGGAACAGCTTTAAAACTTTATGAGTTCGATAGAGAGTTAAGGCAAATTGTTTTCAATCAAATCGAACGCATAGAGGTTGCCGTAAGGAGTGCTATCGTCAATATTGCTTGTGCTGAAACAAATGATGTGTTTTGGTTGACTAATCAAACCCATTTTGCAAATGCAGAAAAGTTTGAAAGAACCATGTCGCTTATTGACAAGGAACTGCAAACCTGCAAAGAGGAGTTCATCACTCACTTCAAGCTAACATACGATGATCCATATCCACCTTCATGGATGATAGCAGAAATAATTCCTCTTGGAACGTTGACAAGAATTTATGACAATATAGCAAGTAATAAAATTCGCAAGAGGATAGCAAAACATTTTAGTTTGACTATTCCGGTTTTTATATCATGGATGACAGTTGTTACTTTGACCAGAAATTCCTGTTGTCATCATGCCAGACTTTGGAACCGCTCACTCTCGCTTCGTACTCTTACCATGACCAGACCTTTGTCTCCATGGGTCAGCAACAATGTAAGGCAAGGTCGAATATTCTTCACGCTCTGTATCCTGAAGCATTTTGTTGACATCATCTGGAGCGACAACGGCTTCAAAGATGATTTGATATCCTTGCTTGAAAAATATCCCATGGTTGACAATGCTGCCATGGGCTTCCCACAGAACTGGCTATATGAACCCCTATGGAGCAACTGACATCGGCCAAGCAGCCAGTCTCTTTTTCAGTAGCAGTTATCTGAAACTGGAGTTTCAGCCTACTGAAACTGGAGTTTAAGTACTACTGAAACTGGGATGGAAGTACTACTTCTCTGGCCGAACAGTACTACTTCGGCCTATAATCTGTCATCTGACCCAACAGGTTGGACCGATATTTCACCCCATGAAGCAAACGACAACGGCTGGGAGAGCAGGCTTCCCACCCTGCTTATACTTGTATAAAAAGGGGTAAGTAACAGCTTCTGTCCTGAGTCTATATGCTCGAAAGAGTTCCCGCAGAAGTTCCTGAAGAACACTGCGCATCACACATTTTCAACACATTCACTTGGCTACGCCAAAACAAATCGTTTAATTTGCAGTGAGCCTGCTGCCCAATCACGCAACCGCAGCAGCGCCCGAAGCCCCTTTCTGCGTGGGCCTCAACCGCATTTCACACTGAACCCCTTATAACGCACCGTCCATGATGCCTCAAGATAATGCCGAAGAACTCTTGCCCTTGGTCAACGAACAGGGACAAGTGATTGGCAAGGCCACGCGCCGCGAATGCCACAGCGGCACCAAACCGCTGCACCCCGTGGTTCACCTGCATGTGTTCAACCGCGCAGGTGAATTGTTTTTGCAGCAACGTCCTGCCTGGAAAGACATACAGCCCAACAAGTGGGACACCGCTGTCGGCGGACATGTTGACTGGGGCGAAACGGTCGAACAGGCCCTGCTGCGCGAAGTGCGCGAGGAGATTGGGCTGGACGACTTCACGCCTGAGTTCATGCTGAGCTACGTGTTCGAAAGTGCCCGCGAGCGCGAACTGGTCAACGTGTTCCGCACCGTTACCGACCTCACGCCACGCCCCTCTGCCGAACTGGCCGGCGGCAGATTCTTCTCCCGCCAGGAAATCTTGCAGCGCATGGGCACCGACTTCTTCTCGCCTAACTTCGAAAAGGAATGGAGGCGGCTGTTTGGCGAACAGCCCGACCACACTCGACACTAACCTTACTAACAACTATGATGCTCTACAAACACTGTACAACATGGGCCGGGTGGATGCTCGGCATGTTGCTGCTGGGCCTGTGTCAGGCTTGCAGCCAATTGGAACTCGACACCGCTGACGACGGCGGACAGTCTCATGATGGGAAATGCCAAGTGCGCGTCATGGCACGCGGAGCTGACAGCCAAGCCGACCTGTACCCGCTGCAGGTGTATGCCTTTTCACCTTCGGGCAAACTGATAGCCCAACAGCTGATGACGGGCGAAGGACAGAACATCAACCTCCAGCTGCCCAAAGATGCCGAAAGTACCTTGGTGGTGGTTTCGGCCAACACCGACATCTACAACCTGCCTTCGGCTCCCACCCTGCAATCGGCCATTACGCTGAAAGCACCGATATTGCCGGCCGATGCCACCGACAAGGCCCGCCAGTCGGCCAAGGGCTATGCCACGTCGCAAGCGCTGCAAATGGGCAGCGCAGTGGTGAAGCCTGCCACCTCGCAGGCTACAGTGAGCATACAGCTGAACTACAAGATGGCCTCGGCGAGCATCAGTCTGGCGGGCCTGCCCGCATCGTGCTCCGAGGCCAGCGTCAGTATTGCCTCGCCCGCCCAGAGCTTGGACCTGAGCGGCGAACTCTCCGGCTCGGGCACCTCGTGCATTCCGCTGCGCAACGACAATGGGGTGTGGACTTCGGGCGAGGTCTATCTGTTCCCCACGCAAGGCGAACAGACTACCTTCACCATTGCCATCAACAATGCGGGCAGCGAGTCATTCTCGGCTGTCAACTATCTGGCTCCGCTGCGCGCCGGAACACCCTATACGCTGAACGGCAACTACACGGACGACGCCTGGTCGCTGAGCGGTTCGGTCACGCCCTCCGAATGGGACGACCCGGTCAATCTGGCCTTCGACTTCTCGCCCGATTCGAGTGTCACGCTGGGCGAAAGCGGTGGTTCGGGCGGCGACAATCCTTCCGGCGGCGACTCCGACGACCTCTATGAAGTGGACGAAATGCCTGTGGCTCCCTGCGTGTGGAACGGCTTCTTGGTCATAGACGTAGGCATCGAGGATGAAAACCACATCTGCGACGCACTGCTCCTGTCCGTTGCCGACTTCGGCAGTGTGCCTTCGGCCCTGCATGCTTCAAGGGGTGACGAGGCCGCCGACATCGCCCTCAGCTACACCGAGAACGGACTGGCCGGTTGGCTCATTCCCACCAAGGAGGATGCCCTGAGCCTTCGCACAAGATACCTGGACTACTACGACGAAGTGGAGGAAATGCTGGCTGAGGGCCAGGCCGACCCTATCTGGCTGGTTGACGAGAAGAACAACAACGTGCGCTACCTCTGTGAAGATGCCACCAAGACCTACAGCTTCAAGGAGGGCAGCAGCTATAACGGAGTGAAGGATGCCGGTACCACCGTCACCACCTACCACCTGCGATTAGTGAAGCACATTCGCCTGCGCTTGCGCTGAGAAGGTCTCCAAATGTAACCTCACAAACAATAAACAACCTTAAACCGCGTTATTCAATTGTATTGTGACAAAGCCCTGACATGAAATTCAGCATCATCACCGCTACATACAACAGTGCCCGGACACTGCCCGACACACTCGAAAGCGTGCTGGCCCAAACCTGCCGTGATGTGGAATACATCATCGTAGACGGACTGTCGACCGAT
>JBJEAF010000274.1:0-1613 GCA_051868755.1 Alloprevotella sp.
AACACTTTATCCTCTCGATTTTTATAAATGCACCGGGATTTCGGCTTGAGCCGTTATAAGGTTATAGAGTTACAGTCTCAAGGCTTGAACATCGTCCACTCAAACAGTAATGTTATAACCTAAAACCTTATAACCCTAAGGAAGACTAATCCTTCATAACCCACAACTTCACGATATAATCCACCTGACCCTGAGGAACCTGGGGGAAGGTGAGGGTGAGGGTGCGCTCCTTGCGGTTGACCTTGAAAGCAAGCTTCTCGCCAGTGAGCAGGGCTGTGGCTGAGGTAACTTTTTCGTTGAGCGGAAGGGTAAGGGTGGAGGGCACGTTGTCGGTAAGCAGGTGCAAATAGATACTGCCGTCTTTGCGGCTGCGGGTACTGACTATGCTGTCGCCCATACTGACCGGACCGGCCACGGTGGCATAGATACTCTCGCCGGCAGGGCCATTGAGCCATTCGCCCATTTCGCGCAAACGGCTCAGGGCAGTGGCCGGTAATTCGCCGTTGGGCTGCGGACCGATATTGAGCAGCAGATTGGCTCCCTTCGAGGCCGTGCGTACCAAGAGGCGGAGCAGGGTAGGAGTGGACTTGTAGTTTTGGTCCTTAATCTTATAACCCCACATGCCATTCATGGTTTCGCAGGTTTCTAATGGCAGCTCACTGATGCGCTGTCCCGACAGTCCGGCCTTGTTCTCACCCGGAACATCCCGTTCGAACATCTGCATGTCTTCGCCTTCGAAGGGTGTCTGGTGATGATTGTTGCCGATGATGCAAGCAGGTTGCAGGCTGTGGATGAGGCGATACTGCTCGGCCAGCTGCCAGTCGAAGGGCTGCGCGTCCTGGTCATGGTCCCACATGCCGTCGAACCAGATGCCGTCGATTCGGCCATAATTGCTGAGCAGTTCGGTGAGTTGGGCATTCATGAAACGGTAATAGGAAGGCCAGTCGGCCCGTGCAGGGTCCTTGCCAGTGTTGCGCCCCGTGCGTCCCATGGGGTAATCATCGCGCGTCCAGTCTATGTGGGAATAGTAGAGATGCAGCCCGATTTGCTGCTCGTGGCAGGCATCGGCGAGCTGTTTCACGATGTCCTGCCCCCAGGGCGTGTGCATGATGTTGTAGTCAGAACATGGGGTGTCCCACATAGAGAAGCCTTCATGGTGGCGCGACGTGAAACAGATGTAGCGGGCACCAGCCTCCTTGATGGCCTTGACCCATTGTCGGGCGTTGAAGGAATGGGGATAGAAAGCATCCATGGCCTTGGCATATTCGTGCCGGTCAATCCCTTCATTCTGCATGTACCATTCGCCTTGGGCAAACAGGCTGTACAGTCCCCAGTGGAGGAATATGCCGAAGCGGGCATCACTGAAGGCTTGCCGTGCCTTCAGGTTGTCGGGCGTAGGGACATAGGACGGTGCTGCGGGCTGAGCCGTCAACATGCCTGCCCAGAGGCAGGAGAGCAAAAGAAGTGTAACGATTCGTTTCATTATGAATAATGTATAATTAGGGCTGCGCCGATAGCATGACCGTAGGGCTCTCATTTAACGTATAATGAATAATGTACAATTAGGGCTGCGCCAATGCCTGGGCCGTAGGCTTCATTATAAATTATACATT
>JBJEAF010000274.1:1713-7852 GCA_051868755.1 Alloprevotella sp.
CCTACGACCCGATGCAGAGGCGGCGCAGGTCGTACATAGAACCATTGTAGATGTTCAGGTCAACCTTCTCCTTGATGCCGGGCAACCGGCCGCAATCGGTATGTTGCCAGAATTTCCAATTGCCCTTGTAGGTAAGCGAACGCACGTAATAATGGGCAATCCAGTAGGGGTAGCGTTTGAACTCGGGCGTGTTGAGGTAGTCGAGCTTGAACTTGTAGTTTGTGTAGAGAATAGGCGGCACACCATAACGCTTCTCGACCCTGTTGAGCCAGGTGAGGGCAGCCTTGCGCAACTGGTCAGGAGGCAGACCGCCCGTCTCCTCAATATCAAGCACCGGAGGGAGGTCTCCTTCTTCCAGATGCACCTGTTTCAAGAAGTACTTGGCCTGCGCTTCAGCGGGTATATTGGGCTTGAAGTAGTGGTAGGCACCGCGCAGGAAACCAAATTCGCGGGCTTGATAGAAATTGTCGTTGAAGTTCTCGTCCAGAAAATTCTTGCCCTCCGTAGCTTTGATGAACACAAAACAAATGGCCTCGTTGCCTATTTGTGCCTTCGACAGCAGTTCCCAGTTGATCTCGCCCTGATGATGACTAATGTCGATGCCGCGGATGGAGAAGCCCTCAGGATAGGTCTCATTGCCATACAGTGCCTGCCAGCGTGAAGTGTAGGGAGCCACAGCATAGACGTAGACCAGATAGCACACCAATGACACGCCGAACAGCAATGCCAGCCTGAAGCCTATCGCATGCAGCCTTTGCTTCAGGTGTGGCCACTTCGCCGAACGGGTCGTACGGCGGCGTTTGCGCGCGACGCGGCGTTTGGCTGTTGTAGGTTTATACGGTTTCTGCTGCATGTGCTGTGGGTGATATGATTACAGCCGTGTATATGCGTCCGGACTGTATGCCCAGACGGCGTGCTGAAAAGAAGCTGTCGCATTGCCGGTAGGTGCAGACGGGCACTACCTGAATGTGAGACAAGTCGAGACCAGCCTCTTCGAGCAAAAAACAATTGGCGGCCTGAAGGTCAAGATGTGGTTTGGAGTAGGGAAGTTCGTTCGCCGAACCGCTGCGTAACACAACTGTCTGGGGAAAGCCTGCCTCAAGAAACTGCCGTGCCACCTCTTCGCCCACTTCATAAGCAGCGGCTGATATGCCGGGGCCAATCACGGCACGCAGTTCGGGAGCCGATGTGCCGAAACGATGATGCATGGCTTCGATAGTTTTGGAGACGATTCGCTGCCGCGTGCCACGCCATCCCGCGTGAACAGCTGCTGCGGCATGGTGCTGCGGATCATAGAGCAACACGGGAATGCAGTCGGCTGTTGAAACGCCAATACACTGTTGGGGTATCTGCGTGATAAGGGCATCCACCTCGTTCAGGCTTTCCTGCCGGGCATCGGAGTCCATCTTCAGGAAGTCATCGTCAATACAGGCGATGCGGTCGGTATGCGTCTGTCGGGGCAGCCATATCCGTTCCGGCAGTATGCCCAGCTGTCCGGCCAACCATTCGCGGTTGCGCTGCACCCGCTGCGAATCATCACCGCAATAGTGTGTCACATTGAATGCCGCGTAGCTGCCCATTTGCTGCAACTCCTCAGGCGAGAGGCCGAAAGGCGAGAGACGGGTAGTCGAAAAGGCCCTGACCTGTTCGTGGAGCGGATAATATAATAAGGTGGAAGAGGACATAGACATATATAAGCAAGAGTTGAAAGTCTGGAGTTTATCGTTTGAAGTCCTAAGGCCACTATGAAGTGCAGTCATCTGCGCCCAGTGAATATTATAATAAACGATTAAACTCTAAACTTTCAACTAAAATATAGTGACCTTATAAACTATAAACTCTAAACTTTCAACTTTCAACCGAGCGAAGCGATTGTCCCAACTTTCACGCTGAACAAGCCCCTCCATCAGTCTTCCAAATCCTCCATGTCGTAGATTTCTATCTCTTCGAAATCATCCTCATCGGCAGGATCGGGCTCAATGCCGGGGTCCCAATCGGCAAAGTCAGTAGCCAACAGCGTCGTTTCGCGGTCGCGGTGCACGATAGAACCTCCTTCGGCCACAGACTGCAACTTGTTGCTTTCGCTGTTAAGCTCTTCCCACAGCATGTCTTTGAGCTGCTGGAGACCGAACCCTGTAACAGCAGAGATATAGACTACCGGCAGGTCGTCGGGGAGATCCTCCTTGAGCATCTCCATCAGCTCCTCGTCGAGCAGGTCACACTTGGTCACAGCCAACACGCGGTGTTTGTCGAGCATTTGCGGATTGAACTTTTCAAGCTCACCCAACAGCACACGGTATTCCTTTCCGATATCGTCGGTGTCGCCAGGTACCATAAAGAGCAACAGGGAGTTGCGCTCTATGTGGCGCAGGAAACGCAAGCCCAGCCCTCGGCCCTCGGCTGCCCCCTCTATGATGCCCGGAATGTCGGCCATCACAAACGACTTGCCGTCGCGGTAGGCAACTACACCCAGACTCGGCTCCATGGTGGTGAAGGGATAGTTGGCAATCTTGGGACGGGCCGAAGAGAGCGAAGAGACCAACGTGGACTTGCCTGCATTCGGGAAGCCCACCAAACCTACATCGGCCAGGAGTTTCAGCTCCAGAATGACCATCATCTCCTGCATCGGTTCGCCGGGCTGCGCATAGCGCGGGGCCTGATTGGTAGCTGTGCGGAACTGCCAGTTACCCAAGCCGCCGCGTCCACCCTTCAGCAACATCACCACCTGACCGTCTTCGGTCACGTCGCAGATGTATTTTCCCGTTTCGGCATTGTAGGCCACAGTGCCCGGCGGCACGTCAATGTAGCGGTCAGCACCGTCAGACCCATGCGAACAGCATTTGGAACCGTTGCCGCCATGCTCGGCAAACACATGCCGCTCGTAACGTAGGTGCAACAGCGTCCAATAGTTGTGGTTGCCGCGCAGATAGATGTTTCCGCCGCGTCCGCCATCACCTCCGTCCGGACCACCATTGGGCTGGTACTTGGCACGGTGCATGTGCATAGAGCCGCGGCCGCCCTTTCCCGAGCGGCAATATATCTTCACGTAATCAACGAAATTCGATTCGGGCATATTTCCTCACTATGTGGACTACAATTGGTCAATCACTGCACAAAGCGCAGCATTGATCTCCTCCAGCGCACCATAACCCTTCACGGCATGACGCTTGCCTTCGGCTTCATACCATGCAATGAGCGGGGCCGTCTGGGCATTGTACACATCGAGACGCTTCTTGATGGTTTCGGCATTGTCGTCAGCACGGCCAGAAGTCTTGCCGCGGTTGATGAGCCGCTCCATGAGCATTTCCTCAGGCACATCAAGTTCGAGCATTCCAGCCACTTCCGTACCTCGTTCGGCCAGCATCTGCTTCAGGGCCTCAGCCTGCGGAATGGTACGGGGGAAACCGTCGAAGATGACACCCTCACAGGGGCACAGGGCATCGTAAGTGGCAGCCAGGATGTTAATCATCAGACTGTCGGGAATAAGCTGCCCGTTGTCGATGTAGCCTTTGGCGGTCTTGCCGAGCTCCGTTTCCTGCTTGATTTCTGCGCGCAGTACGTCGCCGGTCGAAATATGCTTGAAGTTGTATTTTTTGACGAGCAGTTCGCTCTGTGTGCCTTTTCCCGAACCCGGGGCACCGAATATCACAATGTTCTTCATTAGAAAGGGATTTTGTTAGGACATTAAACAGAAGGTGGCGGCAACTGTCAGTCAGCCACCACCGTATAGATGTCGCGCAGGTTCCGGCCATAACCGTCATAGTCAAGGCCATATCCTACGATAAAGTCGTTGGGTATTTCAAAGCAGCAATAGGGTATGTCAAGGTCAACCTTCAGATTGCCGGGCTTCACCAACAGCGAAGCCACCTTCACCTGTTTGGGGCCTTTTTGCTGCAACGTCTGCAACAGGTGCTCCATGGTCAGACCCGAGTCAATGATGTCCTCCACCACCACAATGGTGCGCCCGCTGATATCTTCTTTCAGACCGAGCAGTTCCTTTACTTTGCCGGTCGAGGAAGTGCCCTCATACGAAGCCATGCGCACAAAGGATATCTCGCAAGGTATGTTGATGCCGCGGAGCAAATCGGCGGCAAACATGAAAGAGCCGTTTAGCACGGCCAAAAACAATGGGTTTTCGCCCTTCAAATCGCTGTTGATTTGTTCGGCAACCTGTGCTACACGCTGCAGAATGACAGCTTCGGGTATGGATACCGTAAATTCGCGGTCACGAACTTGAATCTTTTTCATGGAAAGGATGATTGGTTGGAACCTTTGTCATATTTTCGGACGCAAATGTATACAAAAACCACGAAACGAAAAACGAGTGAAACAAATATTCTGCCTATCGTATAACAAGAAAGGTTTTCACCCAATGATTTCAGGCGCTAACGGCTGGGAGGGCGGGCTTCAAGCCCGCTCTATGCCGGACGCAGCCGAGATACAAAGAGTTTACGCAGCCCATCTTCTCCCAATACCATCTCTAAGAATCCAGCATCTGTCTCGGCCTAATTTATAGAACACCCCTAAAAAAGAAAGCACAGGCCCTATAGGACCTGTGCCTTGTGGAAGATGACTTATTCGCGGAACACACAGAATACACTGATTGTCTGTGGATGCCATATTCTTTTTAAAAGGTCATAAATGCTGCTACCAAACAAACACTTCGGACAATCAACCTTGTAACGCACTGAGCAGGTCGGCCACGACAAAGCAACTGCCACCTATATATATAAGGTCGTCTGGCCCGGCTTCAGCCAATGCTGCCTGATAAGCTGCTGACACACTGTCGAAACAGAGTCCGTACAAGTCATGGGAAGCAGCCCTTTCTGCAAGCTGCTGCACAGGAGTGGCCCGGCGGACGGAGGCTTGTGTCCAGTAGTAGCTGGCTTCATGGGGCAACAAGGACAATACGCCATCAAGGTCCTTGTCGGATGCCATGCCGAACACGACATGCAAACGGGCATGTGTGGCAGCTTCACGGGCCAGCTGGATAGAGATATATTCCCAACCTCCCAAGTTATGCCCCGTGTCGCACACCACAGTAGGATGTTGTTGCAACACCTGCCAACGCCCCATCAGGGAAGTGGTTTCGCAAACGTGGCGGAAAGCATCATGCACATCGTCAACGGCCAGCCCAAACGGTGGGGCAAGCAACTGTGCGGCACAGAGCAGCGTGTTGGTATTGCGCCGCTGACAGTCGCCGATGAGTTCACCGGCAAATGTTCCCCAGTGCCGGGTGACATAATGCAACAGGTTGTCACTGCCAAGCGAGGCGTTGACAACCTCAGCTTCGTCCTCAGCAAAATAGAGGGGAGCACCCGCCTGCTTGGCGCACTGTTCGAAGACAGGACGCGTTTCGGGCCGTGCCTCACCCACCACAACAGGGACACCGCATTTCATGATACCTGCCTTTTCGGCAGCTATGTCGGCCAGCGTGCTGCCCAGAAACTGGGTGTGGTCGAAGCTAATGTTGGTAATGACTGACAGTACGGGAGTGATGATGTTGGTGCAGTCGAGCCGGCCGCCCAGTCCGACCTCTATGACGGCTACATCGACTGCCTCGTCAGCAAAGTACTTGAAGGCCAAAGCCGTAGTGATTTCGAAGAAAGAAGGATGCAGCGGTTCAAAGAAGCTGCGCTCGGTTTCCACGAAACGGACTACATATTCCTCGGGAATCATCTGTCCGTTGATGCGTATGCGCTCACGGAAGTCAATCAGGTGAGGCGAAGTGTAAAGGCCCACTTTCAGCCCTTTGTGCTGCAACATGGCAGCCAAGGTGTGTGCACAGCTGCCTTTCCCGTTGGTACCTGCCACATGAATGGTGCGGTAACGGCGATGCGGATGATTGAAATGGCTGTCGAGCTGTAACGTGGTTTCGAGTCCTTCTTTATATGCGGCACCGCCCACCTGCTGGAAGAGCGGAGCAGCAGCATAGAGGTAAGCAATGGTTTCGGAGTAAGTCATGGAGGGGGATTTATATTAGGTTTTGAGGGATAAGGTTATGAGGTTATAATATTACTACTGGAACGTACGCAACTATTGTCACTCAAATAGTAATATTATAACCTCATAACCTTATCCCTCATAACCTGATTTCTAAATTTGAATAAGATTGGCTGCGCTCGGCATAACTTGGGGC
>JBJEAF010000274.1:7952-24950 GCA_051868755.1 Alloprevotella sp.
ATAACCTGATTTCTAAATTTGAATAAGATTGGCTGCGCTCGGCATAACTTGGGGCGAGCTTGGCTCTGCACTCACTTGCACAATCTTTGAATAAGATTGGCTGCGCTCGGCATAACTTGGGGCAAGCTTGGCTCTGCACTCACTTGCACAATCTTTTCATCGGTTGAAGTAATTGCGGAAAGCCCTGAATATTTTGTCTTTTACCGAGGAATTGGGCTGCAAGTGCTCGCGGCCCTTGAGTGCTTCGAAATGCTCCTTCTCCTTTTTGTCGAGCTGTTCGGGTATGTAGACGCTGATGTTCACGACGATGTCGCCCTGTCCGTAACCATAACCCTGTACAGCAGGCAAGCCCTTTCCGCGCAGGCGAAGTGCCGTGCCCGGCTGTGTGCCCGGCTCAATCTTGATACGCGCCTTGCCTGTAAGCGTCGGCACCTCGACCGTATCGCCCAAAGCGGCTTGCGGAACGGTGAGAAGCAGGTTGTATATCAAATCGTTCTCATCGCGCAGGAAATCGGAATGGGGCAGTTCCTCAATAATCACCTGAATGTCACCTGGCACGCCATTGTGCTTGCCTGCATGACCCTTGCCCGGAACATTGAGCACCATGCCTTCGGCTACACCGGCAGGGATGTTGATTTCTACTATTTCCTCGCCAGCCGTGATGCCCTCGCCATGGCAATGCGGACACTTCTTCTTGATGATGGTACCCTCGCCATGACAATCAGGACAAACTTCCTGAGACTGCATCATGCCCAGGATGCTGCGACGCGTACGCATCACGTAACCCTGGCCATGACAGGTGGAGCAGGTTTCGGGCTGTGTGCCCTGTTCACATCCTGTTCCGCCACAGGCGGTACACTTGACATCCTTACGCACCTTGAACTTCTTGGTGACACCCGTGGCTATCTCTTCGAGCGAAAGCTTCACTTTCATCCGCATATCGCCACCTTTATACTGTCGGGTTTGCGGACCATTGTTCCCGCCAAATCCTCCAAAGCCGCTGAAGCCTCCAAAGTTTCCGCCACCGAAGATATCTCCAAACTGGCGGAATATGTCGTTCAGGTCCATGCCACCTGCTCCAAAACCTCCGAAGCCGCCGGCTCCTCCCACACCTTCAGCACCAAACTGATCGTAGCGTGCCCGTTTGTCAGGGTCGCGAAGCACGTCGTATGCTTCGGCTGCCTGCTTGAACTTCTCCTCAGCTTCCTTGTTGCCAGGGTTGCGGTCGGGATGATACTTAATGGCGAGCTTCTTATAGGCTTTCTTTATTTCGTCGGCAGAAGCGGTGCGTTCCACACCCAGTATTTTGTAAAAGTCTTTTTCGTCGGCCATAATACTCTTTGTTTTAGTTTTTAGTTTGGAGCCTTAAAGTCTAAAGGTTCTAACAGCTTAGGGGGTTAAGCTTAGAGGGACTCTAAGCATAAGATTGTCTAAGCACGCATTGTTCTATGCTCAGTTTTCTCAGCTAAAAAGGCTCCCTCAAAAAACACATACTTCAAAATTGATGTTATTGGGCCACGACCACCTTGGCGTGGCGAATCACCTTTTCGTTGAGCAGATAGCCCGGCTGTACGCAATCGACCACATGATTCTTCTGTGCTTCCTCCTGGGCGGGAATCAATGCTACAGCCTCGTGGAGATCGGTATTGAACTCTGCGTCAACAGTAGTCATCTTCTGTAATCCCTGGCCTGCCAAGGTCTTGGTCAGCTTGTCGATAATCAGGGTTACTCCCTCCTTCAACGTGGCCACATCATCGCTGGTGTCCATATTTTGAGAAGCACGGTCCAAATCATCGAGAACAGGAAGCAGGGCTGAGAGTACCTTCTCGCCACCATTCAGGATGAGTTCGGTCTTCTCTTTCAATGTGCGCTTGCGATAATTGTCGAACTCGGCAACCAACCGCAGATACTTGTCCTTTACTGTTTCCAGTTCTTCGAGAGCTGCCGCCAATTTGTCAGCTTCGCTTGGCTCGGCGGTTTCTTCGTTTTGCTTGGGCTCCGTATTTTCGTTGACTTGTTCGTTTACCGTTTCATGGACGGTTTCATTCAAAGTTTCGTTTGTCTTTTCGGTTTCGTTTGTTGATTGGCTCATAATTGCTATTGATGGTTTGTTGTGACGGCAAGCAAATATCATGCCGTTCAAGTGGTCTGTTGGGAACATAAAGATTGTTTACGGCACATGGTGATGTCCTTCAAGGATGTTCATGAACCATGTGCATCTCATGAAAGGTCACACCGCCTTACAGCGGCCCCATGTTGCCACACTGCATCACTTCGCCCCCCGTGGCATCCGCCTGAACAAGTCGCTGAAGCGGGTGAATTCATGTTGCAGCGTGACACCCACTCCCTGGGTTGTCAGCGAAGAACGCGTGAAGTAACGGTCATTGGTTTCGCTATATGCCCTTAGGCTGATACTGCCTTTGGGGGTGAGCAGATAGCGGATGTCGAAGTCACCTACAAAGTTCGACGTATAGGTAGGCCGGTCACGGTAGCCGAAGTTACCATTGATGAGCAGACGGTCGTTGAACAACCGGCCTTGCAACAGACCATCGACTTCCAGGTCATTCCATCCCGTGGTACCGGGAGTCACATTGGTACCGAAACTCCAATGCGAGCGGGTTCCGAGGGCATTGGATATGGCATCGTTGAGCTGACCGGTGAGCGTGGTGGAGAGCAACGAACGCATAGCTGCCGCATTCTGCTGCGCGCCGGTAACGTTTTCGGCGGCATTGGAAGCGTAGAACCTACCTATTCCCAGCAGATAAATGGCCTGGCGGTTCATGTCCTCATCGGTAGCAATGATTTGACGTACCATGTTCTTCTCGTCGTCAGAAATATTCTGAAAGTCCAAGTCGAAGCTGACTTGAGGTGACTTGGCCTGGCCGCCGATGTGCAGAATACAGTCGACACGGGCTGTCTTCTGGGCAAAACCGGCCGCATAGTTCAGGTCGGCCAGCGGCACACCTGTCAACGTGTTGACCGCCTTCAAGTCGAGGTCGGCCAGCATGGGATTACCCGTGAAGGTGAGGGTGCTTCCACTCTGCAAGGCCATATTCTTGCGTATGACATCCTGAATAGAGAGCTTGTAGGTGCCGCGGTCCACGCGGTAGGTACCATACATTTCGAAACTTCCCTTATTATGATAGGAGGCTCGCAACGTACCACTGCCAAAGGCTGTGAGGGCATCACCCGTGCGGGTATCGGTGATTATCTTGAGCTCGGCCTGCGGATTGGCTTCAATCAGAAAATTCAATTGAATGTCGGTTTCAGCTGTCTGTACAGGCGCAGGATCAGGCTTCGTGGCCCCTGAGTGTGCTGTCGGTTCAGGGAGCCAGCTACCTGCCTGCTGCTTTTCATGGAAACGGACCATGCGATTGTCTGTGCCCATACTGCCACCGGGACCTTGTGTGTAGACAAAGAAGGTGGGAGCTGTGGGACGCAGGGCTATATCGGCAGCAAAGAATCCGGGACCGCCCCGCATGGCTATAGTGCCACTGCCGTAAGTCGTGCTGTAGAATGGCATATCGGGCGTTTCGGGCTGGTCGTAACACAGCAGATTGTCGGCCTGTACCTGAAAGTCGTAGTTCAGTTTCTTCAGGTGGGTGTGTCGCAACTGCCCGTCGGCCCATCCGCTTCCGCTGAAACCGTCACTCACTTTGAACCGGCTGAACATGAAACTGCCCGGCTGCATCAGCACCTCGCCATCGGTCAGGCTGTAGGACACGCCGGTTGGCAGCATCTTACCCTGCACATCGGCCTTGACTTTGCCGCCAAAGTCAAGGCCCTTGAACGGGCCGTAGAGCCGGACCTGACCAGTGGCATGGCCGGCAAAATCACCAAACACGCCGTCTACATAGCGTGTGAGAAAACGCAGGTCGGTGCGCCGGGCTTCAATGTCAAGCTGCAGACCTTTTTCGGCCGGCGAAACATACCCCTTCACCCGAGTGCCATCGGACAAAGTGCCCGGCATACGCATATCGGCATCTATCAGAATGCGGCTGTTCTTGTTGTCCCACACTCCCTGAATGTCAGCGTCGCCCATGGGCGCATCATTGAAACGGAAGTCAGGGATGTGTAGCCGTGCATTCAGGGAGGTCTCGCCTTCCAACTTGCTGAACACGGCCTGGCCTGTGGCCCGTCCGCCGAACGACACGTCATCGAAATTTACCAAGGTGAGGATATAATCGACATCGATGTCCTGTAAGTGAGCAACAACCGAATCGCGCTTGCCCTGCGCCAGACTGCCCTCGACAGTCAGTGACTGACGGGCATGACTCACCTTCACATTGCTAAAGGACAGGTGGGACGGTCGCATGGCAAGATGGCCAGAAGATATGTGCCACAAGGAATCATCCATACAGAACGAGGTGGGATGGATGTCGGTCTCGATGCCCAAGGCTCCTGCCGCATGGCGCGAGAAACGGGTGGATGCCTTGAAAGAACCATACGAACCCGTCGTGTATCCGGCTTTCTGCCAGTCCAACTGACTGTGCAAACGGCCTTCGGATGTATTCAAATGAAGCAGCAAGTCATAAGGATGATTGCTGAAGTCGCGCTGCGTTTTCAGTACGCATTGGTACAGGCTGTCCTGCCCCGACAAATACAGGCTCGTTTTGCCAAACACCTGATTGCTGACGGTAAAGCCTTCGGTGCTGGCAGTGACGGACGTGCGACCAGCACCCGTGTCGAGTGTACCATTCAAGATGAACGGCGATTTCAGCCCCACGGAAATTCCCAAAAACTTTTCCATCACATCTGTGCGTTTCAAGGTCGCCGCAAACTGCCATTTCGGATTCGACCGGTTGGGACTGCTGCCTGTACTGGCCGGAACGGGCAGGAGTCCTGGCAGCAGTCGGCCCACCCAACTGTAAATACCCCGCCGGGCCTCCTCCCCGTTCAGGCAACCCACACCCTCGGCATCCAGAAAGTCACTCTGCACACTGAAGCGGTGTAAATGTTCTGCATGGGGAGTCACTGAGGCCAACAGATGACTGAGCTGGTAGTCTCCTTGAGGTGCGCCATTCATACGGAAGTCATTTACTTCAAGCATCACTTCAGGAAGAGAAGAAGAAATCTGTTCAGCTACAAGAGAAAAATTCCCTTTGAATACTGCATCTCCATAAGGTGTGGACAAACCCAACCGGGCTGGTATTAACTGCTGTACTTGGGCGTTGAGCCGGAGGCTGTTGAGCTGTTGCGGCAGTCCTTCAGCATCCACTTCTGCCTGTAAGTTAACAGCCTGGATAGCTGTATGCAACGTAGCGTGCAGCTTCCTTTGGGCATAAGTGGCCGTAGCCAGAAGATCCTGCAAGTGGTGCTCTCCTTTCATCAGGTGGTTGACCTTCAGCAGGCCCTGTGCGCGGCTGACCTTCTGCTTCCAATCAGCCACATCGGGTTGCAGGTCTGCATTGACCTGGGCTTCAAGCGAAACTAACGAGGGCATGTCGGCGCGGGCCAACAGGTGAGACAAAGCCACTTCATTCAATATGACCTGTGCCTGACAGTGTGTTGGCGCATAGCCCAACTGGGCCTGTAGCTTGCCCGCACCAGTAAGCACCGACAGATTGACACGGCTTTCGCCCTGTGACTGACAGCCTATCTGACCGCTCACCTGGCACCGGCCCATGCGCTGCAACACACCTGCCATAGCCGAATCAGGATGCAAAGCTTCTACTAACCGCCGGGTGAAATCGGGCTGAATCTCCAGATTGTGCAACGTGAAGAACCAGGAGGGATCGGACTGAGCATGACGTGTGAGCACAGCCGAAAGCGTGGCCTGCAACGAACGGTCAGCATCAGACAGGTTGAGCTGGCTGATGGCTATTTGCTGCGGTGTAATGCTGAAACGCGCATCGCTGTGCACGCAAAGATGCAGGTCGGCAGGTATCTGCCTGCGTAACAATGGACGTAGATCATCGCTGTGCAAGGTCAGTTCGGCTATCTTGCCCTCTGCCATGAGGGTTGGCCAGATGCCTTCGCCATGTTTCCCAAAACGGTAACTGGCTTCAAGCTTATCCATCTGAAGGGTGGAGTGGGGCAGTTGCAGCAGAAAGTCGGTGATGGTTGTGCCGTGTCGGGTGGCAAGCAACTTGAAGCGCAGATTGTTCAGGCGGAAACCGCTTTTCTCCTGGAACGACAGACTGCGCACACGAAGTTTGAGTTGTTCGCTACTAATATGTTTCAGGCTGACATTGGCATTGAGCTGTTGCAGTTCGCAATGGTGGGGATTGAAGCTGCCTGGTGTCTGCGCATAATAGTTTTCATCATAGCTAATATGCAGACGGCGCAAGATAATAGAGTTGATGCATAGGTCGAGCGAAGAAGGCTTTTCATTTTGGTCCTTAGAGGAAAGCGCGTCAATGATAAAATCATAATTAGCAGGTTCTCCGGCTTCCTCTTTCACCAATTTCACCTCTGCATCGAGCAGGGAAACCGTACGCAGGCACAAGGGCTTGACAAAGAGGGAACGCAATTCTATCTTGGCCGAAACGAGCTGTGCAGTGAGCAGCGGACGTTGCTGCTGGTCGTCAATCCGCACATGGTGTAACAACACACGGTTGAACAGGCCCACCTCGACACGCTCAATCTGTACCCGGGTGTGCAGCAGCTCACCCAGAATCTGGCTGACCTCATGGGTCAGCCACTGCTGCGTCGGACTGAAGTTCAGCACCGACAACAACAGCAAGTATGCTCCGAGCACGAAGCACACGACAAAGCGTACTATGTTGCGAAGTTTCCTCATGTGATGTCAGAGCCGCAGCGAATCGTCGGCATAGGTGAGAGCTTCAGGGCGATGGGTGATGAAGATGAAGGTGCGCCGGGGATATTTGCTGACAATTTGGCAGAGCACCCGTTGTTCGGTTTCGCGGTCAAGTGCCGAAGTAGCCTCATCGAAAATAAAAATGTTTCCTTTGGAAAGCAGGGCGCGTGCAATAGCTATGCGCTGCGCCTGTCCTTCTGATAGTCCTCCGCCCGATTCCGAACAGGGGGTATCGAGTCCCAAAGGTTTCCGCTTGACGAAATCAGCAGCAGCCGTTTCCAGCACCTCAAACATTTCTTGTTCGCTCGCTTGGGGATTGGCTTGCAACAGATTGCTGCGAATCGTGCCCGAGAAAAGGGTGTTGCCCTGCGGCACATAGGCGAACAGGTGGCGCATTGAAGGGCCCACGGGCCATTTCTGCCCGTCTGCTCCTATTATATATAGGTGTCCTTCGGTAGGCCTGACCAATGCCAGAAGCAGACGGACCAGGGTTGTCTTTCCGGCACCAGTCTCTCCCAACAGGGCCGTTATGGTGCCCGGAGCAAAGGTGTGTGACAAATTGTCGATGATGCGACGCGTTCCGTTGGGATAGACAAAGCTCACCGATTCGAGTGTTATGCCCAAGGGAGGAACGAGCCGGTCAGCCGGCACAAGTTCTTCAGCCGGCTCGGCCGCTATGTCCTCCAGTTCCATAAGCCGTTCGGCAGCCGTAAACGAGCTGATGAACACGGGTATGAATTTGGTGAGATTACGCACCGGACCTTGGATCTGGCCTACCAACTGCACAAAGGCCAACATGGCTCCATAGGTGATGGCACCCGTTGACAAACTGATGGCCCCCCAAACGAAGGTGACAAAATAGCCTGTAGCGAATCCCGCATTCAACAGCGTGCCCGAAAAGGTGGAATAGCGTGTGCGACTCAGAATACAGCGGTGCAGGTCATCCTGCGTGCCATTCAGTGTGTGCACAAAATGGTCGCTGCGTTGCAGGGTCTTCACCACCAGTACGTGTTGCAGCGTTTCCTGAATAATCGACTGTATGCGTCCCTCCATGTCGCGTGCTTCACGCGAAAGCGCGCGCATTTTTTTCACATAGAGCTTGCCGGTAATGATGAAGAAGGGCAAAATGCACACAATGATGAGGGCCAAAGTGCTGTCCATGAAAAACAGGAACAGGAAGGCACCGACAAACTGGCACAGGGTGGTGATGAACGACGGCACCGTTTCGGTGGCAAAGCCTACCACATCGGTCACATCCCGCTCTATACGATTGGTCAGATTGCCCGTATGGTACGCCCGCAAGTCGGTCCAAGGACATTGCAGCAGATGGGCAAACAGGTTGCGGCGCATTTGGTTCTGTGCCTTCACACCTAAAATGGCCTTTATCCAACGGGATGCAACTACCAGCGTGATGCGCAACCCCATGATGCAGGCAATCAATGCAAACGCCCCATACAATGAAATCGGGGCCTGCTCGCCGGTAGCTATGTCGATGGCCAGTTTCGTAGCCCAAACAAAACCCAAGTCAATGACCACGAGCAGCACCCCAACCACAGTGTTCAGGGTGGCCTGCAGGCGGTGTCCGTTCAGGCGTGAAACGAGATAGCGCAATATTTGTGGGGTTGTACGGGTCATGATATAGGCAATGGTTTTTCATTCACTTCACTACACAGGGAAGATAGCTTCTGCGGCCCCAACAGCAAACAGCGGCAGCAGCCATCATGCAGAGGCGGGAACAACACAGTACATTGCGGGTAGCCAAACAGCTAATTGCGCTGGTCGGCTCCCCACATCATCTTGTCGCGCAACGTGTCAAAGAAGTGCGTATGCTCTATTTTGATGACTTTGACCGTATGGGCTGCACGATGAATTGTGATTATCGCCGTCTCGGGCAGCGACTGGCTGCGCCCGTCGGCCGAAAGCAGGAAGTTGTGGCTGCGGCTGCGGATATGGAGGCGTATTTCAACTTCATCACGCACCACCACAGGACGCACCGAAAGGCTGTGTGGCGCTACGGGAGCCAGACAGAAAGTGCCCGACTGCGGGGTGAGAATCGGACCGCCTACACTCAGCGAATAGCCAGTCGATCCTGTAGGAGTTGTCACTATCAGGCCATCGGCCAGATAAGTGGTCAGGTAGTTATTGTCCACGTAGGTGGCAATCTCTATCAATGACGAATTGTCATGTTTCAGCACTGCCACCTCATTGAGAGCAAATGGATAGAAGTTATCCGCCCCCATGTTGTGCGAGACTTGCAGCACTTTGCGCTTCTCCACCACATAATCGCCCTGACAGAGGGCCTCAAGCGAAGGGCCGATAGCCTCGGGCGACACGTCGGCCAGAAAGCCAAGCCGTCCTGTATTGATACCCAAAATGGGTATACCGGCTGTGCCCACCTTGGCAGCAGTCCCCAGAAACGTGCCGTCACCACCAATAGAAATGGCTGCATCGGCTGCAAATGTCTCGTTGGCACCGAACAGCTTGTAGTCGCTCACCCGTACCGCCAACTGGTGTTCAAGGAAGTCCGCAAAGTCAGACTCTATCAACACATTCACGTGCAAGTCTGACAACTTTTGCAATATGGCGGCCACAAATTGGTTCTTCTTGGTTTGGTACACATTGCCGAAGAGGGCAAAACGTAAGTGCGAATAGTCCATGTCTGTTTATGGGGTTGTTGCGTTTGTCCTAAGTTTGCCAAAGGTGATGACCTTGACAGGGATTTAGTCAGCTTTCTTCAGCATCTTTAAGTCCGGCATAGCTAAAAAAGTCTAAAGCCGCAGCTATATGCCTTAAAATTACGGCAAGCATATCTTCACAAAACGTACAAATTTGTACATTTGCCCGCCGTAAACTAAACGAAAGCCCGCAAATGTACCTATTTTTGTGGGATAACAGCGGAGATTTATGACAAAATTAAGTGTAAACATCAACAAAGTGGCCACTTTGCGCAATGCGCGGGGAGGCAACAACCCGGATGTTCTTCAGGTAGCTTTAGACTGCGAACGATTCGGCGCACAAGGCATCACCGTACATCCTCGGCCCGACGAGCGGCACATACGCCGCTCCGATGTACTTGCGCTGAAGCCCCATTTGACCACAGAGTTCAATATCGAGGGCTATCCCTCACCCGAATTTTGCGATTTGGTGCTCTCCGTACGGCCAGCCCAAGTTACGCTGGTGCCCGACAAGCCTGGACAGCTCACTTCGAATGCAGGCTGGGACACCCGCAGTCATCTCGACTTCCTGCAGCAAACGGTCGGACGCTTCAAAGAAGCTGGCATACGCACCAGCCTTTTCATTGCCCCCGAGCCCGAAATGGCTGAATATGCCCTCAAGGCTGGAGCCGACCGCGTTGAACTGTACACTGAGCCTTATGCCGCAGGCTATGCTGCCGACCGTGCCAAGGCCATTGCCCCCTTTGTCGAAACGGCGTGCTGTTGCCGCGAATGGGGCCTGGGACTGAATGCGGGCCACGACTTGAGCCTCACGAATCTGGCTTATTACCACCAGTGCATCCCATGGACCGATGAGGTGAGTATTGGACACGCACTGATCAGCGATGCCCTCTATCTGGGCCTGAAGGAAACTATCGCCCTCTACCTCAAGTGCCTGGCTGTTTCGTCATGGGCCACAAGAAAGCCGAAAAGTTTATAGTCCAAAGTTTATAGTTTTAATGGTCGCCCCGAAGCGCAGTTGAGAAGCGTCAGATGACTGAGCTTATAAGCTTTTAGACTTTCAACTATAAACTATTTCCATAAACTAATTTCATAAACAAAGTCACACCTTATATATAATATATGATATATCTGATTTTAGCCGACGGTTTTGAAGAGATCGAAGCCTTTGGTACAGCCGACATCCTGCGCCGCTGCGGTTTGCAGGTGCAATCTCTGAGCATCACCGGCAAACGTGTTGTAACCAGTGCCCACGGCGCAGTAGTCAAGGCCGACAGCCTTTTCCGTAAAAACCATCTGGACTTCTGCGATGCGCTGGTATTGCCTGGCGGTCTGAAAGGAGCCGAAACCATAGCCGCCAACACGGTGTTGCGACTGGCTCTGCAGCAGCAGTTCATTCAAGGTTCCATTATTGCAGCTATCTGTGCCGCTCCCATGGCACTGGCAGCCGCAGGTATACTCAAAGGCAAACATGCCACCATCTACCCTGGCATGCAGCACTATCTGGAAGGAGCCATTTATCACAGCAATGCCTATGTAGTCGAACACGACAATATCATTACGGGTTGCGGTCCTGCCGCCACACACCATTTTGCCAGCGCCATTGCCAAACGTCTGGTGAGGGAACCCGCCAATGTCGACAACGTGATTCGCGGCATGTGCTACGAAGGTATGCCAGGCAACATGGTGGCCAACCTGAAATTCTGAATCGGCGGGCCTAAACTCCGTTGAAACCGACCATGGACCCCATCCTGCAAACCGACATTAAGTATGTAAAGGGCGTAGGACCCTTGCGGGCCAAGTTGCTGGGTGAAGAACTGAACATCTTCACGCTGCGCGACTTGCTCTACCACTTCCCCTACAAATACATTGACCGTAGTGTGATACACTCCATCAGCAACCTGGTGGAGGGTATGCCTTATGTACTGCTCAAAGGGCAAGTGGTGGCCAAGAATGTCGAGGGAAGCGGTCGTCGCGAACGTCTCACAGCCATATTTTCGGATGGCACGGGAATGGTCGAACTCGTATGGTTCAACAGCCTGCGTACATGGGACAAACGCCTGCTCTACAACCACACCTATCTCCTGCTGGGCAAGCCCACCTGGTTCAACGGACGCATGAACATTGCCCACCCCGAACTCGAAGATGCCGATGCAGCCAGCGACCAGCCGCTCACCATGCAGCCACACTACCATACCAGTGAACGCATGAAGAAGCAGGGAATCACTTCCCACACACTGGCCGAACTGGTGCAGCGCGCCTTCGAAATGATCAAAGGGCACACGCTGGCCGACCCGCTGCCCGAATATTTGCGCAACCAGTATAACCTGCAGCCCTTCATGCAGGCATTACACACCCTGCACCATCCTGGTCAGGCAGCCGATTTGCCTGGTGCCACGCGCCGTTTCAAGTTTGAGGAACTCTTCTTCCTGCAACTCGACATCCTGCGCTACAGTCAGACCCGCAGCCAGAACACCCAAGGCTTTCCCTTTCTGCGTGTAGGCAGCCACTTCCTCGACTTCTACCACAACAGCATGCCCTTCGAACTGACCGGGGCCCAGAAGCGGGTGATACGCGAAATCAGGGCTGACCTTGCCACCGGACGTCAAATGAACCGCCTGTTACAGGGTGACGTGGGAAGTGGCAAGACCATGGTAGCACTGCTGTGCTGCCTGCTGGCTACCGACAATGGATTCCAAGCCTGCATCATGGCCCCTACCGAGATCCTGGCCGAACAGCATTACGCTTCGCTCACAGGCTACCTGCACAATCACCCCGTGCGGGTGGCATTGCTCACAGGGACTGTCAAGGGAAAAAAGCGGCAGGCTGTACTTCAAGGTGTGGCCGACGGTTCGGTGAATATCCTGGTAGGAACGCATGCCCTCATCGAACCTGCCGTGTCATTCCTCAACCTCGGTTTTGTGGTCATCGACGAGCAACACCGCTTCGGGGTCAAGCAACGGGCCAAACTGTGGCAAAAGAATGTACGTCCGCCCCACATCCTGGTTATGACGGCCACGCCCATTCCGCGCACCTTGGCCATGACTGTCTATGGTGATCTCGACGTGAGTGTCATCGATGAGCTCCCGCCTGGACGCAAGCCCATACAGACTCTTCACTACCGTCAGGCCGACCGCTACAAGTTGGTCGAAGGCATACGCCATCAGTTACGCGAAGGCAGACAGGCATATGTGGTCTATCCGCTCATCAAGGGAAACGAGAAACAGAATCTGCGTGACCTCGAAACGGGCTACAACCAGCTCGTTGACACCTATCCCGAATTTCGCGTGGGCATGGTACATGGCAAGATGAAGCCGTCCGACAAGGAAGCCGCGATGCAGCAGTTCAAATGTGGCCACACACACCTGTTAGTGTCCACCACTGTGATAGAGGTCGGTGTCAACGTGCCCAATGCCTCAGTCATGGTCATTGAGAATGCCGAACGTTTCGGACTGGCCCAGCTGCACCAGCTAAGGGGCAGGGTAGGGCGAGGAGCAGACCAGTCCTACTGCATCCTGATGACCGAAAACCACCTCAGCGACCTAACCCGCCGCCGAATGCAGGTAATGGTCGACACGACTGACGGCTTTGTGATTGCCGAAGAAGACATGAAACTGCGCGGGCCGGGCGACTTGGAGGGCACGGCACAAAGCGGCATGCCCTTCGACCTGAAGATTGCTCACTTGGTGAAAGACCGCGAACTGATGGAAGTGGCCCGACAGGCTGCCGCCGATGTGTTGCTGGCTGACCCTGCCGAAAACCTCCCCCAACATCAGGAAATGTGGCAACAACTGCGACGGCTGAAAAAGTCGCGAATCAACTTCTCAGCCATATCCTGAACTCTTTAGGTTATGAGAGGACAAGGTGATGAGGTTATGAAGGAGGAAGAAGCAGCCAATCCTATAAATAAAATATTGTGACAATGGATACCAACACAAACACCGTCCTGCAATTCATCAGGAACTGGACACTACCTTTAGCCATTCTCACCGGAATACTGGCTTATCTGGTCTATGCCAACTGCCCGTTGTTCAACGCCACACGGCCCTGGGCTGCACCGACCGTAGCCATCGTGCAACCCGTGCTCATCTTCTCCATGCTCTTTTTGTCATTCTGCAAGATTGACTGCCGCACCCTTCGGCTACGGCTCAGCCACCTATGGCTGCTGCTCTTCCAGTGTGTCACCTTTGCCCTCATCAGCCTCACCATTCATTACTATCAACCGTCTGAAGGTGTGAGCGTATCCTTGCAGGGAGCCTTGCTGTGTCTCATCTGTCCCACAGCTACAGCAGCAGCAGTAGTCACGCAAAAGCTCAGGGGCGATGCAACCGATGTCACCATGTACACCCTGCTCATCAACCTCGCCGTGTCTGTCATGGTGCCCCTGTTCGTTCCCCTCATCCGCGAACAGCAAGACATGCAGTTCTGGCAAGCCTTCCAGCGTATCCTTGCCAAAGTTTTCCCCATGCTCATCTGCCCATTGCTGGCAGCACAAGTGGTGCGTTTCGCCCTTCCTGCCCTTCACCGCAGGCTGCTTTCATTTCCCGGTCTGGCATTTTACTTGTGGGCCGTTTCGCTAAGCATCGCTATTTCCGTAACCACGCGCAGCATAGTCCACACCACCCATCCACCCATCGAATTGGGCGGCATAGCGCTGGCCTCCCTGCTCTGCTGTATACTGCAATTCTGGTTGGGCCACACCATAGGCCGTCGTTGCAACCGTTTGATCAGCACTACCCAGGCATTGGGACAGAAGAACACCGTGTTTGCCATTTGGATGGGCTACACCTTCCTGAATCCTGTGACCTCATTAGCCGGCGGCTTCTACAGTATTTGGCACAACCTCTACAACACCTGGCAACTTCGGCAGCAGCGCAAGCACGAGCCGAACATGCCCTGAGCCCCGTCATAACCTGACCACCTGCCGAACCACTGCCTGAACGGAAAGCAAACGTGAGTTCCTTACCATCGAGGAGGTGAAGCGCTTGGAACAGACAGAATGCAAGCACCTGTGTGTAAAGCAGCCTTCCTCTTCGGATGTTACTGCGGACTTCACACGAAAACGACATCAGGAAAACTTACATTGACCTTGAAAAAGGAGGCATACATGATGACTCTGACATAAGAGGCTTTGAATACCCAATAGTAGAATATCAACAATTCAAGTTTCGCAAGCAGTTGCAGATAGTTCACAAGCGTTCAAGCAACGCCCCTAAGGGGCAATGATCACTTAGCCCGGGGCATCGCCCTGAGTGGGTTAACCACCGTAAATGCGCCCTGCAAGGGCAAAAGCGTTAGTAGACAAGCGTTGCGAACATACGCTTTTGCCCTTGCAGGGCGAACTTTATCGCCTCGTTCTACCCAGGGCGAAGCCCTGGGCTAAGCGCTTGTTGGGCTTTCAGCCCGTGCCTTGAACGCTTGTGAACTATCTGCAACTGCTTGCGAAACTTGAATTAATAATAGTATAAATAGGTTACGCTTGGCCTGCTGCATTATAGCAATCGTGTTCGTCAGCATATCCTTCATGAGTGCTTATGCCCAACCAGAGGAGAAAGATTTCAGAAGCAACAAGAATGTTGTGGTTTTGTCGGGTGTCTTCTCCACCTACGGCTCAGATCCCGCATTTGGATGGGAATTGTCGTATTACAGGTACTTGAATGCTCTAAGCACTGTAATTTGCAGGATGCCCACTCCTGCACAAGGTAGTTTCTTCGATAAATCCCCCATAGACAAAGCTACGCTCTATGTTCCTGAGTCTTCCTTGGAATCATACAAGACCACAGCTTCTTGGAGCGGATTCGGCACGATCCAATCCATAACCTCTGCAGGCATCGAAAACAATGCGACTTGCCATCCAGCAACCATTGAAGCCATATATGACCTTTCGGGAAAACGGCTGGACGGCATGAAGCCCGGACTCAACATTGTGCGCATGAGCGATGGCACAACTCACAAGATTTTCAGGTGAAGGTGATTTCCCCATATCCAACAACTTAAAAAGCAAGGCGGCAGGTATTACCAGGACAGAGGGTACCCCTACCATTATATGCAGACGCTTAAAGCAAAAAAAATACTGTTTCGCTTGCATGAAAATGCCAGAAGTCGTACTTTTGCCTACGTTATTACCTGCCTGCCCACGCAGTCTGGACTGCTACTTGCAGGTTTTAGCCTATTCGGCCGGGTGTTGGTGACATACCATACACTTCGGCTGCCTACATTGCTTCTGCATTCTCACTTTTAATAAAGTACAAACAATTATGGTAAACTACAAAGAAATCGGTTTGGTGAACACCCGCGAGATGTTCAAGCGTGCCATCAACGGCGGCTATGCCATTCCTGCCTTCAACTTCAACAACATGGAGCAGCTGCAGGCCATCATCCAGGCTGCCGCTGAGAAAAAGAGCCCCGTCATCCTTCAGGTGTCTAAGGGTGCCCGTGCTTATGCCAACCAGACCCTGCTTCGCTACATGGCCGAAGGTGCTGTAGAGTATGCCAAGGAACTCGGCTGCAAGCATCCTGAAATTGTGCTCCACCTGGACCACGGTGACACTTTCGAAACCTGCAAGAGCTGCATCGACATGGGCTTCAGCTCTGTGATGATTGACGGTTCTGGCCTTCCCTACGAAGAGAACGTAGCCCTGACCAAGAAGGTTGTTGACTATGCCCACCAGTTCGACGTAACCGTTGAAGGTGAATTGGGTGTGCTGGCTGGTGTTGAGGACGAGGTATGCCACGCCGAGAGCCACTATACCAAGCCCGAAGAAGTGGTTGACTTTGCCACCCGCACAGGTTGCGACAGCCTCGCCATTTCAATCGGTACGAGCCACGGTGCCTACAAGTTCACTCCCGAACAGTGCACCCGCGACCCGAAAACTGGCCGTCTCGTTCCTCCTCCCTTGGCATTCGACGTGCTGGATGCCGTTATGGAGCAGCTCCCCGGCTTCCCCATCGTACTCCACGGCTCTTCGAGCGTTCCCCAGGAAGAAGTTGACACCATCAACAAGTACGGCGGCAAGCTGCCCAACGCTGTAGGTATTCCCGAAGAACAGCTCCGCAAGGCTGCCAAGAGTGCCGTTTGCAAGATCAACATCGACTCTGACTCTCGCTTGGCTATGACCGCTGCCATCCGTCAGGTATTTGCCGAAAAGCCGGGTGAATTTGACCCCCGCAAGTACCTCGGTCCCGCTCGCGACAACATGAAGAAGCAGTACGAGCACAAGATTGTTGAAGTACTGGGCTCTGACAACAAACTGGCCAACCTCGACTAATCTGCCGTCTGTCCCTATCGCTGTGCTCAAACGGCATAATGTGTCCCTCTCTGTTGACACGCCCCATGTAGCCACACAGCCTTATGGGCAACTGAGACCATCCAAACACCCCGCTCAGGCATGTCCTGCAAGTGGGGTGTTTTTCGTATGGTCAAGTTTCTCATGGAGATGTAGAACGCATCGTTACATGAGCCAAATAGCCTATCAAAAATGAAGTATATTTTCTAATGCAGATGAAGTATATCTTCTATCGCAGATGAAGTATATCTTCTATCGCAGATGAAGTATATCTTCT
>JBJEAF010000275.1:0-6386 GCA_051868755.1 Alloprevotella sp.
TCGCAAGTAGTTGCAGATAGTTAACAAGGGTTCAAGGCACGGGCTGAAAGCCCAAGCAGGTGAGAGCAGAACATCAAGCTCGCTTGAATGTTTTGCCGAGCCGCAGCAGGGCTTTCAGCCCGTGCCTTGAACGCTTGTCAACTAACGGCAGCGACCTGTGGAAGTTGAATTATTTATAGCAGCTATAGAGAAACAAAGCCGTCTGGCACGGAATGGTTTCCGGCCAGACGGCAGACAGGTATTTGTAGTCAACTTGGGTTTAGATGCTGTTATTCAGCCTTCTTGGCAGCAGCCTTCTTGGCCGGAGCTTTCTTGGCGGGTGCCTTCTTGGCTGCACCGTCTTCCTTCTTTTCGAGGCGTGCGAGCATGTTCTGCAGCTTCGAAATCTCCTTGTCCTTGCGCTCCAGCTCGTCACCCTGATTCTTGATAGTGGTGAGCAGGGAGTTGAGTTCTTCGTTGTCAATGTCGAGCGGGTAACGGTCGTTCACGCGGGTAATGAAGTCGCCCAGAATGTTCATGTAGTTGGTGAAGGCATCGTAGGGTGAATCATAGATACCGCGATAGCCGCCGTAGCTGTTGGGCTTGGTCGACATGAAGCGCAGGTTGTTGGATGCCTGGAGGTAGTCGAAGTCCTGCATGAGACGACGGTCACGGCAGATGCGTACACGGTCGGCAATAGAGTAGAGCTTCTCGATGGCTTCCTGCTGCATGCAGTTGCCCAACCAGGGTGACAGGTCGCGTTCTTCGTCTACCCATGAGGTGGGATAGCTGACGGTGAGTTCGCCGGCCGACTTGACCTTGGCACAGATTTCAGACGGTGTGCTGAAGGAGATGCCGCGTTCCTTGAACTGGGCGGGCAGGGCCTTCATGAACTCCAGAATGTTGGACGACAGGGGCTGGAAGATGCCGAGGGCGCACAGCTCCATGAAGATGTTGATGACCTGCTCCTCTTCGGGGAGGTTGGCAATCCAGTTGGCATAGGTGTCGGCGAAGAGGGGGTATTCGCTCCAGGAAGAATCGTTGAAGCGGAAGGAGATGTCCTCCGACAGCGAGTGGTCGCGCAACAGGAGCTTGAGCTGCGGGTTGCGGTTGCAGCTGTAAACGAAGTGGGGACTCTTCCAGCCCAACACGTGCTTGGCACCTTCGGCAAGCATACCCTTGAAGCCCATAGAGGCAACGAGTTCGCCAATCTCATCGCTGTAGATGAGGCAGGAGTTGCGGAAGATTTTGGGCTCTTTGCCAAAGAGGTTCTTCACCTTGGCGCAAAGGCGCTTCACTTCGTCGCGGAAGGTCTCTTCGTTCTTCAGCGAGGAGAAGCCATGCGAGTAAGGCTCGGCAAGGAACTCGACGCAGCCTGTTTCGTTGAGCTGCTGCAACAGTTCGATGACCTGAGGAGCATGGTTCTCAAGCTGTTCGATAGCGCAGCCCGAAAGCGAGAAGGCACACTTGAAATAGCCGGGATTAGCCTTGGCCATTTCAATGAGTGCTTCGAGAGCAGGCACGTAGGAACGTTCGGCTGTTTCGGAGATGGAGCGTGCGTTTTCGTAGTCATCGTAGTAGTAGTGGTCGGTGCCGATGTCAAAGAAACGGTAACGCTTCAGGTGGATATTTTGGTGTATCTCGAAATAAAGACAAACTGTTTTCATGATGAATTGGGGTTTTAAGGCTGGCTGTGGCCTGTAAGCCTTTCGGAGGCCAGCGTAAGTAGTGTGAATGTGACTTGTTTACTTTAGCGGGCCTGTGGGTTAGTGGATGAGGCTGCTGTATACATTATAGATACGCTCGCCTACCTTTTCCCAGGTGATCTGATCAACTTCGTTCTTTCCTTCAACCTTGAGGTATTCGTGGAGCGACTCGTTGGTGCAGAGTGAGTACATGGCATCGGCCATGGCATAGATGTCCCAATAGTCTGTTTTGATGCACTTGTCAAGAATTTCGGCACAACCGCTCTGCTTGGAGATGATGGAAGGCACACCGCACTGCATGGCTTCGAGGGGCGAGATACCGAAGGGTTCGCTGACAGAAGGCATGACGTAGACATCGGAGTCGGCAAATGCCTCGTAGACCTGCTTGCCGCGCATGAAGCCCGGGAAGTGGAATCGGTCGGCAATGCCACGTGCGGCAGCCATGTTGATCATGTCGTTCATCATGTCGCCGGAGCCTGCCATGCAGAAGCGGATGTTGCGTGTGCGCTTCAGTACAAGGGCAGCAGCTTCGACAAAGTATTCAGGACCCTTCTGCATGGTGATACGTCCGAGGAAGGTGACCACCTTCTCCTTGCGGTTCTCACGTTGCTTGCGGCGTTCGGCCACCATGTCGAGGATGTCCTGCGAGAGTGGATAGACGGCGTTGTGCATGGTGATGCACTTGGCAGGGTCTTGGTGATAGTGGTTGATAACCGTTTGGCGGGTCAGTTCAGACACACACATGATACAGTCGGCGTGGTCCATACCGTCCTTCTCGATGCCATAGACCGTGGGGTTGACATGACCGCGTGAACGGTCGAAGTCGGTGGCATGCACATGGATAACCAGCGGTTTGCCGCTCACGTTCTTGGCATGGATGCCTGCGGGATAGGTGAGCCAGTCGTGTGCGTGGATAATGTCGTACTGCTGCTGACGGGCAATGACACCGGCCACAATGGAGTAGTTGTTGATCTCATCCTGCAGGTTTTCGGGATAGCGTCCGGAAAACTCGATGCAGCCCAAGTCATCGGTGAGGCGGTAGTTGAAGTCGGCATAGATGTTGTCGCGCAGACTGTAGTAGAGCTGCGGGTCCATTTTGGTGCCGAGGCGTTCCTTTACATAGTCGTAGTTGACGTCACGCCACACGATGGGGGTTTCGCTCAGACCAATGATGTTCATGAAGCTCTTGTCCTCGTCGCCCCAGGGTTTGGGCAGACAGAAGGTGATTTGCATATCGGGCTGTGCGGCCAAGCCTTTCGTGATGCCGTAACTGGCAGTTCCAAGTCCACCGAGGATGTGAGGAGGGAACTCCCAACCGAACATTAGCACTTTCATAAGTTTCACTTTTTAAGTTGCCTTGCGGGAGAGGCTGTTCTACAGGTTGCGAACAGCCTCTCCGGCAGTGGCTTATTCCATGGCATTATTGTATTTCTCAAGCAGGCGAAGTGCGCGGAGAATACCGCTCACGTTCATGGCAAAGGACATGGCACCGCGTCCGTGGAAGGGCGGATTACCGTCGAAGAGTTCAGGAATGGTGCCGATGCAGTGGTAGAAGAGTTCTTCTTCGAAGCCGATGAGCTGGCGTTCAATGTAGTTGACACCGCTCATGCGGTAAACGCGCAGGTAGGCTTCGAGATAGAAGCCGGTGAGCCACGGCCAGGCAGTTCCCTGATGGTAAGCATAGTCGCGCTGGGTTTGCGGACCGACATACATGGGGGTGTAGCCTCCGCTCTTGGGTGAAAGCGAACGGATGCCTTTGGGTGTGACAAGTTCTTTGGTGCAGATGTCGAGCACAGACTTGCGCTCCTTCATGTCGAGGGGCGAGAAGTCGAGGGCAATGGCAAAGAGCTGGTTGGGGCGTACGCTCCAGTCCATCATCTGGCCGTCGACATAGTCCAGCAGATAGCCGTATTCGTTGAGGAAGACCTCCTTGAAGGATTGGCCCACCTTTTCGGCTTCGGCACCGGCTTTCTGGGCAAGGGCTGCATTTTCGGGAGCTTCGTTTTCGCTGAGGATCTGCTCAAAGAACTTGAGCGCGTTGTACCACAAGGCGTTGAACTCAACGATGTAGCCCGAACGGGGCACGATGGGACGTCCGTTGGCCTGCGAGTTCATCCAAGTGATAGCGTGGTCACGTCCATTGGCATAAAGCAGGCCGTTGTCATGGATGAAGAGGTTGGGATGCTTGCCGCTCCAGATGAAGGCCATGATGTCCTTGAGCAGCTGTCCGTACTTCTCATAGCAGGCTGCGCGCGAGGTGTGCTTGGCATATTGCTGGAGCGTCCATACGGCCCAAAGCAGCGTGTCGGGCTGTTCGGTTTCGTAGATGCCCACTGACATGGGCTCTTTGTTGATGAAGTTGTAGATGGCCTTTGAGGCTGTGCTCATGTAGGCTTCGAAGCGTTCTTCTTCACCAATGGCCAGCGTAAGGCCGGGCATGGCAATAAAGGTATCACGCGCACGAGGCTTGAACCAGGGATAGCCAGCAAGGATGTAGGTTTCGCCGTCTTTCTTTACGCGGTACTGGTGGGCGGCGTTGACAAGGCAATGATAGAAGCTGTCGCGATGGTCGAGGCGAGGGATTTCGTTTTCTACAAATTCCTTCATCTGCTTGGGTTCGGTGGCTTCGACGCCGGCACTGAAGATGATGCTTTCGCCTTTCTTGATGGGCATTTCGAAGTAACCGGGTACAGCGAGGTCTTCAATGGCATTGTAGCCGCGCTCGCGCTCCTTGGTGTAGTCGATGCCGCGATACCAGTCGGGGCAGTAGTTCCACTCAGCCTTCTTGCTGAGCTGCATGTAAAGGTCGGGATAGCCCTGATAGAGGCACATGCGCACACCGTTCTTCACGTTGTCGTAGCCAAGGTTGGCTACGCCGTTTTCATGTGTCCACTGGCGCACGCTACGGAAAGCGAGGAAGGGACGAAGGCGGAGTGTGGTGGCAGAATGAGCTTCAAGAAGGGTGTAGCGGATGTGGATGCGGTGAACGTAGCGCTCGAAGATGATTTCCTTCTTGAGCAGCACGCCGCCTACGCGGTAAGTCCAGGTGGGAACCTGGTCCCATTCAAAGCTGACGATGTACTTGTGTCCCTTGGGACTGTAGTTTTCTCCTTGGTACTTGTGAAGGCCCAGGTTGAACTCCGCGCCATGCTGGATGACGGTTTCGTCGAGCGAAGAAAGCAGAACGTGGTTTTCGTCGTCCAGCTCGGGTATAGGAATTACGAGCAGTCCATCGTACTTTCGGATATTGCACCCTACAAGGGTCGTTGAGCAATACGCACCTGACCGGTTGGTGATGAGCATCTCCTTTTTGAGGGAGTCTTGCAAGTTGGTCATCTGCGCTTTGTCAAATCTTAGATAGCACATGGTTGATTATGATTTAAAGGTTTGTTATAGTAGGCTTGGATAGGCTGCTATGCCGCTTGCAGTCCTTCGTTGAAGGTGCTGGGCGGATAGCCGCTCATGCGAATTGTAACATAGACTTTACAGGATTGGTTCCAATTCGGCTCTCAAAAGTAGGCAAAAAATGTTGTGGCCAAAAAGTTTTTTTGAATTATTTTGGCCAAAGCCCTTTTTTTCGTGATTTCAGGTGCAAAATCGTATACATTTATTTGTCTTGCGGGGTGATTTTGCTAATTTTGCGGCGATTTATGCCCTGTGATTTTTCACTCGGCTTTACAGAATGCGGACTTAACTTGCAATGTTGCTGCCGGCATTCGGTGTGTTGCCGAATGGGGTTGTGCAGTGCAGACCGCATGTTTTTTGACCAACACACGAAACTAAGTTAGCTTATGCCCAAAATAGAAAAGTATAGCAAGTTGGCCGCCGCACGCATGATGGGTGAGGTGTGGAATGTGCTGGACGAAGACGAGCAGCGTCTGGTGGAAATGGCACTGACGGTAGAGCGTTTCAAAAAGCATGAAATGATCTACCGCTTGGGGGCACGGCCTGAATACCTGTACTTTCTGCTGTCGGGAAGGGTAAAAATATATCGTGACGGACTGGGAGGGAAACGTTTGATTAACCGCGTGTTGCGGCCTGGGCAGTTCTTTGGTTATCGTGCAGCTATCGCTTATGAGAATTATGTGACCGAAGCGGCAGCCTTCGAAGAGTCGAGTGTGTTGTTGCTGCCTGTGGGCATTATGATGAACATGATGCGGACCAATGCGGCACTATGCCGTTTCTTCGTGAAGGCTTTGGCCGTGGACCTTGGGGCGGCAGACAAGCGCATTGTGAGCCTGACGCAGAAACACGTGTGCGGTAGACTGGCTGAATCACTGTTGGACTTGCAGCATATTTATGGATTGGAAAATGATGGGGAAACGCTCGACTTGCGCATCTCGCGTGAGGACTTGGCTTCTTTATCGAACATGACAACCAGCAATGCCATTCGCACGCTGTCCATGTTTGCTGACAATGGCTTGCTGGAGGTGAAGGGCAGAAAAATCCGCTTCCTGAATATGGATGAGCTTCGGCGCATCTCGGAAGGGAATGGTTAGGGGCGGGTGCTCTCTAATAGAATCCTATGGCTCTCTATAGGATTCTATAGTTCTCTATGGCTCTCTATAATTGCTATAGGGGTGTTCTATAAATTAGGTTTTAAAGAACGCCTCATGAGTGAACTCATTTATTCCGGCTGCCTGCTGTTTTTATGGCTCAAGCCGAAATCCCGGTGCATGATTTTTGGATAAATGTGTGAAT